>JAFGCI010000003.1 GCA_016932735.1 Candidatus Aenigmatarchaeota archaeon
TGGCTCATTTTTGGGCTTTTGTCAACATTCAATTTAGCTAATACAATTTTCCCTTTATGTTCTTCTGTAATTTTTTCTAAAACAGGGCCAAGCATTAAACAAGGCATGCACCATTCAGCCCAAAAATCGACAACAATAAGAACATCATTGCTCTGCCTGATTACTTTCTCTTCAAAATTGTTATCATCTACTTCTATTTTTGTTTCTATTTTCTGATTTTCCATTTTCTCCCTCAATTCTTCAATTTTCTTTTTTCTAATCTCTTTTAATTCATCCATTCTTACATCTCTGAATTACAATAGTGATTAAATTAATCACTACCATTATAAAAAGCTGCCGGTATAGTGAAAGAATAACCAAAATAAAATCACTCATTTAAGCTATAAATATGTTCTTTTAGAAAAAGAACCAGGGGGGGGGAGAATTCCAGTCCTGATGGGCATCTACTTGCATCTTGAAATCCCGAGCTTTCTTAGAAGCCTCCATCTTTGCGAGGTCTTTGGAGAATCGGAATAATTAACATGCTCTGTTACTATCTTAACATCTTCAACGGTATAAAACGTCTTTTCATCGTATTTTGTTATATAGTTAATCAGTTTCTTGAGGTCTTTTTTATTGATGATCACATGAAGCGATTTGACTTCCCCGTCAGGTCCGTCGACGCCCACACATGTGAATGTGTATCTTTTTCTTCTTAGTTCTTCAACTATGTCCGCCGCGTCTTTTGTTGTAGTGAACCTGACCATGACTTTTCCAATCGTTATCCTGTTTTCTATCGTTATCCCAAGATATGTCCCGATTGCAAAGCCTCCTGCATAAGCGATATAAGCATATGCGTTGGTCAGATTGTCCATTATGCGGGTTATCGCCAGAAGCCAGACAAGAACCTCAAAAAATCCTATTCCTGCCGAAAGCAGCTTCTCGCCTTTTGATATGAATATAAGCCGGATTGTCCCAAGCGTGACATCAACAATCCTTGCGGCCATAATCAAAAGCGGTATTATTGCCAGAGTGAAAAACTGCTCGTTTGCAAGAATATCCATCATGAGAATGATATAGATATTTCTCATTTATATAAATTGACTTTATTAGCAGCTTCCGGTTTTTCATGCCCGCTTTTCAGTCATTTTTATACCGGAGAATGATTTATTAATAATGATAATCAGAAGAGCCGCTATCGGGGATTTCGAAGCGTTAAAAGAGATAAAGACAGAGTTCTTCCGCTGGGAATGCGAGCAGGACAGCATGCTTGACCCTGCATACATCAAAAGAGTCCTAGGAATGAGGCTTGCTAAGAATATCAGGCAGAAAAACACGGTTTTTGTCATTGCTGAAGAGAACGGAAAAGTCATCGGCTTCGCAGGAGCCGAGATAAAGAAGAACGGGTCCGACCTGAAAGCCAGACAGCAGGGACATCTCTTCAGCCTCTATGTCCGGCCGAATCACAGGAGGAAAGGCATTGCTGAGAAGTTGCTCAATGAAGTTATGAAATGGTTCAAAGAGAAAAAGATAGATTATCTCACACTCGAGAGATGGGACCACAACAAGATTGCTGCATCCCTTTACAGGAAGTTCGGCTACAGGGACAGGGTAGTCTCGATGTTTAAAGCCTGAACTAAGAAAATCAAAATTAAAACAAAAAAATAGTAGAAAGTTTACTGTACGAAATTTACAAAACGATTTACTCAGAACTCTCTTTTTTAACGTTAACTGCCTTCGGACCTTTGTCTCCCTGTTCAATTTCGAATGTAACCGGAGTCCCCTCATCTCTCAGAATGGTTCCCTCAGCTAATCCTGTTGAATGGACAAAATAGTCCTTGCCGTCTTCACCAGTTATGAATCCGAATCCTTTTGTCTGGTTGAAGAACTTTACATTTCCTTTCATTTAAAATACCTCAATTAAATTTTTATCAGAAAAACCGTTTGGGTTTCTCCGATACATAGTAGATAAAACATCATTATTTATAAAGGGCTCAGTCTGTTCGGCTGTTAAAATGTTATTTAATATTCAATAGTTCAAACCTTTATTATGAAAGAGGCCATGTTCTACGATAAGCAGGAAGGAAAAAACGTCAGATGCAACCTGTGCGCAAGGCGCTGCTTAATCCTTCCCGGAAAGGCGGGCTTCTGCAAAGTCAGGAAGAATGTTGACGGAAAGTTATATTCTCTTGTTTACGGGAAATGCAGTTCTCTTGCGATAGACCCGATAGAAAAGAAGCCTCTATTCCATTTCGCTCCCGGAACCAAATGCTTGTCAATCGCGACAGTCGGATGCAATTTCAGATGCTCATTCTGCCAGAACTGGTCAATCTCTCAGGAATACGGAGGCATAAAGGGTGAAGAGCTTTCTCCTGAACAGATAGTCGGAATCGCCCTGAAGAATGATATTCCGGGAATCGCATACACATACACGGAACCGACAGTATTCTATGAATATTCTTTTGAAACGATGAAGCTTGCAAAGAAGAAAGGATTATACAATGTCTGGGTCTCCAACGGCTACACGGCTCCGGAAGCAATAGAAAAAATGAAAGGCCTTCTTGATGCAGTCAATGTCGACTGGAAAGGTTCTCCGGAATTCTACAGAAAAATGTGCTCCGTCCTTGATTTCGAACCAGTAAAGGAAGCCCTTATAACATACAAAAAAATCGGGGTATTAATCGAAATAACAAACCTTCTGATTCCCGGAAAGAACGATTCAGAAGAGGACATAAGGCCAATGTGCAGATGGATAAAGGAAAATCTCGGAGCTGATACTCCGCTCCATTTCAGTGCTTTTTATCCGCAATACAAGGAAGATAAGATTCCGAAAACCTCAATGGAAATACTCGAGAAAGCGTACAAAACCGCTAAGGAGGAAGGACTGCATTATGTTTATATTGGCAATGTACTCAGCGATAAATCATCGACCTTCTGCCCGAAGTGCAATGAGAAAGTCATTGACAGGTCTGGTTATTCCGCCTCAATAGTCCACGAAAAATGCCCTAAATGCGGCTTTTGCATAATGATCAGGAATCTTAAATAAAGCGAGTCATTATATAATATTTATGGGCGAAGACGAGCTGGAGATTGGTGTCCCCGAAGAGTTTGAAGAAGACAAAGTGGAAATCACAGATATGCAGGAAGCAGACGTTCTTGACTCGAAATCGATGGGCAAACTGAAAAAGATACTCGAAAAGAACAAAAATCTCATTCTGAGAATGAGAAAGGAAAATCAAGTACTCTCCAGAAAGGTGAAGATGATTGCAGAGAACAATTCCGAGTTCGCCGGGCTGGTCGAGATTCTGGAATCGGAAATACAGTCGCTGACCGACAACGTATCAGACAAGTATAGATACTCGTTCGAGGACGGGGGCTGGGTGGAGAAGGGCACAGGAAGGAAAGCGGTCCTTGAAGAGGTCTTCAAAAATCCTGACATTAACGTCATAAACGCACAGCTTGAGGAAATTCTTAGGCTTGTGAAATTGCATAAAAAGAGGATAAAAAAGAAATGAGATACAGTTTTATATACAATTTCCGTTATAATTTCAATATCAGAGTTATAATTTTGAGGTGGTTCGATGGTGCATAAAGGAGTGAGTGTCAACAAGAATGTTCATGAACATCTAAAAAGCGTTGTAAATATTCTTTCTGATGATGTTGTAACGGCTCTGAATATCAAGAAAGAGAGAGAGGACCTTGAGGAAAAGATAAAGAAGCTCCGCAATGAGGAGATACACCTTCAGGAGGTGGTCGCCCATCTCCAGAAGACAAGGGACAAGATGCATTCAGAACTCAAGAAAAAGGCAAAATATGAATCGGACCTCCAGGTGAAAATAGACAACCTCAAGGAAGACAGGGCGGGCCTTGAATCTGACGGGATAGTCCTAAAGACGCAGATTTTCCAGATGAAGAAGGAGAAAGTCAATCTGGAAAAGGCATTGTCGCACACGAATGACATGCTGATGCAGCTCAAGCATCATATAGAGGTCTTCGACAGGGAAATAAAGGATTAAAAATAAAAAACTCCCTTATTTTTATAAGTGTAACAGTATATATAGTGGTATCTATAATATTATGGTGATTATATGCCAAGACCAGCATTAAGATCAACTTCATGGAAAAGGAAAAAGGTAACCACGCCAGGCGGAACAAAGAAGGTTCATTATACTAAGCCGAAGAATGCGGCTGCAAAATGCGCCCAGTGCGGGAAGGCCCTTCACGGCGTCCCCAGGACGACCGCTGAGAAGCTTAAGAAGCTCCCCAAGACCAAGAAGAGGCCAGAGAGAGCATACGGCGGGAACCTTTGTGCAGGCTGCCTTAAGAAGAAGCTTGTGATGGAGAACATAAAAGTCGCATAGAAGTGCATGCCCGCCTTTAGGCGGGAGTCAGAAATTAAAATTTATAATAAACTAACAAAATAGGTATGGTGAATTTATGATTGATATAGGAACCATTTGTGTTAAAATCGCCGGCAGGGAAGCCGGAAAATACTGCGTTGTCGTTGAAAAGGCAGACGATAAGGGCTTTGCAATGGTCACTGGGCCAAAGTCCCTGACAGGTGTCAGGAGAAGAAAAGTCAATATCAATCATATCGAGCCGACAGCCCTGAAAGTCAAGATTGCAGAAAAGGCAGGCGATGCCGAAGTCGAAAGGGCATTTTCATCAGACATAATGAAAAAGCTCGGAATTGAGAAGCCAACACCTGCTCCAAAAGCCGAAGCGAAGGCAGAGAAGAAGTAAATTCTTGGAATAATACTACTATTTATTTCTTTAATTAATACATTATCCAGGTGAAACCATGAACGTATATAATAGACCAAGATGGTGCGAAGCGCCTTTTATTAATGGGGAATATAATCCATTCCATTCATGCACAACAAAAAACAGGTCAATAATACCAAAAGATTATTTAAGATTTGCTTTGTTCTGATATCAAATCCTCAATCCAACTTCTTTTAATTTATCTTTGACCTGAGGGACACAGTCCGGACAAACCCATAATTCGACTTTTCCCTTATCCTTTCTCTTAACTATCTGAACTCGTCCTTCTGCTGTCGGTTTAAACTTCTTCCTGCATATGTTGCAGATCTTGTTTTTAATCATTCCTTCACTTTTAGTTCATTTTATCGGATAGTATTTGAAATCCGCAGGTAAAAACCTGCGGCAAGCAGGCAATTGTAATGCGAAATATTAAATTCAGACCTCCGGCCGGACTATGATGAAACTATTATCCCGCCTGTCTGGGATGCGAACTTGTGCATCATAGCCGAAACCGAGTTCAGAATCCCCTGAGCTTCACCGAGAGGTATTTTCAATTCATCCGGTTCCAGTATCTCGACGCTTGATGGGCCGTAATTCATGACGATTGTCATGAGCCTGTCAAGGTTTTGAGTCAGTATCTCGAATTCGACTACATATGAGAATCCATGAGGGACATTGGGAAGCGGGTTATCGATTTTATCCATCTCACCGAATTTTTTATCATAGAGAAAAGCGCCCTTTTCTGTTTCCATTTTCTGGACATGCTTCTCCAGAGAAGACTTAGCAGCACTTTCTGAAACCGCCATGACCTCAATCATCATCCATGATTTTATCCATCCGTCCTTCATCTTTTTCTGAATCTTATCTTTAGTATCGCTATCCATAAAAAACACCTCAAATATGATACTATAGGTTAAATGAATTATATATAAAAGGTTTTAAAGGAAACTAATCAATGTTCTGCCTCTGTTCAAATAAAGACATCGGCAGATAAGTTCTCTTATAATATTGATAGAACTCAATCATGTTGAACGTTTCAATGATATCGGTAAATTCCTGCCTCATATTATGGATGACCCTTCTTATTGCGGTCTTGTCAAGCGCCTCGATATCGACTTCCATATCCCAGTCGCCAACGGTCCTGTTGAGCTGGACAATCTCTTTCTTGGAAATCATGTAATCAAGCATCTCTGTGTCCCTTTCCTGTGTTACGTTATGTAGTTTCAGGAAAAGCCGAAACTTGTTTATTCCCATCTTGTTAGGGTCTACTATCCGTTTATACCCTTCAATTATGTTCCTGTTCTCAAGGCCTTTGACTATTGATTTTGCCGTCCGGACATTCATTCCTGTCTCTTTTGATAGAAACGTCATTTTTGTCAGGGGCTTCCTGAGAAGGGCTCCCATGACAGCCATCTCGTTATCAGTGAACCTTTCTATGCCCCTGTCTCCTCCTATAATGACATCGTTCTCCCTTCCCATAAGAAGTTCGTTTGTTTTCAGAAGATATGAACGCGGGTATATGTGGGTGACGAGATTCAGGACAACTTTGTATGTGTTAAGAGTCTTTACGAGGTCTGCGACCTTCTTGAGTTCCTTGTTGAATCTGGAAGGATTCGGGGCGGCCATCTCTATAGCTAGGTCGAACTCGCCTGAAAGCTCATAAATGGAGACTATGTGAGGATTCTGGACAAGCTTTTTTATGACGCTCTCTTTATCCCTGTCTCCTATATATCCGCCCTTGAAATAGACCCTGAAGAGGATGAGACCGAATCTCGAATAGTCGAATATGCAGAAAGGCTCGGAAAGGATTCCCTCGTCTTCTATGACTTTAAGGGAGTATTTCAGCCTCTGGGGAGTCTTCTTAAGCATGACTGATGCATCTTTCAGCCTCGTTCTTGAATTTTCTGTAAAAACGAATAAGCTTTCCTTATCAATCTTTGACAT
The DNA here is from genome assembly GCA_016932735.1 of Candidatus Aenigmatarchaeota archaeon. Classification (GTDB taxonomy): domain Archaea; phylum Aenigmatarchaeota; class Aenigmatarchaeia; order QMZP01; family QMZT01; genus JAADIF01. The sequence continues at coordinate 6,688 of JAFGCI010000003.1, forward strand.
GAGATATTATTTATTTTTATTTATTAATAAAAGTTGGCCTTCTCTTACCAAAAAATTAAAAAATATGTCAGCAATGAATAAATGCAGGTTGTAGGCTTAATTTTGTTATGGCAGACTCTTCAGCATTTGGAAGGATATTTCCTGTAGTAAGGGATGTTTATACTTCTGAGGAGATGCAGGAAGCTGCAGCAAAGCATCATTCCCGGGGGTTTCTTTTGCTTCTCGGAAAGAAGAACGGCACCGTAAGAGCTGATGACCAGTATGAGCAAATGCTGGCAGAAATTACTCGTGTGCATGGGAAGGAAGGATGGGATAATCCCGCCAGATTGGGTTCATTCGTGAAAGAATGGATGCACATAACAAAAGAACAGGGAGATCTTGACGGAGGAATTGTCATAAACCCATATACAAAATATAGCCTCGAATGCATAGGCGGTTATGTCAACGGCGTCAACCGTGACAAGGTAATTCAGGCTGTGAGGGAATCTGAGGCAATTAAAGGCGGCAGAGTCAAAGGAAAACATACATCTGGAGCCTTTTATACTTTGAAGCCAGGCAACACGGCCATTGTCGGAAGCGAATCCGGTTCAAGCGTCATATCATTTGAGAACGGTCTTGTGGTTCCTGAATATACTATACACAATCCTAACAGAGTCGGATTTTGCCATTATAATAGAGAACAAAGACAGCCAGAAACATCATATATGCCCGGAAGAGTGTCATGGGGACTGGCAACAGCAGTTTGTAAATAAAAAATGCGCCGTCGGGGATTTCCAAGATTTTCTTCATTCTTCTTCCACTTGAGTGCTTCTTTGCAGAAGCGTCAGCTCTCGGAAAGAAGGCCTCATTTGAACCCCGGTTTTAGGCTTGGGAAGCCTATGTCCTAATGACCGGAAGCCTTTCATCCGAAAGGAGACCTCCAGGCTAGACTAACGGCGCATCATTCGGAACTCTCGCTTTTCAGATTGATATTAGCGAGCATTTGAATGTTTTGTTTATTTGCTTTGAATATTTAATAATCTGCTCCCAATTCATATGATATGGTCGTTTTATACCGCCTAGTGGAAGACGATGAGTCTCTTAAAAAAGCTGTCAGTTTCTGGGAAAAAGAAAAGGTTCTCGGTTTAGATTTTGAGATGGAGAACAACCTCCACAGGTACGGAACTCACCTTGCTTTGATACAGGTATCCGACGGCAGGAAGACGTGGCTTGTCGATCCGCTTAAGGTCAAAGACCTGAGACCTTTCATAAAATTCATGGAGAATCCGAGAATTCAGAAGATAATGCATGATTATGAATTCGATTTCATGGTTCTCCACGAAAAGCTCAACTGCCATCCCAAGAACGTTTTTGATACAAAGATAGCAGCCGAGCTCGACGGAAGGAAGGAGTTTGGGCTTGGCTCCCTGCTTGAAGAATTATTCAGCGTGGAAAAGGACTCAAAGATGCAGAAGGTCGACTGGACAAAGCGCCCGATGACAGAAAGGATGAAGACTTATGCGGCAAAGGATGTCATCTATCTTATCAGGCTCAGGGATATTCTTAAGAAAAGCCTTATTGATAAAGGGCGTGAGTCATGGTTCAAAGAGGAATTCAGGCTTCTTGAAAAGATAAAATTTGAAAAGAAAACTGAATGCCATCTCATAAAGGGCTCTAGGACCATGACCGGCCGTGAGCGAGCTATCCTTCACAGCCTCTTCGACTGCAGGGAAAAAATAGCGGAAGAGACAGACAGGCCCGCTTATCATGTAATTCCTAACAAAAGGCTTCTCGAACTGGTAAAGGATACCCCAAGGACACCGGATGACTGGAGAAAAATGAAAGGCGTTTCGTGGCTGGTCAAGAAGAATGCTAACAGCTTTTCAAATGCGGTTAGGAGGGGCATGGAAATGCCTGAAGAGGGCAAGGAAAGGTTATTGAAGCCCCGGATGAGCAGTGCAAAATTCGATTATCTGAAAGAGGAAAGAAACAGGCTCGGCGAATTGCTGGGAGTTCAGCCTTACATTATAATGTCCACAAACCAGATGGAGGAGCTTGCCCGCGGGGAAGCCCCGAAAAAAATGCTCAGGGAGTGGCAGCAAAAAGTCCTTAATGCTCACGGAATAAAGTTATAAATAATGAATTCAAGCGGTTACTATGGCAATAAGGGACTTGATTTCTTCTGAGAAAGTAGAAGGGAATTTCATAATAAAATTCAAGAAACCCGTTCAGAAATATGCTAAAGGTTATGGGTTCCAGCTAAATATAGGAGATTCATCAGGAAGCATAATGCTCAAATACTGGGGCACCGATAATGAATCCCATGTAAACGGATTATATGAATCCCTAAATATTGATGATGTTATTTTCATCAGCGGAAAAACCAACCTTTACAATGATGTTATTTCCATAAATGTCGATTCTTCTGGCGAAATAAGGAAACTAAAGGAGGGGGAATACGATCTTTCCGAATTCGTGCGCGTCAGTGAAAGGGACATTGAGAAAATGTCATCGGCATTAAACGGCTTCCTTAATTCTGTTAAAAACCCGGAACTAAAAAAGCTCATTGGGTCATTTGCAAAAGATGCGGAATTTATGGAGAAATTCAGGAAGCATCCAGCGGCTATCTACCGTCACCAGGGGTGGATAGGCGGTCTCATGGAGCATACGTTAAACATGATGACGATATGCGAGTCTATGTCAACTATTTATCCGGAGCTTGACCGAGACCTTATGATAACCGGATGCTTCATACATGACATCGGAAAACTGGAAGAGCTTGAAGTTTCGGGAAGCATCAAGGCAACTGAGGACGGAATAATGGTTGGTCATCTGACTCTTGGGGTTCTCATGCTGGAGAAGATAATGAGAAAAATAGGGACGCCTGAAACCCTCAGGAGAAAGCTTCTGAATATATCAATAAGCCATCACGGGCAACTTGAATACGGCTCACCGAAGCTTCCGGCATTCCCTGAAGCGCTCGTCGTCGCGCAGGCCGATATGATGGATTCCCAGGTCTGCACTATGGTCGACTTCAAAAAGAACGCCCAGACAGAGGATAAGTTTGCGTATAACAAAGACATGGGTAACATATACCTTGAATGATTCTTATGAGAAAATCGCTTAAGACGGGAATAACTTTCGGTCTTACCTCTGGTACCATCACGACGCTTGGTCTTATGATGGGCCTGTCATCCAGCACAAACTCCGCTGCAATCGTTATGGGCGGAATCCTGACGATAGCTATAGCGGACGCTCTATCAGACGCTCTCGGGATGCACATATCAAAAGAATCAGCAAAGCACTCTGCAAAATATGTATGGGAGGCAACTGTTTCAACATTCGGCGCGAAATTCATTTACGGGATGACTTTTGTAATACCTTTTCTGATTTTTGGAATTGAATCGGCTGTTATCATCTGCATTATCTGGGGCCTCATAGTCCTATCTGCGATGAGCTATAAGATAGGAAAGTCAAACAAAGAAAACCCGTGGAAAGCGGTCACTGAACATCTTCTGGTGGCGGTAATAGTCATAATAGTGACGCACTATATAGGCGTATTTATAGCTGCTACTTTTGGTTAGTAAAAAAATGCTTCTAATATCCGATTCCCTGGATATAATACTTCCCAATGGAATCCTGAGCTCCCTGGCATTGTCTGGAACGAAGGCTTACTTCTTTGACATTGGATGAGGACGTCATGTTGAAAGTCCCCACGCCGCCAGATAATACTGTCGTGTTATCAAAATTAGTGGATAATATACTGCTGTTTTCAAGTGTGACAATGAAAGTAAATCCATCTAGATCAACTTTCCCGTTGTTGAATACGTTTGTATATAATTGCTGTGTTCCGTTGTCATAATAGCTGCTCTGGATGAGTATTCTCGCATCAGCGCATTTAACGAACTCAGACTGTCTGACCTGGACAAACTGTGTCGCCCATGCAGCAAGGATGCCTGCAACCACCATCGTGAAAGCTATCAGAAGAATAACAGAAATGAGGGGCGATATACCCTTTCTCTTGCTTCTTGATTTCATAATTTTATATATGATGAACCTTCTTTATATATATTTTCCAAGCCGGAATGATTATCATGAAGTTCATAAATGAGGAGCCATGCATAATAATCGGAAGGAAGCTTATTGTGGCCGACCTGCATCTTGGAATAGAATCAAAGTTCTATAAAGACGGGATTAAGATGCCGTCCCAGACGAAAGCCGTTGCAGAAAAAATAAGGCGTCTTGTGGAAGAATATGAATTATCCGAGGTAATTTTTATCGGTGATATAAAGCATGAAGTTCCCGGAACAAGTTTTCAGGAACAGAGGGAAATCCCTGAATTCATGGACTCCGTTAAGAAATCCGCAAAAGTCCGCGTCTTATCAGGAAACCATGACGGCGACATAGAAAGGATGCTGGGAAACAAAATAAAGATTGAAAAAGAGATCAAAACAAGAAACATATACCTGACACATGGTCATATTTGGCCCGACAGGAAATTTCTTGAATGCAAAACCATAATTATCGGTCATGAGCATCCGCAAATAGAGTTCAGGGATGCATTGGGCTACAGATTCACTGAGCAGGTATGGATTCGCGCGAAATTATCATGGCCAAAGATTTCAAAACAATACAGGCTGAAAAAGAAAATCATGCTGCCTGAACTGGTCATAATGCCGGCTTTCAACAGGTTTTCCGGAGGAATTTCCCTTAACGGAAGATATGCAAAAACAAAAAGGACCGGCAATGCAATCGGTCTGGGGCCGATTGCAAGGAGCGCCAACATGAGAAGCTCGGATATATACCTTCTCGACGGCACTCATTTGGGAAAGCTGAAAGATCTTGTGCAGGAAAAATGAAATGTGCCGGTCATGAAATATAGTTCATCACTATCTTTATTCCGCTTTCGCGGTCATCAAAGAACTCATTCATCTTAATTACAAGATGCTCTTCTTTTACCGGTTCCCAGACTTTCTTTATTTTTCTGTAAACAGAAAAATCGGCATCGGATATGTCTTTTCTCTCCTCCATTTTCCTTTTTATACGCTCTTCAATGTTCGTGCATTCTATTATTTTAAGGTCTTCATTAAACTCATCTGCGAGGTTCCCTGCCATTTTCCTGTATTCTTCCTTGTAGAAAGTGCCGTCAAGAATTACATTTTTGCCTGTTCTTATGATATATCCGGCAATCAGGAAAAATATTCTGTATACTTCCTTCTTGCTTTCATCAGAGTATTCAGGACTGCCGTTTAATTTTTTCCTGACTTCATCAGTCCTGAGTAAGAATGCATCTGTCCTCTTTTCTATTTCTTTTCCAAGAAGGCTTTTGCCCGTTCCGGGGAGACCGCATATTAGGATAATCATAAGTATAACCTATCAGAACAATCTGAAGAGAAGGCCGGCTTTATTTGATATTGTCCCGTTGTTGCTGACCATAAGCATTTTTTCCCCTTTGCTCAGAGCCATACGATTCCCGATTAAATCAATTGTATCGTATGTAATGTACATCTTGATGTCGTGCAACTTTCCCAAACCAAATCCGAAACTTGGCTCAGGCTTATCCATGAACACACCCTTTTCTATATAGTCAATCACGCTGTCAAACCTCCTGTAATCACCCCTGCTAAAGACAGCATAGACCATTGACCTGTTGAAAGACTGGTTCATTGTCATTGTATAATAAGAAGCGCCGTCAGTATCGACTATAATCGAATGGGGGGTGTAAAGCTGGTGGGCAAGGCCCGAAAGAAGTGTCTGATTGTAATCAGCGTCGTCATATGAGCAGACATAATAGTGCATTACATTCGTGAACGAGCCGATTGTCAGGCTGCTTATTTTCTGAGGCGTATGTCCGGGAAGATAAACCCAAGCCTTTTCATTGTTCATTTTCAGGGTGACCTGCAAAGAATGTTCCGCAGCGGAAACCGTTGAAACAACTAATAAAAATATTATTGGAAGCAACAATTTTTTCATGTATAATAATTAGCAGAACCTTTATTAGAATTAATCTCTTGCTGAATCTTAAATAATTCTTGTCATATAATTATAACAAGGTGGATGGATGGTAGATTATGTTGATTTAGGCTATAAGCCGGGTTCTAATGACCTTGTTGCTGAATATTCTCTCCGGTCGGCAAAAGGCGTGACTCTGGAAAGGGCGTCTGAACACATCGCGAAAGAATCAAGCATAGGCACGTGGACAACCATTTCCACGATGAATGAGAAAGTCGCGGCAAAACTGAAGCCGCACGTCTATGAAATAAACAAAAAGAAAAAAATAATAAAGATAGCTTACCCCTCGGAACTTTTCGAAGGGGGGAACATGCCACAGATTTATTCCGCCATCGCGGGAAACATCTTCGGAATGACAGCCGTCGACAGCCTTCGGCTGGAAGACATAAACTTCCCCGACAATATAATGAAGAGTTTTAAGGGGCCAGCGTTCGGCATTCCGGGAGTCAGGAAACTTCTGAAAGTAAAAGACAGACCGTTAGTCGGAACGATTGTAAAGCCGAAAGTGGGGCTTAATGAGCTCCAGCATGCCAAAGTCGCTTACGAGGCGTGGGCAGGCGGTCTCGACATCGTGAAAGATGATGAGAACCTCACTTCAATGAAGTTCAATAAATTTGAAGACAGGATTGTAAAGACTCTGGAATGGAGGGACAAAGCCCAGTCCGAGACCGGTGAAAAGAAGATGTACATGCCTAATGTGACTGCTGAAACGAAGACAATGTTAGACAGAGCGCAGTTCGTCAGGGACCATGGAGGGGAGTATGTCATGATTGATATACTTACATGCGGATGGAGCGGCCTTCAGACATTAAGGGACGCCAATCTGGGGCTTGTGATTCATGCCCATAGAGCAATGCATGGCGCTATTACAAGAATACCATATCACGGCATTTCAATGCTTACTCTTGCAAAGACCGCAAGGATTATAGGAGTGGATCAGATACATATAGGAACAGCTGTCGGAAAGATGGAAGGAAGCGCAAAAGAAGTGAAAATGCTGGAAGTTGAAGTTGAAGAGAGACTTATCAAAGAAAAAGATAGATTGCACGTGCTCGAAGAAGACTTCGGAAAGATGAAACCTGTCTTTGCAGTCGCATCGGGTGGGCTTCACCCAGGTCTTATCCCAAAGCTTGTTGATATATTCGGGAAGAACATAATAATGCAGTTCGGTGGCGGCTGCCACGGGCATCCCGACGGAACAAGGGCAGGCTCTGTCGCTATAAGGCAGGCTCTTGACGCAAAGATGAAAGGGGAAGATCTGCAAAAATATGCAAAGGGTAAGAAAGAGATTTCTGAAGCCTTAAAGAAATGGGGACTGCATACCCCGAAAAACTGAAAGGAGTGATTTTTTGTTAAAGCTTAAAACGAATTCGATGAATTTCGAGGCACACAAGCCCATAGTTATGCTCAACAAAGAGGATGCCGCAGAGCTCGATCTCATGCCCCTCGAAAGGGTGCTTCTCAGATATGGCAAGAAAGAATGTATTGCCATAGTTAACATATCCAAGACAACCGTAAAGGAAGGCGAGATACTTCTCTCAATTAATGTCCAGAATGAGCTTTGTATAAAGAAGCCGTCCATCATAACAGCTTTGCCCGCTTCGCCTCCGAAGTCTCTGGATTTCATAAAGAAAAGGCTTAACGGGACCGAGCTGACCAAGAGCGAGATTCTGTCAATCATTCAGGACACAGTTGATAACAAGCTTTCTGACATAGAGCTGACGGCTTTTGTAATATCGCTTGAACATTTTCCGATGTCCATAGATGAGGCCACATACCTCTCTCAGGCAATGATAAAGACAAGCAGGAGGCTGAAGCTCGGGAAGGGTGCCATTTATGATAAACATTCAATCGGGGGAGTTCCCGGAGACAAGACATCGATACTTGTGGTTCCTATTGTAGCATCTTTCGGCCTCACTATCCCCAAGACCTCGTCAAGGGCCATAACTTCGCCGGCCGGAACGGCAGACAGGTTCGAATGCATCGCGCCTGTTGAACTGGAAATACATGAAATAGAAAAAGTGGTCAAGAAAACCAAAGGCTGCCTTGTATGGGGCGGGGCTGTCGATTTGGCGCCCGCCGATGATATGTTCATCAAAATAGAGTATCCTTTCTCCATAGACCCTTTCCTGCTCCCGTCAGTCATGTCGAAGAAGAAAGCTGCGGGGGCGAAATATCTTGTCATTGATATACCTACAGGCGATGAGACAAAGGTAAAGAGCATAAAGGAGTTCAATAAGCTTTCCCGCGGATTCATTGAACTCGGAAAAAGGCTGGGCATTGAAGTCAGGACATTGTCAACTTATGCAGACCAGCCGTTGGGCCATGCTGTCGGTCCTGCACTTGAGGCAAGGGAAGCCCTTTCAACACTTATGTGGAAGCGCCCTTCAATAGACCTTGTCGAGAAAGCATGCGCTGTTGCAGGAGTTCTTCTGGAATTCGCCGGACATAAAAACGGCAAAAAGCTTGCAATGCATTCCCTTGAATCCGGCAAAGCCTACAGGAAAATGAAGGAAATAATAAAGGCGCAGGGGGGAAATCCTGACATAAAACCCTCGGACATAAAGGTCGGAAAGCATGTCGTGAAAGTCAAGTCCAAGAGCTCCGGCATCGTTGAATGGTTTGACACGAAAGCTGTTGCGGAGATTGCAAGGGAGCTTGGCGCCCCGAAAGACAAGGGAGCCGGCATATATTTCCATAAGAAACTACGTGAAAACGTAAAGAAAGGCGATACAATCTTTGAGCTTTATGCCGAAAAGAGGCACAAGATGAAAAGGGCTCTCAGCGCTCTAAAAAAGAAGGACATTATGAATGTTGACACCAAGTTTGACATGGTCCTTGAAACATACCCCGAGGAGACAAGAGACAGGTATTATTTCATACTTGAGAGATAATATTCCGCATTTAATCTCCTTTTTAAACTTTCCTTCTTTAATTATTAGAAATAGCCTGGGACTGGCGAGGACATCCATATAATCTGGATATCCGAAATCGGACGCCCGCTAAAGCGATATAATGAAGCGGGATATCCGAGAAGTTGGACGCTTCAGGCTCTGCCTGAAGATATCAAAAAGTTGGACGCCCGCTAGAAACGATATAATGAAGCGGGATATCCAAAGTAAGCCGGGACTGGCGAGGTGATGTAAATGACTTTTAAAGTAGTGGTATCAGACCCGAAGACAAAGAAAGCCTACCAGAAAGAGGTTGAAAATGCGGTTTCGGGACTTTCGGGAAAGAAAATCGGCGACAAGTTCTCAGGGAAGGGTCTGGGGCTGGAAGGATACGAGCTTGAGGTTACAGGCGGTTCCGACAAGGACGGATTCCCCATGAGAAAAGACGTTTCCGGAACAAAAAGGAAAAGAGTTCTTCTTTCCGTCGGTCCTGGATTTCATCCGTCAAAGAAAGGCGAAAGAAGAAGGAAATCAATCCGCGGAAACACGATTGCCGACGACATTGCACAGATTAATGTGAAGGTTGTAAAGGCCGGCACAAAGTCGATAGCGGCTTCGTTCGGTGTTGAAGAGAAAGAGCCTCCGAAGGAAGAGAAGGCTCCGGCAAAGGAAACTCCAAAGGAGAAGCCTAAAGAAGAATCAAAGGCCGAAGAGAAAAAAGAGCCTGTAAAGGAAAAACCAAAGAAAGAAGCTCCCAAAGAGGAAAAACCAGTTGAAGATGGTCCAGCCGAAGAGAAGAAGGAGTGATTTCCTTTCTTTTTCTTAATTTATTTTATAATCGTGCATTGGACTTTCTCTCCCAGAATAGCTTTCTTGAGATCGTTTTCTTTCAGACCGTTTATTATCCATGTTTCAATTCCATCATCCGCCATCTGGAGGCTCTTTTCTATTTTAAAAATCATTCCGCCGGTAACATCTGCAACCCCGTCTGAACCATATATGTGTTTTTTTATTTCATCAAAATTGTCCCTTGTTATTATAGGTATTGTTTTCTCTTTACTGTCGTAGACGCCGTCTGTTTTTCCGCACATTATTATCTTTTTTGCGCCAAGCCTTTTTGCAAGATATGCAAATTCCTCATCGGTCGATGCAATGCAGCATCCCTTCCCAGTGTCCATTGCCACATCCCCATGTATGACGGGAAGCATTCCTCTTCTTAGCATCTCTTCCAAGGGTTTAATATAGAAATCCTTTATCTCCCCGTTCATGCATATGGACGACGATGACGTTGAAATGTGTATAGCATTAAGATTTCTTTGAAGAAGCTTGTTTACGACTATTCTGTTAAGCCCGACGGCATCATCCGAAACCATTGCAAGGCCGTATGCGCTTCCATCGCTGACAAAGCCTTCATTTGTCCTGTACTTCTTTGCCGAGACGTGGCCGAACGAGCCTGCGCCATGGCCTATAAGAAGCCTGCAGCCGGCTTTGACGGTTTCGGCTATTTCATCGCACATCCTGTCGAGGACGTCTTCCCTCAGTGTATAGGGCTTTGATTTATCGGTTATAAGCGAGCCCCCAAGCTTCACCATAATCAGTTCTTTCATTCTGAGCCCCATCTTCTGTATAGATTATTTTCAATATCCATTATATCAAGGATTTTACCTACGATGTGCTTTTCCATATCTTCTATTGTTTTCGGTTTTGAATATAAAGACATTACCGGAGGAAGAATTATACCACCTGCCTTCGTGACGGTTTCCATGTTCTTTATATGAATATAGTTCAGCGGGGTCTCCCTTGTCACGAGAACAAGTTTTCTTCTCTCTTTAAGCATGACATCGGCTGCGCGCAGAAGAAGGTTGTCTGAAAATCCGTTAGCAACGCCTGCAAGAGTCTTCATGCTGCATGGAATAATTATCATCCCATCAGTTTTGAACGAGCCTGAAGCTATCGGGGAAAAGAAGTCCTTCTGGTCATATACGTGGTCTGCAAGCTTTCTTACATCTTCGATATCTTTTCCTGTCTCATGTTTCAGTATCTTATCTGCCTGCTCTGTTATTACAAGATGCGTTTCAATATTCTTTTGCTTTTTCAGAAACTCGAGAAGCGTTAAAGCTAAGGAAACCTCCGATGTCCCCGTTATTCCGACAATTATCCTTTTCATTTCTTCTCAACCAGGCCCTTTTCAGCATCGACCAGAAGATGGTCGCCTGTTTTCAATCCGCTTAAATCTATCTTGTCGACGCAAGGTATCTCGGAGATTATGGCACCGACCGCAACAACTGTTTCAGTTTCCTTGTTTATTATAGCAAGAGGAGCCTTTCCGTTCTTCTTGAGCCGATACATTGTATATGACCCGACAGTCGAGCCTTTTCCTGTCGGGAAGACGAGAACCTTTCCTGCCATCGACTTCCCTTCAAGTTCATGCCCCTGATCAGTAATTATTCCTGTATCAGGATCCACTCCGCCGTAGAATGATATAGGATCCTTTGTTACGATAGCAATGCCCTCGACTTTTCCAGCGCAGATTTTTCTTCCGTTCATTCTTTCACCGCCAAATCAATACACTCTTCAAGCGTTCTGTATGCAATCTTAAACTTGTTTTTCCCTCTTCCATAAAAAACGCCTTTTCCGGAATTCGTTGCAATGCCTTTGAATCTGCCTTTCAGAGGGGCCACTACATGGCATGTATCGCAAGCGAATTTGGCTCCGGATTCTTCAATGGCTTTCGAATATCCGAGCTCGTCAGCCTTCTTTTTTATCGGTCTTGCAACGCCTATCCAGAACTCTTTATGGACCTTTTTGCCTTTGAGAAGACCTGATATTTTCTTCAGTTCATCAAGACTGCAATGAGGGCATCCGATGAATACGAAATCGACATCGTCTGTATCGTTCATCTCGGAAAGTGCATTTTTCATGTCATCTTCTGTAACATCAAAAGATTCTGACGGCTCATCGTAATCATTTGGTGTGATTCCTTCTATATGATATATCGGAGCTGAGCCGTATGTAACAATTGATGCAGAGAATGATTTGAGGTCATCTGTTGTCGCCTTCCCGATTCCTTTTATCAAAGGAACCTTTCCTTCGGCCTTCTTTCCGATAATCATCCCGAGAGCGCCAAAAAGCATAGGATTATCGACCTTTGCTTTTACATTAACAATGAATCCGGGTTGTCTCTTTTCATCAAGATGATATCCGTATTCCGGAGTGAATCCTGTAAGGGCGGATGCGATCGTGCTCGGGCCTCCTTCCTTGTTAGTGTATGCCCCAAGGACGGAATTCGCATAAGTAACTGCGCTCGATTCTCCCCATGCTATATGGTCTCCCTTATCGGGTTTGTTTCCGATGAAATACGGGGTGCAGGTGCATGTCGTCTCGACGTCCATCTTCCTGAACGCATCAATTACCATTATCTGCTTTTTAGCAAAATCCTCCGGTATTCCGAGAGCTTTCCAGTTCTCGATATCCATTCCGGCCGGGTTCAGTGTCGTCTTGACCCTCACCTTCCCGTCGGATGCCATCTCCTCAAGGAATTCGAGGCCGGCATCGCCAAGATTATCGTAGCTTACTCCTGAAATCTGGACGCTCTTTACGGGCAACAGCCTCTTCGCGCCGAAAATCTCCCCGAGAGCGACAAGTATCTCCATTGACTTTCTGACAGCATTACCGTGCTTTCCGGAAAGCATGTCTTTTTGTTCCTGCGTTAACTGCATAATTAAACCTCCAGATAATCTTTAATGTCGATTTCCATCGGCTTCTTCGGCTTCTTGAAATCTTCAGGATTCTTTCCCCACGGAATTGTCAGGTCGAACCCGACTTTGCATGTCTCTCTCGTATTGGGGTCTGCCGAAGGGTCAAGAGACGAACCCTTTGATTTGGGGAATATATAGATGTCTTTATCTCCCTGGAATCTTGTTGCCATCGCCCATTCAATCTCTGACGGATTCGTTATGTCGATATCATCATCAACGATAAAGACGTGCTTCATTGATTTATGGCCTTCGAATGCGGCATCTATGGCCTTCTTGCCGTCCTCCGGACCTTTCTTTTTTATCTTGACAGCTGCATGAAGCCATGAGCATCCTCCCGGTGTGACAAGGACGTCCCTACAGTCGCAGACTTTGCTAACTTCTTTCCATATTGTTGGCTCTCTTGGCATGCCCATAAGTACTTTATGTTCAAGGCCGCCCGGAAGAAGTGCATGGTACAACGAATCCTTCCTTCTGAACATTTTTTTGAGATGAAACACCCTTTCTTCCCTGATTATATCCGGCGTTTCAGTGAGGTCAAGGAACGGGCCCTCTTTAGTTCTTCTGCCCGTTGTTTCGAATATCATAACCAGCTCGCTTTCAGGAACTGTATGACCGCCGAGCTCAACGAGTTTAACATCGCCCATCCCGTTTGCAATATTTATTTCGCTGTTGCCCGTTTTTGTCGATATGGCGGCCGCAAGCATCATCGGTATCGTGTTGCCGACGCAGACGGCAAATTCATTAAGGCCTCTTTCAAGGAATGTATTGAAATCGCGCGGAAGTATTCTCATCACGACATTTTCCTTATCTATTATCATCGTTCTCTGATAAGATGCATTGATTCCGTATTCGGGGTCCTTTGCAATGATAATAGAAGATGCGATGTAGGGACCTCCATCAAAAGGATAATATGTGAGAATGGGTATTTTAGATAAATCCGGTTCGACTTCTTCATAATCAGAAGAACCCATTGTCTGCGGTTCTTTCGGATTCTCAATTGCACTCATAAGAGCCGGTATGATTTTATCCTCAGTCGTCTCAAGACCGAGAGCTACAAGCTCTCTTGTAGAGCAGACATTGGCAACAACCGGCATGTCAAATCCCTTTACGTTCTCAAAAATCAAAGGCTTTCCGTCAAGCTCTTTCATCACGGATGAAACTTCATATTTGACATCGACTTCTTTTCTGATATGAACAAGAAGCCCCCTATCATCCAAAAGACTGACAAACTCTCTTAAATTCAAATAAATCACCCTCATTAGATTAATTATATGACTATTTGATTTACAGTTTTTAAGAGTTTAATTGAGAAATCGTCAATGTATAAAAAGAAATATTAAGGAATTATTTCAACGCAAAATATGTTGATGCTAGATTACTTTTTCTTCCAGTGACATGTGACTGTGGGTTATTGTATCCTGTTTCCTGACACAGTTCTGCTATACGACCACTCATTTTTGTGGTAACCAAACCACTTTTTCTAAACCCTTCACCATACCTTTTTCTTGTTTGGTGGCTTTCGAGCGGCCATATTGAATTGGTTCCGTAATCATGACCCTGTTCTTTTAATAACCCAAGATAAGCATTCCAGAATTTCCATATATCTCTGATAGCATTTGCTTCGGCTGGATCATTTGGTAGTTCGAAATTATCTCCTTTCAGATTGTACGTTTTTTTCCAATTCTCTAATCCTTGTTCTTTTTTTGGCCAATCCATTGTCTTAAGCATCTCGTATACAAGCCCGGGATGCTCCCATCCGCCATGATGCCAATCTGCCGAAGCGAAAATTCCGCCTTTTTTCAACGCATCTGCAAATGCCTGATAAGGAATGTCAGGGTCATGATGCATTGCTGCAACCTGCATTATCGTGTCAAATTCCGGCTGAACTATCTTCTGTGGTATTTCGTCCTGCCTCATCTCTACAGTACCTGCTACCTTTGCTCCTGCTTTCTGAAGCTTCTCTCTTGCTATTTCAAGAGTTTTTGATGCGGGATCGGTTAAGACGAATTCAACATCACCGTTAAAGTTAGGGTCGCTTTTCAAAGAATTGTATACTTCAAGAGCTGAATCTCCTGCACCAGAACCTATCTCAAGTATCCTGAAAGTACTCGGCGGCTGCATCTTCAGGTGCGTGGATATTATCTTTGCATTCGCTTCGCGTAATTTCTGGTTATAATTCACCCCGTCAAATGCCATTTCTGAAGCTTTTCCTATTATTCCGTGCTGGGAAGCATCGCCAAGAGCATATTCGTTCATATATTCGCTTCTTCCTGCTTCTATGAGTGCTGTCTGTTCAATTGGCCTTCTCCAGCTGATTCCATAGTTCTTCCAGTCCTGCATGGGCACTCTTAAGGCTGAACCCATTTTCATGGGCATGAGCGACTCATCGTGAAATGGGATTGTTATTGACATTCATGAAAACCTCTATCTTATACACAATGCCTACCTATGGTTCTTCTATCCTGAACAATGTCTATGAAAGGTTCTAACGATTTCTCTTCCTGAACAAGTATAGGTATCCCGGCTTTAACGAATTGGCCCGTATGGGCTTTTGTCGGATTAAATCCAATTGCAATTCCACCTGCTTCCATAACAGGTTTCAATAGATGCTCTACATTTTCTCCGGAATCGTCTATTACAGCGACCTGAGATAACGGAGTTTTTGCTCTTATGAGATAATTAAAGAAATTCTGGATTTTGTTATATTTCTCTGTTTCACCTGTAAGAACAGCTGTTGGAGAATTTAGGTGAATTACGCTGTATGTTGTTTTTACACCACCTATATCGAGTATGGGTGGTACACCGCCACCTGCTGTCATGCGGTGTTTTATCCTCTGGTGGTCTATCATCGGACCCATTCCGTCACTAAAAAGACTTTGGCTCAATCCGGCTTTTCTGAATGCCTCTGTAGCAGCTTCGAAGCCGTTTATGTATCGTATTCCTTCAGAAGCCCGTTTAGCATCATCTATTGTTGCCCCTCTAAGTATATACTGTTTTCCCGCCTTGACATTCTCTTTCGATATAAGCGGGTCATCCGAACCGGGTTTTTTCATTTCATAAAGTCCCGCGGTCATAAAGGCAGCCAAATCAGAAATTGTTTTGATTTCTCTTCCGCCAAAATCCTGTTGCCATCTGGAAACATCTGTATCAGTAAAAATACCCCTTTGTTTGAGATAGCTCACGTGTTCTGCCGGATCAGCTTTATTATATTCGGCTAAAATTGAAGTTGTATAGCTATCATGGGCAACTTTATCGAAGTCCCAACCCACAAGAACAATATTTGACATTAATAATCACCTTTTAATTATATTATTAACTATTTAACAGTAACATATATAAAGCCTATTATTAATATAATATTAGGTACTTTGAGGTGAGATAATGAAAGCTTTAGCGTATGGTAAGGTTTTGGGTGCAGTAAATGGGTCTGTTGATCCTTCATCATCAATCGAAAGCACATATTTCGGCGGGTATAATCTGGGAAAGAATGGTTTCGATATTTTCTATCCGAGTAAGCAAGCGAGAACGGATGTTCTTGTAGCTTACTGTACGCCTAAAACGAAAACTATAAAATTAGCGATGCCATCCTGTGCAATGACCAAACCTCTTATAGCAGCTTCTGAAGAACTTGGCTATCATCTGGAAGCGAATTAGTAAAAACTATTTCGCTCCAATAAACGTCTTAATCGCATCAAATCCGGACTCTTTTACCGCTTTCAGCACCTTTTCCTGAAGCTCTTTTCCGGGTGTCAGGAGTATGACGCTTCCTCCCCTGCCTGTTCCGGTTAGCTTTCCACCAAGGGCACCTTTTGTTTTTCCTGCTTTGATTATCTTCTCTATTTCAGGGCATGAAAGCGTCATCTCACGAAGTATGTCCTGTTTTTCATCCATGAGAGAGCCAAGTTTCTTCATGTCAAAATCTCCGATAGCCTCTTTTGCCTCATCGAAGATTTTCATGTAATCAGAAAACAGTTTATCGTACTTTTCCGGCTCCGCTTCCTTTTTTGAGCGGATATCAGATACGACTTCCTTTGTTTCCTGTGTTATTCCTGTATTGGCAAGAACGATTTCCACAGGCTGTTTTATCTTCATCCTTTCTATCTGGTTAGGACCGCCTTCAAGATTCTTCTTGAAGACGAGAAGCCCTCCATATGTGGACGCTGTGTTGTCTATTCCCGAAGGCGTTCCGGCTGAACCCTTCTCGCCTTCATAAGCGATTTCGTTTATCTGGTCGTCATTCAAGCCTAAACTGAAATGATCATTAAGCGCGCGGGCGATTGATGTCGCAAGGGCGGCGCTTGAGCCTTTCCCGCTTGCGCATACAAGATTGCCTCCCAAAGTTATCTTAAGTGGTGTTTTTTGCGTGTCAATATTCATGAATTTGAACATGAGTCCAAGTGCTCTATCCCTTTCACCCAATTTTTTCTCTTTGTAGCCCGGAGTTTCCGGACGATTGTCAACTATTGTAAGTCCTTCTTTTCCATCCACCACCACTGCTGTTGTAACGTTGCCCATAGCAGAAACTATCGCAGGATATCCGTAAACAACTATATGCTCGCCGAATAAAATAACTTTTCCAAAACCCTTTCCATGACCTGTCATATTAACACCCCGAGAATATGGTTAAAGATGGTGTTTTCGTAAATAAGTATGTTTTACACTCCCAACTTCTCTTTCAGCCTTTCCGCAAAAGACTTCCTGAAGAACTTGTTCAGCGATTCCTGATCCTTGTTCTCCTCGGCCGCTTCCTCTATTCCGGTCATTGAAAAATCGGCGGTCTCCATTATCTTTGAGACCGCTCCTAAAATCTGCTTGTTTATGTAATATTCAGCATCATAGTTTTCTGTATATCCGTAAGGCTCTGCCCTCTCTGAGACTGTTCCGGGCCCGCTTGCCACTATATAGCTTATTATTGAGCCGACAGCGACTATTCCCCCTCTCACTGAAAGCTTCTTCGCCGCCGAAACATGCGGCCAGTTCTGGTCATATTTCTCGATGGGTTTTGTCATCTGATTCCTGATGACGAGGTCTTCCATGTCGACGTCGCCGCTCTTTATCCTTTCTATTGCGCTCTTTACAATCTCCTCAGCTTTCTTCGGCGACCTGTCGCGCAGTATGCTCATAAGAACCATCTCCTGCGTCTCTTTGGCAATCCGTGACCAGTCCCTTCGGACTGCCTCAAATCCTTTTATCGTAAGATGGTCCCCAGAGTCAAGAAGAGCATATCTTCTTTGAGTGGTTTTCGTGGATCCGGGAGTCAGTATTCCCGACTTGTAGACGTCTTTCAGGATGAGCTCCGAGTTTTTCGGAGCTTTCTCTTTTATCTTATCAATAAGCTCCTTCATCCTCTTTTCACTAGTCTCTGGGATAAAGAATGAATAAGAATCCGCGAATATTATCTCATACCCCTCTTCTTTTGTAGTAATATCGAGGGCATTTTTCATATACTGACGGCCCCAAGAGGCGACTGAATATGCGCATATCCTTGAATACCATCTTGAGCCAGGATATGCGAAATAACCATAGACGGAGTTGGCTAACAGCTTTAATGCTTCCTGGCGGCTGTTTAGCTGAACATAAAGGCGGTCTTCCTCAGGCACTTCTTTCATCAGTTCGAGCGTCTTTTTCCCTTCCTCCATTGAATGAAGGACAACAGAAGGAACGAACCCTCTCTTCTTTCTGCTGAAGAAATGTTCGCTTTCCGGAACCTTGTTATACTTCTCATACATTTCCGCGTCAATGTCAACCATTTCTGGAGAAATATTATGCTCGAGGACTATGCTTGGATAAAGATTTGCGAACTCAAGGACAGCTATGTTCTTGTATATGCCTTTTTGTGGTTCCATGCTGTAGCCACCTTCATAAGGCTCTACCGAGAAACGCCTGTTGATTTCCGTCGGCGTAGGTTGATTCAGTATAATCTCATTCAGGCGGACTGACTCTCTTACAAGAATCCAGTTAATCATCTGGGACGGTCTCATCCTTGAAACATCAAAAATTGTCTGGCGGCATATATTGGAAAACTGGAATATCTGCGGCATTATGTGGTCTGAAAGCCGGAATATTAACTCTGCGTCCTTTATGTTATGCTTCATAATCCTGATGACGTCTTCCTTCTTCTTCCACAATATCTCAATGTCCCTTCTTTCGAGATCGTCTCTGCCTTCACCGAGGAATTTCTTTGAAACGTCATCAAGCCCGGTCGTTTCAAATGGGACATTCCTGCCGACAATATTCGTTATGAAATTGTAGAGGTCGATGTGAGCAATTCCGCACATAATAGCTGCTTCGTACTTGTTTTTCAGATAAAAGCTAAGGCCTCTGTTATCGCATCCTATGGCCATCTGGATTTTGAGGATGTCTGCCCTTTCGTCAAGTATTCTGAAATCGACTTTGTCACCATTATATGTGAGAATTATCTGCGGTTTCCTTTCATGAATTATTGAAACGAACCTTTCTATCAAATCCTTCTCGGTGTCCATCACGTCTACGCTGAACTCTTCTGATTTCAGTATTTCCGTTCCGTGGGTAAGGACCTTCCTGTAGCCGCCTTTCCCGACAACGGATATCATTGCAATCTTTCCTTCAATGTTCTCGAATTTGACTGCAATAGTTTCCGGTTCAGGAAGGACATCATTATCATTTGTCTTCTCCATGGATACAAAGCGGATGCATAAATCGCTTCTGACATCCCCGATTTCAGTCTTCTCTCCTGTTATTACAATCCACTCCATTATGGGGATTTCCCTGTCTATCACGTACCTCTTCCTGAACGGAATATCATATTCATATTGGCTCTTTATTGAAGGCCATTTCTTTATTATGTCCCAGAGCCAAATCACGTCGGGAGGCTGGTTCAGGGTTATTTTTATGAATTCCTTCTCTTCCCCCAGAAACTTTTTGGTGACAATCTCCACTTTATTTATGCACCCGTGGCCGAGCTCGTTGAGCTCCTTAATCATCTGTATTATCTCTCCCGTTCTCTGTTTTGATTTCCAGTCAGAGGCGGGCTCCACGTAGAAATAAGGCCTGAAAGTGTCATCTATTATGGTTATAGCCTCTCCTGAATAGGTGACTCCCCACAAACGGATTGAGGTCTTCTTCTCGACAGTGAAATAGTCAACATCAAATATACAGACCTTCTTGCGGATTTCACTTTCCATATAGCTTTGTTTAACTTAAGGATTAAAAACAGATACGGTTTCTAAAAATATGTTTATTGGAAGCATTTCTGATAAGCTCTTAATGTAGTCTTTCCGGCATCGTCTATATTTTTGCCGAGAGCTAAGAAGCCGTGATTCCTCATTATTATAAAATTCTCCTTTCCAAGGACCTTCTCGACTTCTCTCGCAAGCTCAACAGAGCCCCACGGCTGTTCCTTTTCCGTCGTCACGAAATTCAGACCCGGCTCGCAATCAAGCCTGTCGCAATGGCCATGGAAGACTGCATTGATATCGGGCCTGTTCTTATATATGAGATAATGCAGGAATGTGTCCCTTGAAGGATTTTCGAGTCCGTGAACCCTTACTTTATTGTTGTTTATATCACAATGAACGACTTTGACAAATCTTGTCGGAGTAAGCTTCTCATCATGGAAATCCTCTTTCGTGGCTGTTATGACGAATTCATTCTTTCCTGGCTCAGCCCTAAAGCTGAGATTCCCGTAAGAGTCCTTGCCAACCGGCCGAATAAGGTCGTAGAAGCCAAACCGGCTTATCCAATACTTAAGGTCTTCCAGCCGGAGATCAGTCAGAACCTCCTTCCTGATAAATTCCGTAAAAAAATTTACATTTAAGTGAGATTTCATATAGACCATTAATAATGGTTAATTATTTAAATGATTTCCATCCATATTTTTTGATTTTTGTTATCGAAACGTGATTTTTTAAGTCAAAATGTCATAATATTTTCTAATTTACCTATCTTTTTATAAATGAATCGCTAATACTCTTTTATGAGTAACGAACTTCTTGAGATTTTCGATGAAAACTGGAAATCTCTGGGAAAATCCAAAATTAATCTCTGCAATTATGGAAAGAATCAAAAACAATAAAACCACCCTGTAACAATAATTAACCATGCTTACATTGGTTATCCTTGTTTCAATGGTCGTTTTGTCCGTGCTGGCTGTCAACGCCAAAGACCTTCTATATGCATCAATTTATCTTGCAGGCGTTTCTGTTATGGTAAGCGTGCTGTTCATCGTATTATCGGCTCCTGACATAGCCATGACAGAGGCCGCTGTCGGCGCGGGGCTCTCGACATTCTTTTTCATAGCTACAGTAAAGAAGACAGAAAGGAGGGAGAAGTTATGATAATGAAAAATATAGCTTTTGCCTCGGTATTATGTATTTTCCTTGTATCATTCATATCTATATTCACATACTCCGGTTTCGGTTATAATGAGAATAATAAGGTATCCCATTATTATCTTGAGAATTCGCTTGAACATACGGGTTCCGCCAACGTTGTGAGCGCAATAGTATGGGATTTCAGAGGATTTGACACCATGGGAGAGGAAACTGTCCTCTTCACGGTTCTGGTAGGAGTTTTCACTGTAATTTCGCTGAAGGCCGGCGAGGTCTGATATTTATGGATATGATTGTAAGGACAGTTGCAAAAGGAATTGTTCCATTCATATGGATTTACGGTGCCTACATAATCCTTCACGGCCATATAACTCCCGGAGGATCCTTCTCAGGAGGCGTTATCGTGGCTGCAGGAGCCGTTCTTCTCATAATCGCATACGGAACGAAAGGAGCTGAGAAATCGCTTCATGAAGACAATCTCCATCTGCTGGAAGCACTTGCCGGAGCTGTCCTCGTCTTCCTGTTGCTTTCAGAGATGTTCTTCAGGGACTATGTTACGGTCCTGATGGGATATTTCGACATAGTGAGCGCAGGATATGTCCTGCTGCTGAATGTCGCAGGTGGGGTTATGGTACTCGCCGCATTGATAACGATTGCATATATGTTCACAAGGAGATGAAATGTACATTGTATACCTTTTCGTAGCCGCCCTTATGGGTATAGGGATATACGCCGTTGTCATGAAGGACAACATCCTTAAGAAAGTGATAGGCCTTGGGATAATTGGCCACGGAGTCCATGTACTACTTGTCAATATAGGTCATGTAGAAGGCGGACTGATACCTATAATCACTTCGGAAAACATAGCTTATCTGGGAATGCATTCGGTCGATCCGATACCTCAGGCACTCGTGCTGACATCAATAGTAATCGATTTCGGGATAACTGTTCTTGCCCTCAGTATCATTGTTATGATATACAAGCATATACACTCCCTGAGCTCTAAAGATGTAGGAAAGATGAAAGGATAGAGGAAATAGAATGTTAATAGTAATACCAATCGCAATCCTGCTCATGGGGGCACTGTTTACCCTGGCTTTCAGGAACGATAAGATAGGAATAACAGCCCTTATAGCCTCATTCATATCGCTGATTTATGTTTTCTGGTCTGAGGCGGGCGCAGTCTTCGCCTTTTCCGGCTGGGAGCCGCCATTCGGAATAGTATGGGTGCTTGACAGCTTCAGCATATTCATGTCCCTGCTTGTCATGGGCATTACGTCCCTGATAGTCATCTATTCGGTGAGATACATAAAGAAAAGGAGCCACAGATATTATGCCCTGATATGCCTCATTTCAATGGGAATGATAGGTGTCTCGCTTACCGGAGACATCTTCAATATGTATGTATTCTTCGAAATACTTTCCATAGCATCATACGGCCTCGTTGCCTTCTTCTCTGACAGGCATGCACTCGAGGGGGCGTTCAAATATCTGATAATGGGCTCGTTTGCTTCATCATTTATCCTTATAGGGATAGCCCTGCTTTACGGACTCACAGGAACGCTTAACATGGCCGACATAGCATCAAACGTTTCTGTCATGTCGCATCTGCCGCCCATCTACATGGCGACATTAGGAATAATAATAGGCGGGTTCTGCCTCAAGGCAGCTATATTTCCGTTCCATGCATGGAAGCCCGATGCGATTGAAGGAACACCTTCGCCCATAGGAGCATTGTTTGCGGCTACATCATCGGCAATTGGCCTTTACTGCATAATGAGGGTTCTTTTCCTTTTCGGGCTTATACAGCTGAACTGGATACTGATAGCTATAGGCGTCATAACGATGTTTGTAGGGGCATTCCTTGCGTTCATGCAGAAGAACATAACAAGGCTTCTTGCATATTCATCGATTTCGCAGGTCGGCTATATTGTCGTAGCCTACGGCATCGGTAACCTGCCGGCAATAACCGCCGGAACATACCAGATACTGAACAATGCATTAATTGAGGCTTTATTATTCATGGCTTTCGGTGCGGCTATCCATGTAGCAGGAAGCGAGATTCTAGGCAAGGTTTCAGTCAAGAACGATTTCCTTCTTATATCATGCCTTATAGGAATCCTTGCATTGATAGGAATACCCCTTACTAACGGCTTTGTCTCCAAATGGCTCATCTATATGGTGACATGGACAGTGAACCCAATCCTCACGGTCCTTACACTGGTGATAACAGGATTCACCATGGCCTATTCACTGAAGCTTTTCTCTTCTGTTTTCCTGTCTCCGGACAAGAAAACGATAGATATACCAATGTCAATGAAGATTCCGATAATAATAGCAGTCGTTTTCTGTATAATGATGGGCATCCTGCCCCAAGGAGGCTACGTTGTCTCAGAAATCGCATCAAAGGCCCTTTTCGAACTGCCGAAATACATAGGACTTGTTCTTGGTTAGATGCAGAACTTTTTTATTCTTCTGAAATCATTGTATTTTATCCAATTGCATCTCAATTTCCAGAACGGCTGCTAACATCAATTTAAATAAGCAGCCAAACCAGAGTATGGGCTCTTGGTCTAGTGGTTATGACGCTGCCCTCACACGGCAGAGATCTCGAGTTCAATTCTCGAAGAGCCCATAGAACCAACACATCAATTATAAAAATACTAACAGCAAAATCATAGAACAGTAAGAAATAACAACAACCAGTGCACTTATAACAAGTCGAATCAATGTGTGCATGCCCGCTGATACCGATATAAACAAGCGGGATTCAGAACAGTTAATATATTGAACCGTTAATTATCCAGTATGTGGGCCCGTGGTCTAGTTGGTTAGGACGTCGCCTTGACGTGGCGAAGATCACTGGTTCAAATCCGGTCGGGCCCACTTTTGTTCTATTTTAATAATCCTTTATTGATTCTTTTCACAAGTCCTGGTCCCCTGTAGATTAATCCGGTGTATATCTGGATAAGCTTTGCCCCTGCTTCCATCTTCTCTTTTGCATCATCCGGAGTCATTATTCCGCCGGCTCCGATTATTTCCGGGTCTTTAAGCTGTCTGTTCACATATCTTATCATTTCAGTCGATTTTTCCTTCAGGCAGCGGCCGCTAACCCCTCCCACCTCTCCCGAGCTTAGACAATCTCTTGATTTGGTTGTATTGCTTATCACATATCCGTTTATTCCATAGTTCTCGCTTATATCCAGTATCCTGTCGATTTCACCGTAAGTCAGGTCTGGTGACAGTTTCACCAGAACAGGTTTTCTCTTTCCGGACCTTCTGTTGATTTCTATTTCAGATAGCAGTTCCTTCAGGGCAGATTTGTCCTGGAATGTTCTTCCGTCTTCTGTATTCGGACAGCTTATATTCAGGGTTATGTAATCTGCCGAATCATTCATTTTCCGGAAAGTGTAGCAGTAGTCTCTTATAGCGGAGTCTCCGGTTATTTCCTTGTCGTTTGTTTTTGCTATGTTTATTCCTAACGGCACTTTGCATTTTTTGTTTTTCAGCCTTTCATAAACCGCGTCAGCTCCTTCGTTGTTGAGACCCATCCTGTTTATTATTGATTCATATTCAGGCAGCCGGAAGATTCTTGGTTTTGGGTTTCCGTTGCTCGGCTTCGCGGTCACCGAGCCTATTTCTATGTGCCCGAACCCGAGGCTCGGCAGAAAGTCCAGAAGTTCTCCGTTCTTATCAAATCCTGCTGCGAGACCGACAGGATTTGGAAAATTTATCCCGCAGAATTCAGTTTCCAGTCTTTTGTCTTTCAGATTGTATGTCTGGTCTATCACTTGCCTAAACGGTGTTCCTGATAGATATTTCCCCGCCTCGATTGCATAGCTGTGTGCGTCTTCAGGACCCAGCCTGAAGACTAAAGGTCTCAAAAGTCGGTACATCTTCTCCCTCCGAAATTTTCAAGGGAGGAGTTCCAATAGAATGGATAGTTTTTATCCTTGTTTTGCCGGTATTTCTTTTTTCTTCGATAAAAACCCTTTCATAATTGTTTCCGAACAAATAAAAAGTTTATGTTATCGTATCCACAATCTTTCTAATCATAACAACGGCAAGACCCCATGCAAACGGAAGCCATGCAGGAATAAAGAAAGTCGGATTCGTATATTGCCATGCTCCATTGTATATGCTTATGGCTTCGGTAAGCGAGCCGAGAACGGCCGCCAGTAAATATAAACGGAGATCGTTTTCCCTGTACCAGAATCTAAAGAAAAGTGCGGAAATGACAATAAAGAAAGCTGTCAGTATCACATTATCGGCATAAAGGAAAGATATGGCAGCTATTGATATACAAAATATCAGTATCTCCAGAAGCAGTTCCTTTTCTTTCATAATAATTAATTCATGTAGCTCATTTAAAAATTCCAGAAAGAATGTGTAGATTGCTTTTTTAAAATTTCGTTTTTTGTTTAAAATATGACGGAATATAACAGGCTGAATATTGCCCTGTCGCTTGCAGGATATGCCAGAAACAAAAACCTTACTTTTAGTATTAAACCACGGGAAGAGAAGTCTAGATATAATGGTTATGGAGGATCCCATGACCTGGAAACTCCGGACGTTTACACTGATATCACTTTCAAAAAGGGCGGAGACATTGTTGCAAAAATAACACTGTCTCATGAAATAATAGAAAGCGGAATACCGTTCCCGCTTATACCGAGAATCGAAGTTGATGGAGAAGTTGTCAGGGTTGAAGATGATAAGAACCCTTTGGGCGCATTTGCCGGCAATTATACGGGCCCGGCCTATTTAAAAACGGACAACAGAACAAAAAATAAGTGATAGGATACAGATAGGTTGATCACTTGTAATCCGACCTTGTTGTGTATTCGCTTTTATGGACATATTCGCTTTTCATTGAATAGACGTCATCCGAGAAGTCCAGATTTTTTGTTGCGTATGTATCGTCTTTGTCCTGCTCTTCGCCGCCTTCTTCGTGAGATATTTTCACGGAAGCTTCCCAGAACTCATAAGGAGGAGGTACATCCGACCCCTCGAGGTTGCTTGTCGCAAACCTCCAGACCTCTTTCCCGGATTCTGCATCGACCGCATAAAGATGGCAATCCCATGAATCGAAAATGAGGATGTTATTCCATAAGGCTGGGCGGTTGCATACCATTCCTTCGGTTTTGAACCTCCATAATTCGTTCCCGTTTTTATCGAGACAGTACATGTTACCGTCCTCGCATCCGGTATATATTCTGGTTTCCATTACGAGAGGGTATGCGGAGAAGACGCCTTCTGCCTGGAATCTCCAGAGCTCTTTTCCTTCCATTGTCATGGCATATAATATGCCGTCCCTACAGCCGTAATATAATATATTGCTGTAAACTGTTGCCGAGCACGTATTTCCGTATTTGCCTGTCTTAAACCTCCAAATCTCCCGACCTGTACCGGCATTTACCGCATAGAGAAAGTTGTCGAAAGAGCCGAAATACACAAAGTCCTTATATACGAGTATGGGTGATACATTATGGACTTCTCCTCCTGTCTTGAATCTCCAGATTTCCCGTCCGCTGTCTGCGTCAATACAGTATAGATGGCTGTCTGCAGAGCCTATGTAGACCTTCCCATTGTCGTAGGCGGGCGAGCTCGAAACCATGTCGCCTGTCTTGAATTTCCATAGAAGCCTGCCTGTTTCTGGTTCCAAAGAATAGACATAGCCGTCCTTTGAACCGAAATAAACCCCTTTCTCAGAGACTGCTGGTAGACAATAAGCAATTTTATCGCCTGTCCTGAACTCCCATACCTTCTGGCCTGTATCCTTATTCAGGGCATAAATCGAGAAATCGGATGATGCGATAAAAATGGTGTCGCCTAAAACGGCGGGGGAATTTAGTATTATACCATCATTTGTCGGGAATCTCCATAGCTCCGTTCCATTTTTCAGGGATACTGCATATACATTTTTGTCGGCTGAGCCGAAATAAACAATATCATCTATAACGAGCGGAATACTGTATATGCTTCCCCCGCCCTTTATCCGGAAGACTCTGTCGAATTTCCTGACCTTCTTAAGTTCCATCTCGTTTATTCCGAAATCGAATCCATCAAAATCCATTAAATCACTTATACTCTGAACTTGTTTTGTATTCGCTCTTATGAGCGTACTCCGATTTCATGCTATAAACATCAGAAGACATGTCAATATTCTGTGAAGTATATTTGTCTTCATCTGTTCCTGTCCAGTCTTCCTCTTCTACGTGCTTTCTTACTCTGGCCTCAAAAGCTTCGTTTGCAGGCGGGAGATATGCCGTTTCCAATGTACTGGTCTGTATCCGGTAAAACTCTACTCCTGTTTCCGGGTCTAGACAATAAAAGTAGCAGTCCCACATTCCCATGTAAAGCTTTTCTTTGTGTATTACCGGCGTCGAGCCACTGATGTCATATTGGGTGGAATGTCTCCAGACTTCCTCACCCGCTTTCGTGAGCGCGAACAGTTCTCCACCACTGTCAATGAATATCAGGTTCCTGTAGAATTCAGCTACAGCGGCTCCTCCAACCGTCCCGTTTGTATGGAATCGCCATATCTCGCGTCCTGTTCCGAAGTCTATCGCGTAGAACACATGGTCCCTTGACCCATAGTAGACAATGTCATCCTTGATGACAGCAGATGTTGTGTTTCCGTATTTGCCTGTTCTGAATCTCCATACTTCCTTCCCGTCGGAAATCCGGACCGCATAAAGATAGCTATCCATTGACGCGAATAATACGATGCCGTCTTTTTCGGGAAATTCCAAAAGATTGAAAATCTCGTTTCCTGTCTTGAATCTCCATAATTCAGTGAAATCCGATCTTCTGAGACAGTAAAGGTTGCTATCCTGCGAGCCGAATATGATAACATCGTCCTTTACCAGAGGGCATGAAGAAAGTTCGGAACCGAAATTCTTCTTCTTTATCTCTTCACCGGTTTTTGCATCAAGCTCAGCAAGGAAACCGTTTCTCGCTGTCAGATAAACTTTTCCTTCAAAGACTGTCGGCTTTGCAATCATTTCCGAGCCTTCATTATACTGCCAGACTTCTTTACCGCTTTCAGAATCGACTGCATAAACCCTTCCGTCATAAGAGGGTATTATTATAAGGTTTTCAAAATTCGCAGGTGAATTGACTATCCTGTCACCGGTCTTAAACGTCCATTTGTAGTCCCTTTTCTCCGGATCCAGACAATATAAAATCCCGTCGAGAGCCCCGAAATATATCAGCCCATTCAGAACAAGCGCGCGGCAGAGTATGCTTCCGCCTCTTCCGAACTTCCATCCGCGTTCATGTCTCTTTATCTTTACTATCTCAAAATCTTCCGAAACCGTGCCAAAATCATCAAACGAAAAAGAGAAGTCCATGTTGAAATTATCGGATTAATAGTTAAAAGGCTGATCATTATTCCTATGTTCTATCTTGGCCATAGGGTAGAAATGAAATTTGTTTATTCTGTACATCTGAAGCACATTATAGTTCGTAATTATATCCGAGAATTTCTCCTTGAACTCGAGTATTATTTCCCTGAACTGGGCGGCATTCTTAACTTCTATATTAGCTTCTATATCAAAATTTCCGATGCTCTTATTCGAGAACCATATGTTAGGGTGCCTAGCGATGAACCAGTCCAGTGATTCTGCCCTTTCCTTGGACAGGTGATGCAATGTGATAAGTATCTTATAATGCATCTGTTCCAGTTTTTCATTATTCAGCACAATAGTATAACCCTGAATCACGTTGCTTTTTTCCATCTGTTTTATTCTGGATTTTACTGTATTTCTTGAAATTTTCAGTTTCTCTGATATTTCAGTGGTTGTTGTCCTTGCATCAGAAGCGAGAATGCTTAATATGCTTTTATCAGTCTCGTCGAGCAGGAAGGTCTCCGGTTTAGAACCGAAGGTGACAGGATTTTCCGCTTTGAAAACTCTTTGCTGTCTTTTCTCTTGAATCATATAGTCTCTTGGATAGAAACTGGCAAGAACCATAACATTTGTATCCATTTCAGCGATGTAATCCCCAAATCTGGCTTCAAGGTCCTTTAATTGATTATAAAGATGCAATGCACTTTCTGCTAATATATTGAAGTTCATATCGAAGTTCCCGTCTGTGGAGGATAACCATTCTACAAACGGGTGATTCCTGAGGAACTCGACTATTTCGCTTTCCTTTTCCCGATTGACATTACGGAGCCTTAAAAGTATTTTGTAAGGTGTATAACCAAGTTTAGCCACATCAATAACCATAAGGAATTTCTGAATTATATTATTATCAAGAAGTCTTTGAACCCTATAGGCGACGACCTGCTTGCTCATCCCGAGCTTCTTTGATATATCAGAGAGGGACTTTCTTGAATTGGTATCCAGTTCATAAATTATTCTTTTGTCCCGTAAATCCAGTTTATATGTCATATCATTACCAATACATTGAAAATTTATAAAATTACCATATTTCAGGTCTGTTTTTTTGTCGAATTATAAATAAGCATATTATTGTCCATTGTAAATAGCAAAAGTTTAAAAAGACAGTATATAACTTTAATGACATGTCTACTGCAAAGAACGGAAGTGCCCAGAAATTTATAATTAAGGGAACCCCTTCTTATTATCAGATGAAAGGAGAAGAAACGGGTCCGTTTTCTTATATGACAATATGCCTTTTGGGGGTCACCAAAAACGGCAAGCGCGTATGCAATAATAATTGTATATTCTGCAGCAACTGGGAAAGAGGCAGAATGCGGGCCGGAGATTCGACTTTAAGTAAAGAAGATTTTTCAAAAATAATACCAGCGTTCAGGAAGCTTGGCGGGAAAAGAATCGTGACTATGGGAGACGGGGAACCGCTTTATGGAGAAAACCTTGATTATATGTTAGAGATTACAAAGATTGCAGGCGAGCATGGAATCGGGGTTACAATATTCTCTAACGGACGTCTGCTTACCAAAGACATTCTGAATTCATTTGACAGGCTTAATGACGACGTTGTTTTTATAATTAATATCAATTCCCTGGACAAATACACATATGAAAAGACTATACGTGTTCCCGGCTCGTTCGAAGGCGTTATTGAAAATTCCAGATACTGGGCAGAGAGGAATGCGAGAAGAATTGAAATAACAGATCATGGGATAGTGTCCCAGTTTGCCATAACAATGGTCCTTTCCATAGCGAACGAGGGGAAAATTGAGGACATGAAGGAATTCGCGGAAAAATGCAATGCTGCATTCTTATGCACATCTCCGATGATGACCGGAAGTGCTGAAAAGAATAAGAGCCTGATTGCACCGGCTATAGGAGATATAAGAAGGCTCGAGCTTCTGTCCCAGAGATGGTCAACCACTAAGGGCCCGTCATCCAGGAATCTTTGCGGAACATGCGGTTATATAGGAGGATATGCCAGCGGGAAGAAATTATCCGCCGAGCCCGGAGGGATTACTTTTGACCTTTACGGGAATGCGAGACCCTGCGGATATCTTCTGGAAGGACTGGAATTCAACATCAGAAACAATGTTAAGACAGTCAGTAATGCTGTTGATGCACTTAAAAAGATGAATGAAATTGAGGATAAAATCCTTAAAGATATTTACGAAAAATTCGGTTTCGGGCCATGCCTCATGAGACATGAAAAATTGCCTGAGATTGAAGAATATCTGCAGAGCCTGCGGGCATAATAAAATCAGTAAATGATATAAGTTCGGTAGCGTACTCGCTCTTATGCGCATATTCGCTTTTTGTCGAGTATTCCGATTGTGTGTAGTCGCTAAGGTTTATGTTCTGGAAGGCGGCTGAGTACTTTTCTTCTACAGATATTGTTTCTATCGTATCAGCGCTCTTCTTTATCTCTGCCTCCCATGCCGCATAAGGAGCGTCTATATCCGATATGACCTGCGAGCTTGTTCCAACTCTCCAGATTTCTTCGTTAGTATTGATATCAATTGCATACAGGTGGCAGTCCATTGAAGTGAAATAAAGAACGTTCCCAATTTTCAGCGGAGGGTTCCATGCAGCCGCATTGGTTCTGAATCTCCAGAGCTCGTTTCCGTTCAGGTCGAGACAGAATAAATACCCTTCCTCGCTTCCCATGTAAATTCTTTCATCGTATATTCTCGGCGCGACCCCGAGAAGGCTTCCTGCCTGAAATCTCCATATCTCGTGGCCGTTCATTGTTATCGCATATAATATCCCGTCACGGCTCTGATGGTACAAAACATCTTTATACATAATAGCGGAACACGAATTGCCGTATTTTCCGGTCTTGAACCTCCATAATTCCTTGCCTGTTTCGGCTTTCAGTGCATAAAGGAAATTATCGTTTGATGCGACATATATTATATCATTATAAACATTGAATGGGGTCTCATTGAATATCTCGCCGCCCGTCTTGAATCTCCAGACGAGATGACCGGTCTTTTTATCAAGAGCGTAGAAATAGCCGTCATAAGAACCAATGAATGCCTTATCCTCGTAGACGGTAACAGGGACGCTTATTTCTGCACCCGTCTTGAACTTCCATAAACAATTCCCAGTCTTCTCTTCGAGGGCGTAAAGAAAACCGTCCTGCGAGCCGAAATAGACGATGCCATCTGAAATTGCCGGAAAGCATCCTGAAACCTTTCCGCCCGTCCTGAACTTCCAGTGAATAGTTCCATCACTTGCATTAATAGAATATAAGAAGCCGTCATATGAGCCTATGAAGACTCTTCCGTTTGAATATGCAGGAGAGCTGGCGAATATCTGTCCGTCTGTCCTGTATTTCCATATTTCGCTTCCGGTTGCAGCATCTATTGCATAAACATACTTGTCGGCCGAGCCGAAGACAATCATATTATCAACCGCGATAGGTATGCTGTGTATGCTGCCTCCGTCCCCGACGCTCCAGCCCCTGTCAAATTTTTTTGCTTTCTTTATTTCTATATTGTCAGTTACTGTCTCAAAATCTCCAAATCCGAACTCCATAATCGATATTTTCATAAAAGGCTTAAAAAACGACCTTCACCAATAATCTATATGTTCTACGGGAAAAGGGGAAGGTTCAAAAAGTATGAGGATTTAATAGGCAAGAACTTCGCAAAATTAGGTCTTTCCCCGAACCAGTGGACGATTGTTTCACTGATACTGGGCTTCGCTGCTTTCTATTCTGTAATGACGATGAATTTCATTGAGGCCGCTGTCATAATCATAATAACAGCCTTTTTGGATGTGGTTGATGGCTGTGTGGCCCGAACAACTGGAAAAGTCAGCAAGAAGGGAGCTTATCTTGATACGATAATTGACAGATATGTCGAATTCCTCATAATATTCGGGCTGTTCTTCGTCCCTCTTCAGGGCTTGTGGCTGCCTTTCCAGGCGTGGCTCTTCATTTATCTGTTCGGAGCCATGATGACTACATATGCAAAATCCGCCGCCAAGGAGAAGGAACTGATAAAAGATGAACTGAAGGGCGGAATCCTTGAAAGAGCTGAAAGAATGATGATACTATTCTTAGGAATCGTGCTTGCTGCATTCAGTATACAATTACTTGTTTACATAATAGCATTGCTTGCAATTCTTTCGAATTTGAGCGCTTTCCAAAGAATAAACAAAGTATGGAAAAATAAAAAATCATAAATGCTCGTTTTCTCGCAGATAGCATTCTACTTTTCTAATAGCAGCCGGACCGATGTCAGTTTCAGATACGCCGGCAAGCAAAAGAACATCGGGCTGTAACCTGTAACAGTTTCTTGGCAATTTTTCAATGCCCATACCATTACAGTATTTACCGGATATAGCTAAAGAGCCTCCGCAAAAAATTCTTCCTTCCATACGAATCACCTTATACACGCTTTCCTCCTTAATTTTTATAAACATTTATTGAACCAGTCAATCCCATACAGGGCGGTGCCTGACTTTATTCATAAGCTTGTTAAGTTTTGTTATTTCTTCTCCAGAAAATCTCCAATCTATATGGCTGAACAGATCCTCATTAAGATTGAAAATATACCATTCGTCCATATTATAACCGAAAATGTCCTTGATCCTCTTACTGTAAGACCTGGGTATGTTCTTTTCAGATCTTATACCGGGTCCTATGCTTCCTAAAGTGCTGTTTCCTATAGTCCCGTATCCCGTTTCAGGGTTTCCGTATACAAAAACGGAATGGGCGGGCCTCTGAATCTCACCTGATTGGCTTTCAATGATATCTCTGCTCGATGCAAGACTTAAAATTCTTGGCTTGTGGCCGAGCTGTTCGGCAAGATATGCGGCAACAAGAGCCTTTTCAATGCAGAGTCCGTATCCTCTCTTCATTACAGACTCCGCCGATCTGACAGAATAATGCTCAGCCGGATTCGACGACCCCAGCTTATCTACATATGACTGAACTTCTGATAAATCATGCACGGTGATAGATTGTCTACCCATTATATTGATTTGATTCTATAATTTATAAATACCACTTATAAGTAGTCTATTTATATCTTTTTAATTATCCCAGGCATGGGCTCATAGCATACGCCTTCATTAAGAAGGTCGTTAATGACGGCTTCTATATCGGTGTCGTGGCCCTTTATTTTCGAGAGGAGTTCCGTGTATTTGATGCCGTCTTGCGAGACTTCGATTATCTTCATAATCTGCTTCCTGAGCTCGAGGCGGTCGTCTCCCGGCTCTTCAGACTTGTTTAGCGAAAGGCTTATCCAGTAGTCCTTTATGTCCGGATAAGTCCTCTTAATGTATTCAACAATATTGTTCTCGTCCTGATATTTCTCCCTCAGCTTGCTTATAATCTCTCCGGTTTTCTTGACCCCTGCTATTTTTTCCGCAGTCTCTAACCTGTGCACAAGCTCTTCTTTATGTGTTATCTTCCTTATCAGTTCCGGCATTACATATATTTCCTCGTTGTATTCTTTCAGCCTCCCTACAATGCTTATGAGGTCTCCGGTCTTTACCTTGTTCAGGATATCGAATGATTTCATCGCCTTCTCAATCCTGTTGGCTTCTGACTGGTCTTTTGAATTTGATTCGAGCGGTTTGAAAGCCTTTATGCGGACTGTCTCCGTCGAGTCGTCTATCGTTATTGTGCGGAAGTTCTCATTCTCCGAGGTGAATGAAGCGACAACGGTCCCGACAAGCTCGACCCTGGAAACCTTCTCGCTGTAGAAAGTGACGGCATAACTAGGAACCATTCCTTCCTTTTTTACCCATCTCCCATTGACAATATCCTTAACCCTGACCTTTCTTGCAGTCTGTCTCTCAACCATAAAAAGAACCTTACTAAAACCATAGGTTCAAAATCTTTTAAGCATTTAACTTTTTCAGATTACCAGAATATTTGTTTTTTACATTTTCATGGGTAAAGCAATCGTAAATATTACGAAAAAGCTTTATAAATTTACAGTATTATAGTATTTCCTATGAAAAAAGAGACATTGCGAATGGATGAAAAGGACAAGAAAATTCTTCAGATGCTTAAGTCGGATTGCAAGATGCCTGTCAAAAACATCTCAAAGGCCATTAACAGCCCGGTAACAACGGTTTATTCAAAAATAAAGAAGATGGAGAAGACGGGCGTTATCAAAGGCTATAAGGCGGTACTCGACAACAAAAAACTAGGCTCTGCTGTAACAGCCTTTGTATGTGTTTCATTGATGCCGAGTCATGTCAGATGCAGTTCATGCAACAAGGAATTGAGAAATGAAATAAAAACAGACGTTACAGAAGAGCTCAAAAAATTGCCTGAAGTCGAGTGCATCTACATGGTGACCGGACCTTGGGATATTATCATGCAACTGAAATCAGAGAGCGTAGAGAGTGTTGGCGAGTTAATTACAAAGAAAATAAGGTCCATATCAGGCATTATGAATACATTGACTCTCATGTCTGTAAAAGAAGTTAAAGGTTAATTAACTATCCTTTCTTTCTTGCAAAACTGATGTAGCCTGTATGGAAGACGCCTTTATTCTGGGGGTGCGTTCCAAGGGACTTCACTTCAATTGCGCGCATAATATTCTCGAAGCTTTCAATATTTTCAAATCCTGATTTTTTGCATTCGAGAACAAATTCTCTCATCTGCTCGATGCTGGGAACGTATGAGACCACCCACCCGCCGGGCTTCAGTGCATCGAAAGCGATTTTCACAGCTTTGAAAGTTTCCGGCATGTCAAGGGTTATAAGGTCCAAATCCTTTTCATCGATGCCTTCGAATATGTCCTTGTTCTTTATTGTCACGAACTTCCCGAGACCGGCTTTCAGTATATTCTTCAATGCAATCTCTGCATGCTCTTTCCTTATTTCATAGCTTATTACAGATCCTTCCGGCTTTACAAGATTGCCAAGATATGCCGCAAGAAAACCCGAGCCAGAACCGGCATCAACGATCCGGAAACCGCTGCAGACACCGGTCATTGCCGATATGATGGCCATATCCTTAATGGTAATTATCTGGGGCCCTCTTCTCATCTTCTTGAAAAAATCAGGATAAATTAAATGATGCATGGTATCATTTTGTTAAAAGAAAATATAAAAGTGGGGCCACTGGGACATTCGGGGATAGAATCCCTTTCGAACCCAGGTATACGGGTATCTTCTTATTGTCATAGGGTTAACTTGGAGGTTTTCCCTCAACATACCCTCATAACTCCAATAAATTCCTTTATTGGTTACTGGAGCCCGCCAGGATACCAGGCTACCTCATAGCCCCACATGTCATATTAATTGGGATAGATGCTTTTAAGCATTTATAGAAAAATATACAAATAACTAATAGTGACATTTTTATTGGTGGGGAATCAAATAATATCTATCTGGTGGAAAGATGAAACTTTTTGGGGGATCAAGTTCTAACAGGAAAGAAGATATCCAGAAGATAAAGGAAATCAGGGATATAGTTGATAATTCGGGAAGACCTATGCAACCTTCTCAAATACCACAAGGTCCGCCCAGGCAGCCGGTGCAGGGACCGCCGAGAGGACCTCCGCAAATAAGACCTCCGGCACAGATACGACCGCCCCCGCAACCGGAACCGCAGCCAAGCACGCCTTCTCTTTTCATTAAGATAGAGAGATATCAGGAGATAGCCAAACAGATACAAAGCCTGAAATCGCTGGCCCTTACGCTGAGGGATGCCATGGAAGCCCTTTCCGAAATGGAGAAGGAGCTCAAGAACGGTATGCAGATGGCACAGGGAGCCCTGGATAAATTCAATTACACGCTTCTGCAATTAGATGGTTCACTGATAAGATCTCAGGGAGTTGCGATGAGCCCGACAGAAGATACAAAGGAACTTGAAGAGTATGTCAGGGGCGTTTACAAGCAGGTCCAGAGAATGAAAGGCGATATGAGAACAATTTCTTCTGTTGAAGACTGATTTCTGTTAATACTTAAATTAGAGTAGTATTAATATGTTTATTATCCGCGTGCGGGGGTAGCCAAGTGGTCAAACACACGGCCGTTCAGCGGCCAGAAGTGGACTATAGGCGACAGAATCATCATATGGAAAGACGCATATTTTATATGCGTCAAAAAAGATTTTGAGCTTTGAGGTGTTTAAGGCGCCGGTGATGTCGATGCTCAAGACCTGTTCACTTAGTGTGTTCGCGGGTTCGAATGCAATCGCTGAAGCGAAGCCTCTTCAGCAGGAGCCGAAGATCCCACCCCCCGCACTGTTTCAGGATGCAAAAAAAAGGATTTCTAAACCATCTTCAGATGGCCGGTAATCCTGTCTATTTTCTCATCTTCCACAGGTCCTATTCCGAGGACGGTAAGCGAGCCAGCCTCGACCTGCGTATGGCCTGCATCGTGTATATAGCAGGTCTTTATCTTCTGCGAATGGCACTGGTTCCTGATCTGTTCCATCTCTTCGAGACCTGAGACTTTAAGGACGACCTTCTTGGAGCCTTCCCTCTCCCATTCATCTATCTCTTCACGGGAAGCCTTCTTGTAGAGCTCTATCGCCGCATGGGCCACCTGTGCCGCAATCTTCCCTTTTCCCATCTTAAGGTTCGTCCTGATTACAAAGACCTGCTTCATAAGAATAAGTGGATTGTTCAGAATTTAAGTTTTCCATACATATCCGGAAATTATGGTTCGCGGAGCAGTTCAAGTGGGGACGAATCTTGGAGCTTTCCCATACGAAGTTCTGAATAGATTTTATAGAATGACACATGATGCTGATTTAAATCCTTCTCATGTTCCTGTTTTTCTCGGAAATCTGGGATTTGTGAGAAAAGGATATATCAAAGAACGCGATTCAAGACCATTGGTATACTCCCTGACTAATGACCATGGATATATTACACTGTTCTCTGAAGAGCCCAATATTCATGGAGAACAAAAGATACAGCCAACGGAGCTTTCCGGAACTTTGTATGTCTCCAAAAAGCCTTTGAACATGATGGATGGGACTGAATTATTGGTAGTGATGAATCTCATAAAAAGCAAGAACATGGGAACCAATTAGAAGTTCCAGAACTTCCACCAGACCTTTTCTTTTGGCTTCTCTTCTGGTTTTATCGGTTTCTTTTGAGGAGTCTCCGGCTTGGCGACCTTTTCTGTTTTCGGTCTTTTGTTCATCTCATCATAGCATGTCATGCATACAATCATAACATTTGACTGTCTCTTATCCGTGGAATCGGAGTTCTTATATACAATCTGGGTCGGCATGCCGCGAACGGACATTCCGCATCGCTGGCATCTGTTATCGGATGCATCAAGAAGCGATTTCCTGTCATTCCTCGAAGTTTTTCTCATCCTGTTCGATACCTGAGCATATTTCTTATAATTCTGTCCCATGGCAAATAATTGGGTTTCGCACCCTTTAATATATTTATATTTTGAAACACGTATTTAGTTACATGCTTTAGGATGAAATCCCAAGATTTCGTGAAAGCAGAATGCCTTTGGCGCCAGCCAAAGGAGTTCCAAATGATGTCCCTGTAGTCTAGACCGGTCAAGGATTCGAGCCTCTCGAGCTCGAGACCCGGGTTCAAACATTGGTAACCCACGCATAAAGTGTGGGAGACAGGAAACCGTCTCCAATTGAAATTCCCGGCGGGGACATTAACTTACAACAAGACTTAACGTGGCTTCAGGCTCTAATCTGATTACTTTCTCCTTTTCTGTTCTTAAAGACCCGATTAAGGGAACTGCATGCATATACGGGGTAAATCCTGCACCATTCCTGTCATTTATACAAAAGAGTTCAGGGAATCCGTTAGTTTGGGAAAAGACAAATCCGGCAAAATCCGTATATAACTTCAAACGATTCAATAATTCCCTCGCGAATTCCGCTTCCTTTGTTGAGAACGACCAGCAGTCAAGAAGCGTCTTTCTATATCTGACACTGACAGGTTCGTGTTTGACCAATGCCGCCGATATTAATCCCCCATCATTGAAATCTGATCCGTCACGGACGCGTAGATAGGATTTTCCCTTGAAGAATGATACTGCCCCATTTGATGAATTATGTAAATACAATTTTGTCCCCCTCAGGAAACTATATGTTTCCGAAGGAGAAATAGGTAAAAGGTACTTAAAATTCACATAAGTTCCATATTCGCTGGGCCTTCCTCTTCTTCCCATACATGATTCTTGGAAAGCGGTTTTAAAAGCACTCTATAATTCTCTGTAAAAAGTTTCAGCATTTTCATGGAAATTATCGATAGACGTATTATTATCAATGAAATAATCAGCAGAGTTAATTATCCCATCAATCGCTTTTTCAGTCACATTCTCTTCAACTTTCATGAACTCCTCAAAGGACATCCCGGATTCGCCCTTGTCTCCACGGTTTATGACCCTTTCATACCTTTTCTTTGCATTGCATATTATCGAAACTAGGATAAAATCATCCCCGAACTTGTTTTTCATGCAGTCAAGTTCTTCTTTGAATCTCATTCCGGTAACGCAGTAGTTTCCATCTGATATCTTTTCGCAGAGTATTCTGGCAAAGATGTCGTTGCCTTTTTCTTTTCTGGTTTCCATTGCAACGTTGATGAGATTCTCCCTTGTAATTTCAAGCCCTCTTTCCTCAACCAAAGGAAAGATGCCGTCCTTTGAGAACCCCAATATTATGAATCCGTAATTATCTTTCAGATAGCCTGCAAAGGTGTCCTTTCCGGAACCTCTCTTGCCCGTCACAGCTATTACAACCATAAGATATTCTTTTTCTGTCAAAGTTAATAAATAAAACCGGAATCCGGTTTGCGTATGTTTCTTTAAGACTTATAAATCACTCCCCTCAATCTAAAGTGGTATGATAAAGGTCGCTAGCTATCAGGAAACGGGGAAGAAGGAGATAGACTCAATCCAGAAAGTTGACATGAAAAGCAGGAACGTCATATGGATAGACGGCGAGAATCCGAGCATCGAGGAAAGAAATTCAATTGCAAAGACCCTTGACATGGATATGGATTATATTATCGATTATCTTGATGAGGAAGAGCATGCAAGGGTCGAGGTCGAGGACGATTACATATCCATAATCTATACCGTGCCCTTCATAGAGGGGACGGAAATGGAGACCTCATCATTCGGTTTATTCATAAAACAGAATGTGGTCATGAGCATCCATAAGACGGGCCTGAAAGCCCTTGATACATTCGAGAAAAACTTTGATAAGACGAAGAACGGCTTCCGGAAGAAGCTTATAACGAACAGGTATTTTTTCATATACAGCATGCTTGACACGATAAACAAGGATTATCTGAAGACGCTTAATCAGATTGACGACCGTATAGAGGAGCTTAACGCCGAGATATTCAAGAATCCAAGGGACGATCATATCCAGGAAATCCTGAGGCATAAAAAGACGCTCGTATATTTCAGCAGGGCTCTTCTTGCGAACAAGGAAGTCCTTATGCTTGTGAAGAGGGGGTATCTGCCCAACATGAGCGAGGACGACATAGATAACTTCGACGACCTTTACAGCGACGTCCTGCAGCTTATAGACATGACATCAACGTACAAAGAACTTATCAACAACAGCATGAACCTTTATCACTCATCGATATCGAATGTCATGAACGTGACGATGAAAAAGCTTACAGTCCTTGCCGTAATCTTCGTCGTCCCGACACTCATATCCGGAATCTACGGCATGAATTTTTCTTGGATGCCGTTTATTTCTGACCCATTCGGTTTCTATTATTCCCTTTTCATCATGGTTCTTCTGATTGCAGGACTTGTTATTTACGTCAGAAGGAATGACCTTTAATTGGATAATTAATTGTGATATTGGGTAATGGTTTGATATCCTTAGGTCTTTGACCTAAGGCATGCACTCGCTGTGCGATACTATGTGTTGGTTAGCTACGTTCTATCCAAAGATTGCATTTATAGTTTGTATACCTGTGAAGGGGGGGGGGGTGATTTATAAGTCTTAAATATTATTTATATTTTTAGAGGTGATTTAAGTATGGAAAATACTCTAGATTTATCTAAAATAGATACTACTTTTAACGGTAGTTCATGTCCCAGATGTAAGAGTGAAAGAATATTCACATATAGAACCGAAGACCATGCATTTTCTTGTCATTATATTAGAGATATATCTGAATACGGATGTGGAAATTGTAAGCATGTATGGGTAGGAGAAGCATCATATAATGGTTTAGCATAATCGACTAATATATACTAAAATATACTAAAACATAATTCTAATAAGTCTCCTTTTTACTATATTAACCATGACAACCGAAATAACAGTCTCTGCCGGGCAGAAAGCAAAGATTAAAACAGGGACTTTCAGTTCTGTTGGCTTTGTTTATTGCGGGATGCCGAATCCCGATGTATTTTCGATTAGCTACATGGAGAGTTCGGGCTATCAGGGCTATGCTATGAACGTCTTCTATCCGAAGAAGATTAAGAACATAGTAATAGGGAAAAAGAACTTCATGGTTATCAGGGTCACGCCTGAATCGATTGCTCTTAGCCCGATGATGTGATATGAAAAAACCGGATGTATATTTCGTCAGATTCGGGTTCTGGTTTGGAAATCTTATAGTAAAGGTCTTGGAAAGGCTTATACCTCGGCTAAGAGATAAGGACGAGAATCTTCACGGATTCAGGAACGATTACCTGAAGGATTTCAATCTCAGTGATAAAGAGCTTTTCAAAAGATACATGAAACATAACATAAGGTTCTGCTCTACTATATTCTTCTGGTGCTATTTTTCACTCCTTCTGTTACTTCCTTTTGAAGTATTCACCCTGAAAGGCCAGGCAACGATTCTGGCTGCCTTGTTTATTCTGATGATATTGTTCTTTGTGCTGGGTATAGTTGTTGCTTACAGGCTGAGCAGGAAAAGAATGTAATGAAAATAGTCAATACTTATAAATAGTTAAAATAATATAATCCTGATTCAATGATTAAAGGAAAACCGCCGGGACGCTATTCGGAAAACGAATTATTACAGGTCGCAAGCGAACACTGCATGGTTTCTCCGGGAAACATCCTGCTTATAGGGGGAGGCTCAGTCCTTCCACAGATAAGCGGTTTCAAGATGCTGAGGCCGAGAAGCGAAGACCTGGATTTCGTTGCAAACAGCGAGGGCGTTGAAGCTCTCAGGGCAAACGCATCCTTATTGGATTCCGGCACTATAGGAAGAGCTTCGGGCGAATTCCTTTTCAGAGA
This sequence comes from Candidatus Aenigmatarchaeota archaeon, assembly GCA_016932735.1. Lineage (GTDB taxonomy): Archaea > Aenigmatarchaeota > Aenigmatarchaeia > QMZP01 > QMZT01 > JAADIF01. The sequence continues at coordinate 48,229 of JAFGCI010000003.1, forward strand.
CTGCTATAATGGGGTTCATGTGGCAGTTTTTCCCGAAGGCGTAAGAGGTTTCCGGTTTTCAGAGCCAGATTATCTGAACAGCCGGCAGGTAGAAACCGAATCCGGGAAAGTTTATGCCGTGGGACCAGAACTTAACACAGCATTGAAAATAAGAAGAGGCTCAAGCAAAAAGGATAATCCGCATATATATGCAAAGGATGCCATGGATTTTGCCACGATGGTTACAGGCGCAAATATCAGGGAAACCCCTTTCGATGTGAAAAGATGGGAAGAATATATGAAAAGAGGAGTATGCAGGGACTGCCTTCTTGGGGAGAAGGCAGGATGCATCGAAGCCCTTGCTTATGGCGCGACAAATCTCAAGACTGAATTCAGAAAACATGTATACGATAAGATAGAACAATGTAGAAATTGTGCTTACCATTTTTGCAGAAAATAGAAATAAATGAAAAGAAGAGAATTTTACTTCTTCTCTGTTTTCTTTGCTGTTTCCTTCCCTGAAGTCTGTTTCTTTCTTACCCAGCCTATGTTCTTCGGGTTTCTCTTGAGCTTGTAGTTGTTCTGGCACTTGGAAGAGCAGAAGTAGAAGATTGTCCCGTCCGTTTTCACGAACATCTTCCCTGCAGTTTTGGATATTGTTTCATTGCAGAATGAGCATTTCATCTTATCTACCTCTCCTTCCCATAGAGCCGACTGACTCCATTTCAGTTTCCTTGACTATTATTACATCTCCCTTTACGCAGGGTCCGGAAACGTTCCTTGTGAGGACTTTGCCTGTGTCAGGCCCTTCAAGAATCTTGCATCTGACTCTTGTAACGCCTTTAAGTCCTATCCTTTCCATGACCTGCAGGATTTCTGCCGGATATGCCATAAATCATCACACCATTAATCTTTATTTTTCCGCTTTATTGAATTTGAGTTGCGTAACACAGCCTTGGCTGTTTATCTATTTCTTCAGGGCCGATATCTTTGAAACGATGTCGGAAACATTCTTCTTTGCGCTTCCTTCCTCGTCTATCGATACAGCGCCTGTCGATACTTCCAGTCCGGCCGCTTTTCCAAGCTCTGCCTTGGACGGAACGTAAGTGAATGCAATCTTTTTCTCATCGCAGATTACCGGAATGTGCATAAGTATCTCTTCAGGTGTCACGTCTTCTGCCATTATGACAAGCTTTGAGATTCCTCTCTCAACGCTTTTCGTGGCCTCGTTGACGCCTTTCCTGACCTTCCCGGTCGAGTTTGCCATCTGGATTGCTTCATAAATCTTGTCTGTGAGTTCCTTTGGAACTTCATACTTCACAAAAGCTGCTGCCATATTCATCCCTCCTTAGTCATTGGTCTATAGCATTTTGTTATGAATTGTTATTATCTCTATAATTAACTATATAAAGGTTTATAAGCATGTCTATTTTCTCTTTAAATGAATTTATTTCTTTAATTTAACGATTCACTACTCTAATGAAATTATAAGTGAAAATATGAACATCTTACGGGCGGCTGCTTCATATGCAGCAGGATTAGTATATGAGAAGAAAGTGGATGTATTATTTCCAGAAGGTGCGGAAAAGAAGAATTATGGAGATCCAACAATATATTTTGCAAATCATATGGATTTTGTCGGAGATTCTATTGCATTATTAACAGCCTTCTCTAAAAATAGCATTTATCCACCCGGATTTGTAATTAAAGACGATTTATGGCATCCGCGAGAGAAAAACAATGAAGGAAAGATTTATAGAAATCAAAAATTTTATCAATGGAATCTCATAAAACATAAGTTATTATATCTTCTTATCAACGGGGCTGGTTTTTTTCCCACAACAAGAGATGATTCTCCGTATTGGAGAACAGATAAGGAAATAGAAATGAAAAGTATCATAGCCGATTTAGGAAATAAAAAAGAGAGTGCTATTATTTATCCGGCAGGAAAGGTATCAAGAACGGGAGAGGTCGATTATACTGTAGAAGATTTACCCAATCTTCTCCGTCATAATCTGCGTATTTTCCAAAGGGGAAACGATTTAGAATTGGGATTTATACACGTAAATTGCGATCTACCTTTTGATAAATATATTGTTTCTTTTGGGGATTCGATAGGTTCAGGAAATAAGAGAAATGTGAGTTTTCTTGAAGAGATAGAGAAATGCAGCACCGTCACAGGTCTTCAGGTCCAAAGTCATTTGAATAGGAAGGGCTTGTCAGGTAAGATTGGTCTGAAAGAAGGGCTTGAGATTCTAAAAAAAGAAGGTTTGCTTGTTGTTCCTGATTACAGGGATGCATATGAAATAGCTGAAAGAACTACTGAATACTTAGCAAGAAATAAGCGTAGGCAGATTTCCCGAGATAACGGCAAAAAAATTGATATATGTTCCCCTGAATATCAGTCCAATTTCATTAAACATATACGAAAAATAAATGAAGTGTTGAAATAATTCATAAAAAGGCTTCAATGCCTGCAGCTGCCAGAATAAGGAAAACACCGACACAGAGCAGTATAAGGCAGTCTAAAAATATCTTCTTCGTTATTTCCATGCTGTGTCTCCTTATCAGGGAAGCCGACAATATCCCTCCAGCCATCCCGGCGAAGAGATATCCCCCGATTTCAGGAAGCCCGTGCGGAAGGAAGGACAGCGCGACAACCGGTATGTGGGTAATATTTTCCGCCAGGAATCCTATATAGACACCAAGTATTGATGCGTTCCAGACTATTATGAAGACAGCACCGCACCCATACAAGAGAGAGAATACAAAGGCGAAACCAAGAACCTTCAAGTTGTTTATGAAAATCGTGTAAAAGGCCGCCGACGGATTGGCGGTAATTGCTCCCGTGAAAAACTCTGAAAACATTGATGTGTTCTTTATTAGAAGTTGTCCGGATATCGAGCCCTGAAGCTCGCTTATCTTTAGCAATTGTATCTGGAAGACGCTTTCGGGAAGAATGAATGAAAACAACGCATATCCCATTGTTATCCCGAGGAATGTGAAGAGGAAGAAAAGTATATCATATAAATGCCTTTCAAGTATGTTCTTTTCCGTGTAGTGGTGCCTGATTTCATCTTCCTCAATCTTTTCCTCTCTCTTAAGCGCGTATGTCATGAGATAGACGAGCGGGATAACAGTGAAAACGACAGAGAATATGCCGGTAAGGCTGAATATCTGTCCTGAGCCGATATGAATTTCATAAGAGAGCTGCAGGCTGATAAAAATTGCGACGCATGTTATGATAAAGGACCATATAAAAGCCAGATGAGGATTCTTAGAAATCTCCTTGAAATTCAGAATGGATTCCAGCATAGTAAATTATTATTGCAACCCGTTTATATCATTATTTGGAAAGACAGCTTGACCACATTGGCTTTAGCTGTCGTTCTAAATTTCGGAAAGACAGCTTGATTATATTGGTTTTAGCTGTAATTCTATTTCTACTCGTCATCGTCTCCAAGAAGCCCCTTCTCCTTTATTGCACACGGGGAACCGCCGGCGTGCCATGACAATCTCGGACGGGCCTGTATGGGATAAATCCTTTCAGAATTGTCATCAAGCATTATCGCCGCGCCCTTCATTCTGGGAAGGTCGTTGATATAATCCTGTATGTCTCCAAGCATGTATGTCTGCATGATAGAACTTAGTGCATTGATATCTTTTGCAGAGGTCAGCCTGTGCGACATAATAAGATCAGACTGTGAAAGTGCATCAGGATGAAGTTTATTCGGCATCTGTGTAATGAATAATAATGAGATTCCGGGCTCTCTTCCCTCTTTTACAAGCGTTAGCAGAGCTCCCGATGCAGCCGTTTCTCCCTCTGCCGGAAGGAACTGGTGAGCCTCGTCCATCATTATCCATACCATTGGGATTGTCTTTTTCATAGCTCCGGTCATAAGGCCGTATTCTTCCTTCTTCCTTGCCATAAGCCTTTCCTGGAATATCTTTGAAGATAGCAGGCCAACGACAAGGCTCCTTACAGACCATGCTCCCGAAGTCCTTGTAAAGTGTGAAATATCAAGGATGGATATCTGCCCGGGGGCAAGAAGGTCTTCCACGGAAAGCCCCTCTTCGGAAAAGATTCCCCACTCCTCGGCTGCTGAGAACCTATTTGCAAGGGAATCCCTTATCTTCTTGTCCGTTCTTTCGTCGGCATTTATTTCCTCTATTATATCATCAATCCGGTACTTGTTTCCCATGTTCTTCCTGACTTTTTTGATTATCCTTTCTATGGCGATTCCGTGCTCATCTATCGGGGAGAATCCGAACGTTATTATCCAGTCTGTCGCTGTTAAATCCGTTGGCGAGAAGCTGAATGTCGAATCGACATCAACGCCGGAATCCTCATATTCTTTTTTGAATGCCTGCGGAACGAAGAGCTTTGCATCAAGAGCCTCAGGCTTGAGACCCCACGTCTTTAGAAGCTCTGCGTCCCTTTCATTGGGGGTCTTCATTGACCAGTATATGCCCATCGTGTCTATCATCAGGACGGCAAGGTTTTTCCTGATGTCATCGGGCAGCCTGGCTATTTCCTCGACAAATGTTCCCGCGCTGTAGCTCTTGCCTGTTCCCCTCTTGCCGCAGACCAGAATCACGTGGGGCCTTGTTACATCAACATGAACATAATTTGTCAGATGCGCGTCATCGCCGGTTCCGACTATGTGGCGGCCAATCAGGGCGGTTCCCTTATCGCCGTATTTTTTCAGGTCGCTTTCATCCTTGCCTAACACAATCTTCTCCAAAATCCCACCGTATTTTATATATGAAAACGGCCTAATAAATATCAGATACGGCTTTCAGCCATAAAATGGAGGATGTGATTTTGATGGGAGTTTTAGAAGAATTAGTTAAAAACAAGGAAGACCTTATCCTTACTTTCATGAAGATAATTGAGGGCAAGGAAGCGAAGGCTAAGATAAATCTGGCAGGCGTCAAGTTCAGGGTGCAGGGAACGGAAGTCAGGCTTGACGGCGCAATCGAATTCACGGTAATCCCGATTGCAGAAAAGAAAAAGAAAAAATAAAAACATTCCAAATCTTTTTTTCATTTAATCCGGAGATATGGTGTTCTAATGGCTTTCTGGAGTTCTCTTCTCTCACAGTTTTCAGATGGGGATATATGTTTTACAATAACTCTTCAGAAAAAGGACGTCGCTTCAATATGCATCAGGGAAAAGAAGATAATACTTGAGATAAAGAGCGCCGTCATGGCAATCGAGTTCGGTATAAAGGAATTCATGAAAACTTGGGGAAAGCCAAGCAGGAAGATTGACATGAGCGCTTTTCATAACATAAAGAAAGCAGGCTATAAGGTTATAATAAAATACAAATTGTTAGAGATTGAGATTTAACCCCGGGCATTCTTAAACTTCTCTCACAAGAGTCTTTGCATCAGTTTTCTTTTTCTTGCCGCCGTGGTGATATCCAATGAAATATGCGACAACAATGGCAACGGCACAGACAAAAAGAGTTACGCCTATGTAAAGGCTGTTTCCCTCGAAATATCCAAGCGCGAGGATTACAAAAAAAGTCACTATAACCAATACAGCGCCAATTATGAATTCCTTCAGGTTGGTAGATTGTTCCGGCTTCATGGAATCACTTTTTCGGAGGCTCCTGTTGAGGCTGCGGCTCTTCCTGGGGGACTCGCGGAAGATTCTGAAGCGAGTCCTTTTCCATTATCTCGACGACCCTCTGGACAAAATCGCCGGCCTTCTTTGAAAGGATATCAAGCTCCCATCCGCGTATATCCTTCTTGTCTTCATGCTCGACATCCTTGTAAACACTAATGACATCCTTGCAGTATTTCACATACCTCTTTTCTATTATGCCGTCATTCTTTGTCAGGGTTTCCAGCATCTCCGGGACCTGAGTCTGCAGGGGTATTGGATATTTCTTCGATATAAGCAAAGCCTGTCCGGAATCCACAACAGCATTGAAAAGGTTCTCAAGAACGTTAAGCTTCAGCGAATGGATTGTCCGGAATCTTGCCGTTATGCCGTCGCCAAGCCTCATCAGGGATTCCTTTGTCCCGAGAATCTCGCCCTTCTCAAGGAGCTTTTTAAGGGGGCGGAAGAATCCGCTTGGATCATATACCGGTATCGAATTTTTCAGCTCATTAAACACATCAAGGTCGTTCTCCATTATCTTCTCAAAGTATTCAGTGACCTTGTAATAGCCTGCATGAAGGTTTATTTCATATTTGTCAAGGGCTATCTTCTTAGCCTCTTTTACAGTCTTGGCCACATCGCCCAGCTTGTATTCATGTTCAAGGTCATTCAGAAGAAGTATAACAGTAAAGTCCTTTGATTTTGAAATGTCTTCCACCGAGAATATCCACATCGACTTGATTATGTCTTTGTGGTCCTTCATTATCAAATCTGTGAATTCCTTGATGGCCTTGGCGTTCTTGCTCATTTTGGGAGGCTCCTTCTGGCCCTCATATTTAGGCCCTTCCTCAAGCTGTTTTTTGTCTTCCATGAATTTACCTCATTTGCCCGTAACGTCCTCTATAGCCAGTTCAAGGCTCTTGATATAAACCATTCCAAGGTATTTCTCCTTGTCCTTGTCTTTGTTCTTCTTTCTCTTTTCAGGGTCCATATGATTGAACTCGTAAAGATTTTTCAGGGTTTCAAGGTGGCCTTTGCTCACTTTCCCTGTGTCTATGAAATGCTTCTTGAACATGGAGAACTTATCGCCGTCTGCCGAAGGTATCTGGTCGGTAGTCGTCCTGAGAGCCTTCTCGCACAGCTGGACAGTCTTGTCATATGCTTTTGCAAGCTCCTTTTCTATCCTCTCATTTTCCAGGTCAACTATGAACTCGCCCATGAACGATATGAAAACCCTTGCCTTTCCTATCCATGTATCAATGTCTTTACCGACCATCTGGGAGAGGTGTCCTTTGCTTATCTTGTTATAGAGGTCGTTGTACTCCTCAAAAATTGCCAGCACCTGAGGATTCAATTCGCGCTGCTCAAAAACCCTGTACAATTCCGTAATCGCTGTTTCGGGGTCCGCGGGGAATATGTTGTAATACATCAATATGGAACGCGCCGAATCCAGCATCAATAATAATATTTCATAAGACAGGTCGCTCAGATAGATGAACCTGTTCTCCTCAAGGCGTTTGACCGCCCTGTCAAGAAGCTTCTCTGCCTTTTCATTGGCGCCGAATAGCTTTCCCTCTTCGTTAAGCATATGCATTAATTTGATGTATCCGGACTCATCGTAGATTATCTCCACATCCTTGATAGAGGTGATAGCCCACGGCTCGCCGTGCTTTACCAGAGCCCACCAGAGAGTCAGCATCTTAGGCTGCTGGAAATGTATCTTTACATTCTTCTTCTTGCCTTCATCAGTTATGTCGCGTGTAGCCCTGTCAACGGCCGCGAAGAAATTTTCATCGAGCTCCTTTGTATCATCAATAAGGACCATCACATCAATGTCGGACTTTGACGGGATGAAAGTCTTTCTTGTCGCAGAACCGAAAATCCAGACAGACATAACTCCCGGCGCGAGCTTTATAATCGGCTCGCATAACTTCTGTACCTGTTTCAGCAGCTTAGAATCCATGTGATTAAATATGACGTAAGTTAAATAAAAGCGTTTAGAAAAATTATTTCTTACTATATCTTTCCTTCAAAGATTTCTTCAGCTCTTCTATATTATCAATGCTTGCAGGGTCTATGCCGTTAAGAAGGCCGAGATAAAAACTCACATAATCTATGAGATAAATCAGCGAGAATATTTTTGCGAGGAGGCTTTTCCCTACCGGGCGTAACTCTATAACGCTTGATGCAGACTTCTTGATTGCGTCCCTTGTAAGGTCAAGCCTTGCATTCATCTCCATTGACTCGGATTCCTTGTCTCTGATTATTATCACGGTAATCCTTCCTGAAAGCTTCTTCATGAGCCAGCCTTCAATCGCATTATGGTCTGCATTAGGCATAATCTCGTAGAATGACGGAACCTTGGAATTCTCGTTGAACTGTTCTTTGGCTCTCATTGCAACAGCAGAAAAAGGACCGAACCCGTAAACTACCGGAATGTCGCCATTGAGGCTGCATGCAATCTCTTTTGCAGGATTATGCTTGTCGTTTGAGAATATGATATCCTTCTTGAAATCCTCAAGGACAGAAAAGGCTTCTTTCATATCGTTGTCGAAGTCATGGAAGCCTGTTGCATGGAAGAATCCCAGAAGGGAAAAGAACATATGGCTTATGCTGAATCTCGGGACTATTTTAGCCGGTACTTTCACAAGATAGCATCCCTCCTGAACCTCCATATTCCCGATGACACCGTCTGAAGCGATTGCAAGATATTTGAGGTTCCTCTTCTTTGTTTCCTCAAGCAAAGCTATTGTTTCTTCTGTGTTTCCTGAATAGCTGATAGCTATGCAGAAATATTCATGATCCACATATTTCGGCAGATTGTAATCCTTGAAGACCCTGATATCCGTGTCAGGAAACATTCCCTGTATTATGTTGGCGCTTATACCCGAGCCGCCCATGCCGTATATCGCATATTTTTTATAATGTTTATCGAGCTTCTTTCCTGAAAATATTTTTACTGCCTCTTCAAAAGCGAATCTGCAGTCCTCCGGAAAGCTTTCAAGAAATCGCATGGAGTTTCCTATATCATACTTCAGCATCTTGGGATTGGATAGCGAACTCATGTTTAGAATATGGGTAAGGTCGCTTATATGATTTGCTGAATTTAGTTCTACGTATCTTACCAAAAAAATTCCACTAACTATAAATATAGTCGGTATCCAAAACTATATCAGAGGGATTTTGGGGTGAATTTATGAAAAATATATTTGTTTTTGGAATAACTTTGGTTTTAATTTCAGGTATAGCATCCGCTCTGCCAAATCCGGCATCCACATACTGTGAAGAGATGGGATATCAGCTTGCTGGGGAAATGTGCATTTTCCCTGATAAAAATAGTTGCGAACAGTGGGCATTCTATCGCGGCGAATGCGGACAGAATTACGTTCACGGTGTAGAATGCGCTCAGGCAGGAGAACATTCTGGAGTTGCTATCCAATGTTGTGAAGGGCTTGACGAAATATCAAACTCTCCCGTAGGAAATGATGGAATATGTGCTTATCCTATTGGTGCATATCCTATATGCTCTGATTGCGGTAATGGAATTTGTGAAGATTGGGAAAACGGATGTAACTGCAAGGAAGATTGTTATTCTGATTCAACATGTATAGATAAATGCGGCGATGGTATTTGTCAGGAGATTGTATGCCAGGGAACAGGGTGCCCCTGTCCGGAAACAGCAAATATATGTCCCCAAGACTGTAGTTCTGAAATATGTATAGATTCTGACGGCGGAAAGAACTTATATGAGAAGGGTACCGCAAAGAAAGGTTCTCAATCATTAAGCGATCACTGCAACAGCGATGGGACTATAACAGAAAAATATTGCGAGAATAATGAAATAGTGTGGAATAGTTTTGAATGTCCTGAAGGTTATTCATGCAAAGACGGGGCATGCATAAAAGAAGAGACAGAATGCTATGCAAAAGGAAGTTCATGTTGCAAAGGAGATATCTGCCAGTCTGTGGCATTAGATTGTGTGGCTGGTTCCAAGCCCGTATTCAAAGGATGCACTGACAGCTGCAGCCCTCAATGGGAATGTGTTAAAACAGATGAATGTTATGAAATGGGAAGCTCGTGCTGTATAAACGGGCTTTGCCAGGCGATAGCTTGTGAAGAAGGTACCAAAGCCACATTCGGAGGCTGCACTGATGAATGTAAGCCCATATACGAATGTGTCAAAATAGAATGTCCACAATATACACCACCTGGTCCTGATTTCTGCAAAGACGGAAAAATCATAGACGGTGGGTTTGATGAGAACGGATGCAGGCTTCCGCCTAAATGCATAAGATCAGAAGAGAAATATTACTATTACGCCAAATGGTCTTGCTATGATGGCATCGGATACTCTTCAGAGGATTTAGCAATACCATCGACAGAGGAACCCATTCTGGTTTCCAACGATGTTACGACAGGATACATGACCGTCGAGGAAGTAGCAGGAACGTCGATTAAAATCTCCTTAAGATGCAAATCATACAGCGAATGGCAACAGGAAGCTGAAGATACATGCAAGGGACATTGTTCAAAGGAAACGGGAAAATGCGGTGTCAACAGCTTCAGCGTATGGGGTGAATGCACCCCTCCATATGAAACATGCTATGATTCCGACAATGGAAAGAATTATCATAGGCAGGGAACCACGAAATCCGGCTCCGGAAAGGTCAAGACGGATACATGTATAGAATGCATCGGGGAATGCCAGATAAACGGCCCCTGTTCAGAGCCGTTCTGTTATAAAGTGGAAGAATACTTCTGCGGAAGGAGTGGCATCGAATCAAGCATATATTCCTGTCCGAATGGATGCAAAGACGGGGCATGCGTTGCTCTACTTACTTCGAAATGCAATTCAGATTCTGACTGCGGAGAAGGCGAGAAGAACAGGTACTGCTCAGGCGATTCTGCCTGCATCAAAGCAAAGTATCCGCAATGCCTTAATCCGGGCACTGAAGAATCGCAATGCTCATGGATAGGCACCGGCGGCTGCGAGGTATGCAAGAACGGGTGCAGCGACGGAAAATGCATAAGCGGCGAATGCGGAAACGGAATATGCGAAGAGAACGAAGTATGCGATGTGGACTGCTGTGAATATTACTGCCAGATGTACTGCCCGAACGGCTATGTTGAGGGCAGCTGCCATTGCAAATGCCAGGAGGGGCCAGATGTAATCTGCACAGATTCTGATGCAGGGCCGAACTACTTCATACCGGGAACAGCGATAGGCCCGGGAGGCTCGTTCTTCTCTGACATATGCGACACCAATGGCCGGGTGCTTCAGGAAGGCGTCTGCACTAAAGAAGGAACGGTCAGCTCGCTGAGATACGAATGTCCCAATGGATGCGAGAAGGGAGCATGTATAGATGAAGGAGATACAACATCATGCAGCGGCTGTTCATATGAAAGCGCATGCCTACCAATAGGATTCCGGAGAGGAACGCAGTACTGCGACATAGACCACCAGCTAAAAGAGCAGAAATCAGGAACTGACGCATGCGATAACCATCACGAATGCTCAAGCAATGTCTGCGTCAGCGGAAAATGCGTGAGCCCTTCATTCATTGACGCGATAATAAGCTGGTTCTCGAGTTTATTCGGGGGATAATTTATCCCCATCAATTTAATTTCATTTTCTTATTTGATGTGCACGAAGTGTGCATCTTTCCAGTCTACGGCTTAATCCATTCTATCTCGTAGTATTCATATTTAGAGCCGGGAAGTACTATCTGCTTTAGAACATAGTAAGTGATTGATGTTTCCCTGTCTGTAATTGAAAGCATCAATGACAATCCCATTTCCTTTGCCATCTTCAGAAGAGATGCAAGTTCCACTCCTCCGATATGCTCATCTTCTGAAACGACTGCAAGAAGGTATCTGGGCTTATCTTTCGGAGTCTCGCGGACGAATATTCCGCCTTCCTTCTTCCTTCTGTAGGCGACAAAATCGACATGATAATTTATGTAATCCTTCTCGGTCATCTCAGGAATACCGAGAATGAATGTCTTCTTGACGCCGTGCGCAACACGGACGGCTCTTGACCATTCCGAAATAAGGAGCTTCTGGTCTTTGGGGAAGACATGAAGAACGTGCTTGGAGTGTATCCAGTTGTCTTCCTTGACCGGGCTTGCGCCGGGGAAATATATCCGAAAGTGCGTCCCGAACTTAAAGCCGGTCTTAACGACATAGGACTGAAGCCTCCAGTCCTCATAAATATCATACAGTTCTTTGGTATACTCTCTCTTCTTTATGGCGGCATTAAGGACCTTCTCGGGGGTAGTCGCTTTCTTCGTTTTGGCGTCAATGAGCTTTACCCCGAAGTGCTTTGCGACAAAGACCGTCTCAAGAAAGCTCAGTTTGGAAGTGTCTCCTCTTCCCTGCTTGTAGATTCCGTACTGACCAATCCAGAACTCCTCGAAGAACCATTTTCCGAGCTCATCACTGTCAAGGATTGAATAAAGAGAGTCAGAAAACCAATAAGCTGTCGCCTCAAGCTTTTTTGTCTGGAGCTTTTTCGAAGGATACTTCTTGAAAGTCTTCCCCTCATGCTTGCTCCTTACGTTGGTAAGGCGTCTGACGATGAGACCGCGGTCTCTCCAGTCCCTGTAAGCATTGTATTTGGTGAAGAGCCGATCCTCCTTTTTGGAGAAATGAACCATCACATCGGTGAAGGTCAGTTCCTTACCTTTCACATCGACTGCTTTCGCATTCTGGAACTGGATAAGATAGAGGAACTCCTCGGGCTCAAGCCATATCAAGCCCTGCTCTTCCTTTCCGAAGAAGTTCTTCCTGAGCTTGTCGAGAGTCTCTTCATCCTGAGCGTATCCGCCTTTGGTCTTGTCGAGTATTATCTGCATAGTAAATACCTTGTAAATGTCTTATGCTAATATGATGTGTTTGGTTTATAAGAATAAGTGAATAAACATAAACTTTAGCTGTGAGGCGTTTCATTTTTTAAACGTCCATTCACTTTCATTATACCATCTGAACTTAGTTTCTTCCGTATTTATTGGGTAAATATAACCACCATTATAAAGACGTGTAAATTCTTCGAGAGCCTTTTTCTCAGACCAGCCCAATAACCTTCCCAATTCCTCTATAAATGTATTCTTATCACCATTGGCATTTATGAAAGCTAATCTTACCCGTGGGTATGTTTTCTTTTCAAACTCACTCCTATGAGAAGCTATTTCTGGGTTCTCTGAATAGGAATGTTTCGTGTCCTCATAGGCTAATACACTATCAAAATTCCTTGTGGTTGAGTCAATAATCTCTTTCTTAATTTTATCTATATCGTCTTGAAAGAAAGCCGTGAAGAATGATTGCATTCTTCCTATATGTATATCTAGATTTTTTTCATCCATGTATTGTAGAACATTGCTTCTATCACTGCCATAGAGTTCGTATATTTTTTCTAGAACATCTGAATGGATTGCACGAAATTCTTTTTCGTTTATTTTCTTATCCTTGATATTATAATATAAAAGGGAATTTTGGAGTTGAATATTGAAATCTAAATCTCTTACGTTCTCTATACCTATAATCTCATTATCGTTATTGTATTTGAATTCTGAATGTATGATGTTATCGATAGAATCCGATGCCATATTCCAAGAAATTGTTCTAAGCTTATTATTTCGGGCTCTTTGTCTTTCTATATTAACGAGGTCTTCTTTTAGGAAATTGATGATACCAAAATTGGATAAAGGCAGACCTATTTCAGTATTATTAAGTGCTTTATGAATTATATTCAAATCATCACTTATTCCCTTATCCTGTACATAGGAACACCCAATACCATCTGTTTTAAGGGTAAAATTTGTACCAACATAAGGAGAAATCAGTGAATTAACTATATGTTCATCATTATTGCTAAGTGTACTAATTTCAGCAAAAGATTTTATTATACGCTTTAGTGGCATTAATGGAAAGGGTGGTAATGTTTTGGGTGGTTTTATAACAGTCGGGTTAAACTCCTTTAACAAGAAATATTGCTTGTAGTCTAGTGATTTTAATCCTAAACCAGACAGTCTAGTCAAAACTAATTCATTCGGCATCTCTGTAGAAGGTGTTAGACTGCTGTTACATACAATAAAAACTTGCATATCTAAAAAGGAAGATTCGGCGTAATAATTGTATATTTTGCACCCGGCATGAAAGCTTATATCATGTGCTTTTTCCCATTTCTTAAGTAAATTGATATCTATCTTATTGTTATTCCTTTCCAAGTATCCGTCTACCTTTATAGTTTCATTTGTTTGGCAATGATTAAGCTTTGATATATTCTCTTGGTATATTTCCCTTACCAAGGGTATTTTCTCCGATACATTGGACTTCTTGCCAATAGGATAATCAAAGAGTATTCTTCTTTCTCCTATTTCTTCAATCAATTCTTCATAAAATCCATTGATAGAACCAACATCCATAATAAAGTGATGGAAGGAAAAATTAAAAGGTTAATCATTGGTTTCTTAGTTTTTGTTATAGACTGCCAAACCCCTTCATCCAATAATCCCAACATCCTTTATTGTTCCCATGTATGCACAGGTATCAAAGTGCCTCATGCTTTCCTTCCAGTCGGAGACGTATTTGAACCTCAGGACCTTGTCGTCTATGACAAGCCCCTTCGCATCGACTATGGCTTTTACAACTATTATCCTTCCCCCGAAAGTCTGGATTGTCTCGTCGGCTTTTGCTCTTGCAGCAACTTCTCTTCCAAGATATACCCTGTCGCCGTCCGTGAATGCGATGCCCTGCACATAGTTGCCGGTTTCCCTGCTTGGCCTGAGCCCTTCTTTGATTATCTTCTTTCTGAACTTTGTAGATGTACCATGATATAGGACAATCCTTTCTATTCTCTCAGGAAAAACGAAATCCCGAAGGTCAGGACACTCCTCATACGTGGGCAGTTCAAAGACGTTTGTCATAATTGTTTTACTACTAAATAGTTTTATAAAAGATAATGGACTGGCGGGGAATTTCACTTTTTTCACTCGTCGTTTTCATGATGAGTAATACCTTAGGGAAGCACGGAAGCGCAAGCTCCTTTAGCTTCTCTCGGTTTTGAACCCCGGGCCTCTGCGTTGCGAACGCAGCGATCTAATATCCATAGTCCGCATTCTTCTTCCCCTAAAGGGCTTCTTTTCAGAAGCGTCAGCTCTCGGAAAGAAGGGCTTTACCGGACTGATCTACCAGCCCATCGTTTGGAAATCTTTAGGCACAGCCTAAAGGATCTTATTTCGGATATCCCGCTTAATTATATTGGCTTTAGCGGGATGCTTTCTAACTTTATTAAATAAATCGAATTATATATTGTTAGTTGGTTTTATGGAATACGGTCTTGTCTTGTTCTATTTCATAGAGGCTATATGGTTTATTCTTCCTGCCTATGCAGCAAATGGATTTGCGCCGCTTTTCAAAGGGAAAGTCCCCATTGACGGCGGCCGGAGGCTTAAGGACGGAAAAAGGATATTTGGCGACGGGAAGACCGTCAAAGGCTTCATCGGCGGTTGTGTAATGGCTCTGGTTGTGGGGCTGATCCAGATGCTTATAACACCTTATATCCCGTGGGATATGTCGCCGGTGGTTTTGAGAATAATCTACATGACGCCAGTCCTCGGATTCCTGTTAGGCTTCGGTGCGCTTGCTGGCGATATGGTCGGAAGTTTCGTTAAAAGAAGAATGGACTTGAAAAGAGGAGAACCCGCCCCATTGCTCGACCAGGTAGACTTTCTTGTCGGTGCATTGTTTTTCACTTTCCTTATAGCCGATATCAAGGCAGAATGGGCGATAGTCCTTTTGATTGTAACACCGTTGTTCCACCTTCTGGCAAATGTCATAGGATACCTGATTAAGATAAAGAAAGAGCCGTATTAACACAGTAAGTTAATAAAAACTGTTAATTCTGAAATCTTACCGCAATGAGGGTAAGCAATCCGGCTTACAGGTCGGTAAACCTCAGCCTGTCAGGCCTTCCGCCGGATTCCGCCGTCCTTGAATTCTCGTCGCTTTTCATCGGGTCTATGCTGCTTAGCTCGTTGAAGACGTCCTGATCAACATGTGTGGACTGTTCGGGGAAGTTCAGCTCGCCAAGAATCCTGTTCATCGTGCCTGTCCCTGTCATTCCGTCGGTTTTTGCATCAAGGTTATAAACCATGACCCTTGTGAACTTCTCGTAACATGACTTGCAGACAAAAGTAGCCTTCACAACGAGTTTCGGCGGCTGAACCTTCTCAGCCACTGCGGAAAATTCTTCGTCAGAGATATATGTCTCCCCATTGCATTTCGGACAGTTCATAAAATATAATTCTCTTCAATATTATATATGCATTAAAACCAATTATAATCACTGACATAATAAAATTGAAAATGTCAGTGAAATATAGTGAACGACTAAATTCTAAAAGGGTATGTCGCCCACTATAATGAAACAGTATGTCCGCTTGGATAAATTTAATAAAGCGGAATCCGTTACAGATTATAAGGCGAAGGATATGAAAGTCGAACATTCTGTCACGAAAGTCGGGAAACTCCAGAAGATAGAAGTCCTTCTCAAGGACGATAAAGACAACCTTACTGACGGGGAAATTTCCATAATTATAAAGGCGCCGGACGGCCTCGAGACGATCTATCTGCCCGCTGATACATTTGAAGAGGCGGACAAGGGCATATACACCCACAGAAAAGGAGTCTCCGATACTTTTGTTTCCAAAGCTGAGAAAGGAAAATATCAGGTCACGTTCTCCCCGGAATCAAATGCAGAACATGAATGCATAGTCGTCCTGATGGGAGACAGGAAGATAGACGATTACAGGTTCAAGTTCAAACCTTGAATTGATTTGTACACTTCCAGCGTTTTCTCTGCACATTTTTTCCATGAAAAATTTTTCTTGCAGTATTCGAATCCTTTGTTACCGATTTCTTTTGCGAGTTTCTCATCATTAAGAAGCTTTATAACAGCCGATGCTATAGCATCGGAGCTTCTTGCCTTCACCCTGATGACATCTTTTCCGTCCTCCATATACTCGACCGCTCCGGCCATGTCAGTTGCAACGACGGGAACCTTCTGCGACATTGCTTCGGTGATTGTCAGGCCGAATGGCTCCCACAGTGACGGCGAAACGAAAACATCGGCCGAAGCATAATAGGGGAGAAGCTCCTCGTTTGCTATCTTTCCCGCGAAAACCGTCTTATTCCCGAGCTTCATCATATCCGAGAATTTTTTCAGGGATTTCTCGAATATCCCAAAACCGGCAATGACGAATGTCGTGTCCTGCCTTTCTTTCAGGATTTCCCCGGCAGCCTTTATGAAATACTCGACTCCTTTCTGCTTCTGAAGTCTTCCGATGTAAAGTACAATCCTATCGTTCCCGGTTTTATGTTTCTTTCTGATATATCCGGAATCTCCCGGGGTTTCCGGAACTAAAAAACCGTTATGGACAGCATGTATTTTCTCCGGCTTAACGTCGAATTTTTCCGCAATTTCTTTTTTCATAAGTTTGCTTACTGTTATTATGGCATCGGAATTCCGGATGCCCATATGTTCAAGAAAATCAAGGTCGCATTTTTCTCTCCTGTCAGTTCCGCGCCTCATGTACTCGAGAGAATGTATTGTAAAAACGAAAGGCGTCTTGACGCATTCCTTAAGCCTGTTGGCGGCCATCACGCCGAGCCAGTCATTTACGTGAACGATATCAAAGACTTCTTCAGAAAACGCTTCCACAATCTTTTTGTTATATTCAAGAACCGTTTCAACCATGTCTTTTTTCTTTTCAGAATCTATCGGAACCAGGCACACATTGCCCATGTCTTCAATCTCGTCCGGAAGATTGAACTTCGGTATCGTGAGATAGACCTCATGTTCTTTTGACATTTCTGCACAGATGTTCCTGCAATAAGTGTCCATCCCGCCTGAAGTATTCTGCGGAAGACCCCAGCCGATCATCAATAGCTTCATCGAAATTACCTACTTGATATCTATAAAACCCGTATGATATTTAAACAACGGGAACAAATCATATTCATGACAAGAATAATCTCTGTTGTTTCTGGTAAAGGCGGTGTCGGAAAGACAACTCTCGTATCAAATCTTGGCGCTCATCTTTCTTCAATGGGTAAAAGCGTTGCAGTAATCGATGGCAACCTTTCAGGCGCTAATCTTGGACTGCATCTCGGGCTTTCCGACTTCTATCCGTTTGCACTGAATCATGTACTGAAAGGCGATGTCCCTGTCTCGCATGCGACATACAACCATTATCTGGGATTCGACATAATACCTGCCTCATTAAGCGATATAGAAGTCAATCCGAAGAGGCTTAAGCACGCGCTTTCAGACCTTGTCGGAAGGAAAGATTTCATACTTATTGATGCAGCTGCAGGGATAGATAATGAAGTCAGGGCGGCCATAGAAGCCTCAGACGAGGTACTTGTTGTGACAAATCCGCATACACCCGCAATAGCTGATGCGCTGAGGGCAAAGAAGCTTGCAGACAATCTGAACAGGCCCGTCTCCGGCATTATTCTCAATAAGGTGAGAGGGGAGAAGTTCGAGATAGACCATAAAGTCGTGGAAGATGTTCTCGAAACGCCCGTCATTGCAAGGATACCTGAACATAAGAAGGTCAGGGAGTCCGTTGCACTGAAGATACCGATGACAGCATATGCACCCAATTCAAAAGTCTCAAGAGAGATAAAAAGGCTTTCCCATCATATAACAGGTGAACAAATACCGAAAGTGAGTGTTATCGAAAAGATTGCAAACTTTATCTACAAATAATTTTTTCTTTCTTTAAAATTATATAACCAAACTGCATCAAATATCTATTATGGATATCATTACAATACTCCCCACGTTGCTTATCGGAATGATAATAATAGTAATTGTACCTTTTGTCATCCTGATTACGATATTCCTCAGAATGATGGGAAACGGGTCGAGGGGTATACTGGAAATGCTCGCTGGCTTTTTGCTGATGTGCACCGGATATCTGTTCATGTTCTTCATTGCAATCACTTGGGGCGGTAGCAATATCTTATCCACTGCAATAACCAACGAATCGCTGGTTCTTGAGGCCAACTATATGGCCGTTGCCTTATTCTCGATTCCGGTCATATGGGTTATAGCCAGCGTGATACTCATGAAGGATGGCTATAAAAAATACAAGGAACTGTCCGAAGATTAAGATGGTATGATGAAAAAAATTTTCACAGGATTATTCAACAACTGGGACTCTATCGTGAATTCTATCGATACTGAAGATTGGAGCAGGAAATATAGTCATCTCAGGGATATAATTCTTGCCGGCGGGGATACGGAGACCTTAATCAGCAAGAATGAATTTGATTTCCTTCTGTCGCGCGTCCGCGAAAAGGTAAAGACTATCGGGGGCAACGGGGCGAACGCTGCCGTTGCACTGTCGGAAGCGGGGATAACTCCAGTCATGTCATGCCCTGCCAGAACCAGAGACATGCTGGAGAAGCTCCAGAACTGCGGGATTAAGATAGCAGGTCCAAAGGGTATGATATCCCCGGCAGATTCTATTATATCCGGAGAAGATTACGAACATATTGCTGTTGAAAATGGAAACTTCAGGCATCTGTTCACTTACGACAAGATTACCGAAGAATGCGTCCTTGATTATGATTTTCTCCGGAGCCTTAAATCGGCTGACCTTCTCTGGATATCGGGATTCCATCTCGTATCCGGAGACTTCAAAAACAGGATAAAGGAACTTGGCGACCTCCTTGAGGACAGGATGTTCAAGATACACCTCGAGCTTGGAAGGGGGACAAATATGATGGAATTTGCGTTCAAATACCTGACAAAGAGAAATGCCATCAATTCCCTCGGTTTTGACGAATCAGAAATCGATATAATCGGAATAAAGCCCCATAAAATGAACCTCAAAGACGGTCTTGAAATGGTCTCGGAGAAGAATAATATAGAAAAAGTCGTCCTTCATACGTCGAATTTCGTATCGACTTTTTCGATAGCAATGAATGACAAGTTCATAGAAGCCGCTGAAAGGGCGGTAGACATGACTGCAGCCAAATCGCTTGGCTTCATCAATGAAAACATGAAAATGGAAGCAAAGGAACTGCCGCTTTCAGGTCTGAATAAGATAGCCGAAGACAATTTTATGATGATTCCGGCAAGGATAAACCCCAATCCGAAGCAGGTCACAGGACTTGGCGACTGCTTCTCCGTTTTGGATTTTTATTACAGCTTTTCTTAAAATCTAAGCAAAGACAAATCTTTTTTTATCTGTCAAATAACAGTTAGCCCCTTCCGGTGGGTTTGGTGGAAGATAACTATAACGGCTTTTTGTTAAATCGATTCTTGTTACTGATGAGGGGAAGGTTTTTTTGTTAAAAAGTCCGGATTGTCCATACCATTCAAATGTGACATTTGCAATATCGCCATCTGGTAAATATACGATTACTCTTCTATCACCATTTCCCTTCGGACCAACAACATCGAAATAAAACATGACCTATCATATAGTGATAACAAATAAATACATTTCATTTGTTCATTCTTTTATTTTCATTATACAATCAATTGTCATGAAAATCATGTTATACCTGCTTGGAATAGACACTAAACTCGCTTTAGCCGAGGTTAAATCGGTCATGGAAACATTTTCGAAAGACTGCAAATTGATTGAAAATAACGGCCAATCAGCCGTTTTTGAAGCTGAGAAGCCCACTCTTGAGAAAATGGGTAAGAGGCTGGCTCTGACCCACAGCATCCATGAATTTATCGGGAAATGCCCTTTCAATGAAACGGGGAAATTTCTGGAGGGAATCGATATTGATATAGAGATGCCTTTCAGGGTTAGGATCCATTATACTGAAACAAAGCCGAAAATAAGGGCAGAAGAGCTTGAGAAAGAATATGCAGGATATTTCTGGGATATGTCAGAAAAGAGGGGAATAAAGCCTTCAGTCGACCTCAAAAATCCCAAGACCTCTATAGATTTCTTCATCGAGGAACAAACGGTTTACATTGGAAAGAAGATTTATGAGATAGACAAAAAACAATTTAGAAAGACAGAACCGGGAAACAGGCCATTCAGACGTCCTATTACAATGAGTTCCCGAACCGCCAGAGTGATGGTAAATTTTGCAAAGGTTAAGTCTGGTAAGGTCATCGACCCATTCTGCGGAACAGGTGCGATTCTCATTGAAGCAGGAATCGTTGGTTTGAAACCATATGGAATGGATATCAAGGAAGACCTTATTAAAGGAACAAAACAGAATCTGGAGCATTTCGGTATCAAAGGAGACCTTCGGATAGGCGATTCGAGAAGACTCGAATACATCTTTCCTGTGAATTATTTTGATGGTATAGTGACAGACCTTCCTTATGGTATTTCGGCTTCCATGGGCAAGGTCGAGCAGTCCAGACTCTATCAGGAAGCGTTCTCATCCATGGAAAGGGTTCTGAAGCCGGATTGCCTGGCTGTTATAGCCGTACCATGCGAAATTAATTTAAAAACAAACATGAAACTATTAGGAATACATAAGGAGCAGATGAGCACGAATCTCGTGCGTCATATCCATATATACAGGAAGGTGGTTTAGATGGAAATTATCATGTTCGTTCCGAAGGACCAATATCCCGCAGTAAGCAGAGAAATCTACGGCGACGATGTCGTAAACAGGCAATCGGTCAGCTTCAGGGATAATGTCTCGCTTGGATTAACTGATAAGGAAGGGTATTACCTTTACATGAGCGGAGCCGATGAGGCAATAATAAAAGCAGAAGAAATCATCGGTGAAAGGGGCACAAAGCTTTCCGGAGGCGAATTTGACAAAATACTCAAACTGATAAATGATCAGGAAAATGCCCAGGCAGAGGGTTTTGGTGCAATTTTCGGCTGATTATAACTGTCGCTTGGTTTTATAATTATAAGCGGTCAATCTATATTTCATATTTAACATGCGCGGGTAGTCTAGCCTGGAAATCGCCTTTAGGGGCGTTGGGTGCTAGGACACAGGCTTGCCAAGCCTGAAACCCGGGTTCAAACGTCGGAAAGACACGCATTTTATGCGTGTCAAACTGAAAATCCCGGCCCGCGCATTCTATTCTTATAAATAACTGAAAATTATTCTATACTATACTTCAAGGTTTTGATTATGACAGTCAGGCTTTTCAATACCATGTCAAAGGAGAAGGAAGAACTAATCCCGTTAAACGGGAAAAGGTTAAACGTGTACGTCTGCGGCCCAACCACATACGACTTCAGCCATCTCGGCCACGGAAGGACTTACATTTCATTCGACATGATAATCAAATACCTCCGTTTCAGGGGATTTGATGTCTTCTACCTGATGAACATTACAGACATTGATGACAAGATAATAAACCGTGCTAACGAGTCCGGAAGGAACTGGAAGGAACTGGCGCATGATTTCGCCGACAAGTTCAAGGAGGACATGAACCGGCTGCATGTGAACAGCATGAGCAGGTTCCAGAATGCGTCTGACAGCATTTCTTCTATGATTAAGAACATACAGATTCTTCTCGACAAGGGGAATGCTTATATTATAGCAGACGACGGTGTTTATTTTGACATATCC
Source organism: Candidatus Aenigmatarchaeota archaeon (assembly GCA_016932735.1). Taxonomy (GTDB): domain Archaea; phylum Aenigmatarchaeota; class Aenigmatarchaeia; order QMZP01; family QMZT01; genus JAADIF01. Next base: position 70,400 of record JAFGCI010000003.1, read on the forward strand.
TCGTTCCCGGAATACGGGAAGCTCAGCCACCAGAACGTCGAAGACCTCAAAGCGGGCTCAAGGGTCGATGTAAATGACAAGAAAAAGAACCCATACGATTTCGCCTTATGGAAATTCAAAAAGCCCGGAGAGCCTTCATGGGAGGCTCCGTTCGGTGAGGGGAGGCCCGGCTGGCATATAGAATGCTCATCAATGTGCAACGATGAATTCGGCCCGACTCTGGACATACACGGAGGTGGCAGAGACCTTATCTTCCCTCATCATGAATGCGAGATAGCGCAGGCCGAGTCGGCCTCGGGAAAGAAGTTCGTCAATTACTGGATACACACCGGTTTCCTCAACATTTCCGGTGAAAAGATGTCTAAATCGCTTGGAAATTTCAAAACAATAAGAGATATACTCAAGACGTGGAAGCCGGAAGTTATCCGCCTTTTCGCTGTCTCAAACCATTACAGGAGTCCTGTAGACTTCAATCCGGAAAGCCTTGAAGCTTCTAAAAACTCACTTGAAAGGATAACCAATGCTTATTATGAGCTCAATGAAGCCCTCAAAAAACCGGAAAACATTCTTGAGGATGAAGACAAGGAAATGATTCTGAACATAAAATCGCACAAAGAGAAGCTCATAGAATCAATGGACGATGACTTCAACTCGCCGCTTGCGATAGCCGAATTCTACAATTTCATTAAAGACCTGAATAAATACATGAAATCGAGAAGAAGCGGACAGGTCCTTGAAGCCGCAAAAAAGCTCTTTGATGACACAAACGGCTTCTTTGACATCCTTCCGAAAGAGGACGCTTCAGCCGATACTTCTGCTATAGCAAAGAGCATCTATGAAAGGCTCGTGGAAAAGGGATACAAATCAGATAAAACAGAAGCGACACTTGACGATCTTGTCGAAATCCGGGAAAATCTCAGGAAAGAAAAGAACTTCGCACTTTCAGACTTCATAAGAGACCAGTTCAATGAGAACGGCTTGGTTCTTGAAGACGGAAAAGAAGGCGCTAAGTGGAAGATAAAAGGATGATTTAGATGATACCTTTCGATTTTCTGGCCGGTTTATCTACAGGAAATACAGGTCCTTTGATTGTTTTATCACTATTAGTTGTCCTTGGATATGCATATTTATTTTTCTGGAGAACAGAAACAAAAACAAAGGAAGGGGTTCTGGAAAAAGAACTAGATGTATTAATATTAAGCTTGCTATTTAGTTCTATCTTTGTAATATCGACAATAGGCTGGTTGACTTCATATGGTTTATTTTTTCAGAAACCGTCCAGTATAATATCCTTTGATTTTGTTTTGTATTCGTATATGACACTCATATTTTTTATAGTATTTTTCAATAAGTTCAAAGGACTAGCCATCAAAATTCCAGAATATTTCGAAAAGAATATCTATAAATTAACATTTATCGCTCTTATACCCATTATCATCGGTTATATTTTAATAGAGACCGCTATATTTCCTGATTATCTGGAATTGATATCCCGCATATGTCTAGCTCCAGTTTTCATATTCTTTTTCACCTTAATACCCTTAGTCTTTGTAATCATATTAACTAAAAGAGCTTTCGTGATAAAGTCCTAAACTTTTATATCCCTTTCTTATCAATTAGTTATACATTTGACTTACACTATACACCAATACAACAACACATGATTTAGGTTGATGCATACGAAGTGTGCATCTTTCCAATTGATGGGGGATTGGTGTAGCTTGGTAGCATCGGAGCTTTGGGAGCTTCAGACCTGAGTTCAAATCTCAGATCCCCCATATTATTTTCTGTTCATCTTCTGTGCAATACCTATTCTCCCATAAGTCAGTTCTACAGGTTTTTCTATATTTTCCGGATCAATTCTGCCTAGATAAGTCAGAACTAATCCATAAGTAGTTCTTCTTAGATGTCTATTTTCGCTAATAAATTGCCTTAATTTATTTTCTGACTGAAATCCCGGATTTTCATCGCCTTTACTAAATATATGAACCAGGGGCTTTTGATTGCCTCTATATCTTTTTAGTAAGCCTATATGATACCTGTTTCCCTTTCCGACAGGTTGATATCCTGAATCAAAAATATGACCATGGAATTCATCTGAATGATCTTTTATAACCAACTCAAAATATTCTACACTGTGATTACTATTTAACATTAAAATCACTTCTTTGGTAAAAGATTTAGCCTTCTTATGCTTCCTACATCAATGGTTCTTACCAATGTCATTCTCTCTTCTGAGTTCTTATAACTGAAAACGATACCTTTATTCTTTAATATCCTTACATCCCCTACGATTTTGGGAGGTCTATCTTCAATGAAACTATTATCAGTAAGGCATGGAAAAGCATCCTCCAATTGTTTGCTTGTAGCACCCATTACTCCATAGAATTCGTCGTTTTGGGTTATTCGTGAATTATTGTAGGTAACTGTATTAGTTTTGTAATCAATAATAAGAATACCAGAATCATAGCTACCATTTGCCCCATGAATAAGCCGGTAATGAACAATCCCGTTTTTGAATGGATTTTTCATAGGTAACTATTTAGTAGCAAATATTTATAATCTCTTCGTTATCCGAGAATAATTCTTAAAAGCATCGGCAGGCAATTATAACACAGTTAATAATTGAGGTGAATGAGATGGTTGATGATCAGAACTGCTTATTCTGTAAGATAATCAAGAAGGAAATTCCGGCAGAGATAGTATATGAGGACAATTCGACGCTTGCGTTCCTGGACATAAATCCAAGGAATCCCGGACACGTCCTTGTAATACCGAAGAACCATTACGGGGATATCTTTGAGATAAACGACAGCGAACTTAGAGAGCTTATAGTTTCCGTCAAAAGGCTCGCCGTTGCCTCAAAGGACGGCATGAAGGCAGACGGCGTTTCCATATCCCAAAGCAACGGGGCAGCCGCGGGACAGGTTATAAGCCACCTACATTTTCATGTCATACCGAGATTCGAGAGCGAAGGACCGCAGGGGTTAGAAGCAATTCTTCCGACGAAGAAGATGACGAATGAGATGCTTTCCGAAGTGAAGAGCGCGATAATGGGAAGCCTCCAGAACGGTCCGCCTTCCGGGGAATCAGAGGCTCCCGCACGCAAAAAGGAAGAAGATCCGTTCGGATTCTAATACGGATAAGGCAGCCCTCCGCTGCCGGAACAAGAATTGAAATTAAATAGGCCAGAATGCACCTTTATTTTTAAACTTTCTTTAACATATTATCCTAAACATGCGCCGATAGTCTAATCTGGTTAGGACCCAGACATTCATTCGGAGTGTTTGGAAGCAATGAGGCACAAAGTGCCGGATGATTGGGTTAAGCCTTCCAAGCCTGTGATTCGGGTTCAAATGACATGTGCACTAAAGTGCAATGCCTTGAAATTGAATTTCAAGGGCCATTCTTTTCAGAAGTGGAATAAAAAGTCGGAAATTCCCGATCGGCGCATTTTTTATTTATTTAAGGTTTCCAGATTTTATTCTCCGTTTTTTGTCTCTTTAAATCAAAAAATCCATAACAAAGCAACATATAAATTATGAATATTAGAACTCCTATTATACCATAGCAAATCCTATCAAATGATGACTCAAAAAAGGTTGTAAAAAGAAGATAACTCCAAAAACCTACTATGAGAATAAATAAAATATTCATGACATGTTTCTGTAAATATTTTGGAAATTTAACGAAAACCGTTCTCCTGTGCTGTTTCATTCCTAAATGTTTTTCAATTTCTTTGCATCTTTCATATTTGATTCTTGTATATCTCGTAAAGTCGAATGATAGGAACTCCAGAACGGCTATAAGTAATAGTCCTAAAATATAGATTATTTGCTGATAAATTTCTGGAAGAAGCAAAAGCTTATCGGCAGAACCCAACAGAATAAAGGATGCAGCAAGAAGTATGCTTGTTACTGTCCAAAACAATCCGTCAAAGTGTTGTGCAGAATCTTGGCTTTTTTGATACTCAATAAGCAATATTTCTTCTTCTCTTGAAAGAGTATTACAATCTTTTGATTTCGCCATAATCAATTCTATGACAATTAATAATAAAACCAACCATCCCCATATATACTCTTATGCTCGGAAAACTTGCCAAAGCTAAAAACAAGGTAACAGGAAAAGAGAAAGACACCCAGTTCTATTTCTTCTCCGGAAAAGGCGGCGTGGGGAAAAGCTCATGCTCATCCGCCTCAGCCCTCCATTTCGCCGAGCTGGGAAAGAAAACGTTAATCATTTCAACAGACCCTGCTCACTCCTTATCGGATTCTTTCGAAACAAAGATAGGCGGCGACATAAAGGAGCTGAAAAAGAACCTTTATGCGGTCGAGATAGACCCTAAGAAGACTATGGAAGAATACAAGGAGAAGTTCGCAAACAACATGGAAGGAATGGAGATGCTCGCCAAGTTCGGCATGGAGGACGCATTCGACATGGCAGGGATGACTCCGGGAATAGATGAGATGGCTTCCCTTGATAAAATGATGCAGTACATGAATTCCAAGGAGTATGATATAATTGTTTTTGATACGGCACCGACAGGCCATACTTTAAGGCTTTTATCGCTTCCTGACGTCCTTGACTCGTGGCTCGGGAAGATGATCAAAATCAAAGCCAGATTCTCAGGAGCAATCAATATGTTCAGGAAAATGCTCCCTTTCGGGGAGCAGGGCGATAAGCCTCAGATGAATGTTGACCAGCTTGACGTTATGAAGGAGAGGCTTGTCCAGGCAAGAACGCTTCTAAGCGACCCTAAAAAAACCCAGTACAACATCGTCACGATAGCGGAGGCGATGAGCATATTCGAATCTGAGAGGTCACTGAATGTCCTCAACCAATACAAAATACCGGTTAAATCTATCATTGTCAACCAGTTAATACCTGAGAATACTGACTGCGCTTTCTGCACTTCCAGAAGGGACAACCAGCAAAAACAACTGAAATCAATCCGCACCAAGTTCAAAGAATTCGAGATAAAGGAAGTGCCTTTATTTGATAATGAGGTTCACGGATATAAAGAGCTTGAGAAGATCGGAAAGATATTGTATAATAACTAATCTTTCATCCCAACTTTCCCGATTTCCAATCCTTTCTTTCTGAAAACAAGCTTCATCATGTCTTCGGCAACGATGACATTGGCTTTGGTCTTGTATTTTTTTGCTTCCTTTACAATTTCGTCATGGTCTGAATACCTTCTGGAAAAGTGAGTCAGTGCAATGTTTTTGGCATTTGCTTTATTTCCCATTTCGATGACCTCTTCCAACGTCCCGTGCATCCTGTCCTCGATGTTCTCAACGAACGTTGAATCGACTATCATGAGGTCCGAATCTTTTGATATTTCAATAACATTATCGCAGGGCATCGTGTCCCCGGAATATGCGGCCTTGACGCCTTTTCTAACAGTTGCAACGTCTTCCAGTGTGACTTTCCTGTCTTTGATGACAAGAAATCCTTCCTTTTTGAGATTTCCTATCATCCTGCCTTCTTTTAGGCCGAATCTCTTTCCCTTTCCATCGACATCGACGTTCCAGCTGTCCCTTTCTTTGAAGCAGTAAGCAACCGTGGGAACGGTATGCTTGACAGGAATCGATGTAATTATGAAATCCTCGCTTTCATAAATAGTGGTTTCTTCATCCTTTTCGTACTGGACGGGTTTTGCTATAACTTTGAAGCCGGGACCCCAATGACCTAAATCCAGTATATCAGCAACGAACCTTTCGGCTTCCGGACCGTGGATGTACAGAGGCCTCTTTCTGCCCTCAAAATTCATTGTCTGGACATATCCGATGAGGCCTGCCCAATGGTCAGCGTGCCAGTGGGTAATGAAGATATTATCGATTTTCATTGGATTTATACCTGAGAAAAGCATCTGTCTCTGCGTTCCTTCTCCGCAGTCCCATAACATGTTCTCTTCGCCATAATGCAGCCATATGGCCGAATGGTTCCTTTCTCTTGTGGGGATTCCGGAGCCCGTTCCCAGAAAGACTATCTCAAGCATAACAATAGATAGAATATCCTGATATAAAAAATGGATTATAGTGGACGACATAACTTTAGAACAGCAGTTCACTATATTTCAACGGCATTATGCCGGTGATCATACTTTTTCCTTCTGACCTTATAGAAAATAGGACTGAACAAACTCGTCTGTGAAATATTAGCTGTTATCGAATCCGGCATGATTATTACATTGCCTGAGAGACCCCCTCTTATTGACCTCATTCAAACATCACAATTCGCAATTAATATTTGGATTTAAAAACCTTCCATATTCCAAAAACCATATATTCGGAGACAAATAAACATTATAGCATGAAATATTATGTTGCCGTAATCGGTATCATTCTCATTGTTGTTATACTTCTGCTGAATACATACACCCCAACGGAAGATAACATCTTTCATCCGGCGCTTATCGATGATATCAAGGCAATATCATTTGGAAGCCCTATTGTCAGCGAGTTCGTAAAGAATAATCCAAAATACAACGTTTCAGTCGAACCTATTGAAGACGACACCGCAGAGGATATCATAGGAATCGGCCCATGGGAAGGATCTGAAAAAGTCTACTATAAGCTCATTTTCAGAGAGAATGATTACGGCTCATCTATAGTTGTTATTGTGGACTGGACAGATAGAAAGGTGTCTTATACGAAGGAGAACCGGCCTGAAAGAATCTGTATACCGGGTTCAGTGAAATGCCAGAATGACAGACTACAAAACTGTTCGGAGGACGGCAAATCATGGATTGATATCGAGAACTGCGCTTATGGGTGCATTGATGGACATTGCATAATCGATAGCAACTCAACTTAATAATCAGTATGCAGAGCCTTTATTTATTCATTTTACAGGCTAAGCCACCAGTCAAATTTGAATAACTCTCACTTTTTGTGGTGTTTTATTATATTCTATATAATATAAATTATATTAGATATTTAATAAAAAATATAACTAAATATTATTACTAAATTATATCTTTAAGAAACAATATTATTCTCAAACGCTTTAGTGACGTGTTCCTTCATCTTTTCTATGCCCATATGAACGTAGATGGTAGTGGTTTCTATACGCGCGTGGCCCAACAAGTTCTGTATAATATTAAGCGGAGTATCTCGGTTTTGAAGAAGTGTGGCATATGAATGCCTTAGTGTATGCGGATGAACCTCTTCAAAACGTCTTATTTTTGCAGTCTCTGCATAGCGTTTTACTATATTTCTAAGCTGTCTTCCGCTTATGTAGAATGCCTTCTCATCCGGACCTTTATTACTGATAAAATCCTTCAATTCCTGCTTAAACTGGACAGTAGGAATCGGAATGTAGCGGTCTTTTGCACCCTTTCCCTGGACTATCTTTACATTTCCGTTTATTATGTCAATGTCGCCGGCCAGAAGATCTGTCACTTCTGAGTTCCTCATTCCAAGGTAAAACATACATTTTAACAACATATTGTCTCTGACAGATACTTTGGACTCATCAAACATGGCAGAAACTTCGGCAAAACTCAGGAATCTTGGCAATTTTCGGGCCATAATACTAAATTTACTAACATCACGATATATATAGTTATCGGTTTTCCGAAAATAAGTATTTTCGGAAATGAACACCGGCAAAATTATAGTATATACTGAAGTATATAAATTAATGATTCTTACATTTAATTTCCGGGATATAAGTTAGGGTAAAGCAAGAAAAAAGTATAAAAGAAATGGGGTTTATTCTTTCGGTTGAACATCAGGCTCTGCTAATTCCGGTTTTGATTTGTGAACCGGCTGGGCTCCTTTCTTGTCCTCAATCTGCGTCAGCTTCTTCTGGATCGCTTCAAGGTTGTGAGCCACGTCCCAGCCGTCATCGGTGAGTGTGATCATCTTTATGCGCCCCCTCTTCTCGAATGTAACGAGTCCGTAATTCCTCAAGACATCAAGAATCTTTATTGTATGAGAGTATGTGCAGTCGGATTTTTTCGACAGGATGGTCGCGTATACAGAGCCTTTGGCAGCCTTTAAGGCCAACAGAATAAGAGCGGGCTTCTCCCTTATAAACAGGTCCTCAAGCACCCGTTTTTCCTTTTTTTCAAACATGCATATATATTGATGAATTACTATATAAAATTATGCATCTCGGGAGATTATGTCATTTTATGTCTTTTGGTTACTGTCTTTTATAATACA
>JAFGCI010000004.1 GCA_016932735.1 Candidatus Aenigmatarchaeota archaeon
CCTTCAACCTTGGTCGGAAGCTCTGCATCTACATCAACTCTTCCGTCAAAGATGTTCACAGTAAGTACCATTTTTCTGATATCAAATTCCGCTCCCTTTCCATAGAAGTCTTCGTTGTTCTCAAGGTTGTCTGTTATGTAGGACCTTATTCCGCTTTCAAGCTGCTTCTTAACATCCGGAGCCATGTTGTTGGAACATGCCTGCCAGACCGGAACTGTCAGACCGCCGTATTCGACATTCGTCACCTGGCTCCCGTCAAGGTATCCGCCGTTATCGTATATCCTGTTTATGTTTTCTATCGTCGCGGTCCTGACAAGGTTCATCACGGAGTCCCTGATGAGCTTGCTCTGCTCGGTCTGTCCGACTCCGGGAAGAATATCGGTTGCCTCCGGAGAAAGCACGAAATATGCAGCCAGAACTCCTATTATTACAAAAACAAGGATTGCTATAATCTCTATCTGGCCTTTGGACTGCATATAGTATTATTTGCAAGGATTCCTTATATTTATTAAATAGATTATCAGCTCATGTTCAGGAATTTGGATTGCATGCATCGCAGTATTCTATCCTGAAGTCTGAATATTTTATCGAGCCTCGGCCTTTGAATTCTGTTGACAGGAATTCAATAATCTGTTTATCGTCGGAACAGGCCAGTCCTGACAAATCGACCGATATGTCATTAAGTATCCCCGACGCGTCAAAACTGCTTTTGGTTGTGCCTATTGTAATGTTCACATCCCCTTGAGGCAGTCCTTTGAGGTCGTTTGTGATTTTTTCATATGTAGTGGAGGCGTCCGTTCCCGTGTATGAATATCTGTCTGTATAACAGTTAGCTCCGTTATCGCTTGACCATAAACACATAGCCGTCTGCAGGGGAGTTTCTGTCGTAAATGCTATAGTGTAAATTTCTATTCTGTCCGTAGTTTTTGCCTGTCCAGCTACTCCGGAAGGATTCTGGTCTGGAGCTGTTGTTGGCTGCCCATCGCTTAATAGTATAATTATATTGCTTTGAGACTGGTTTGCGGCCTTATAAGAGTTCAGCAGATTGCGAGCTTCCGTGATGGCGTCTTTTGTGTATGTAGACTCTCCTGCAGAATAAGAAGAAACCACATTCTTTAGCGTTTCTGCATTATTCTGATCTGCTATACCAATAATCGGGTAGCTGGTCACCGTGCTTGAGAACCTGACCAATCCCACATTTATATCAACACCCGAATCAGCTGCAATATGCAATGCGTCTATCGAATCATTGATGGCTCTTTTTATAGCTGCCAAATCTTCGTTTATACTCTGGGATGTGTCTGTCACAAATATTATTGCTGATTTCTCATCTGACTGTATCAGTTCGGCATCTATTGTTCCCGAACCTAAAATACGGCAGGCGGGCAGTTCAAAAACTGTTCTTTCATCATCGAATAAAATTGCATAGTTATCTGTGCTTGCCGGGCCGAATTTAAGAGGTCCGTATGAATCCCAGTCAGATTCGCTGCATACCCAGTGGCAGCTCTCGCAGCAGTTGATGTCCGTTCCGAAATCGCATTGCTCTCCGTAATTTTGAGGATAGTCTCCCGGCTGGTTTCCATCCTGGATAATGGTATCGCCGCACCATCCGCCGTCCTGATTGCATGTGGAGTTGCACCAGTATTGGTTATCTTCGCTTGTACCCAATCCGCAGTCTGTCAATATATTGAAAGGCTCCCCATAGTTGCATGAACTGTATTTCTCTTCCATGCTGTCGCATTCCTCCCATCCCAAGTCCCAGATTGTATCTCCGCAGTAATTGCATGTTATGCGGCAGTCTATTTCTGGCTGCAGAGGGCCTTTGCCCGGACATTCAATGCTTCCGCCCGGTCCACCGGGATCGCATGTTTCGTCTTCCTGGCAATCCCCGTCTCCGCAGGCTGTTATTATGTAATTTTCACATTGACCTATAAGGAACGGTATGCCTGAATTTATCAGCCGTTCCTGCAGAGCAACTGCCTGGTCCTTTCTGACGGATTCCGTCAGTTCTGGCAGTGCTGTATAAGGATAATTGAAATAGCCGACGACAACGGGGAAATAGACGCATATTTCTTCATCAAGCTCTTCTATTGTTATTTCCTGATTAATGTATCCCAGTATTGCGTCGTCCCTTTCTGTATCTGAAACTATTCCGGAGACTTTGTATATTATGGGGTGTATTATGCTCTCGTTCTTTTCATGGACAAGATTGTTGTCCTCGTCCCTGTTATCAAGAATAAAATCGCTGTCTTCCTCTGTGAATACGTTTGGCTCTATCGGCTCCCACATCAGTTTTGCTTCAAGTTTGAATCTCTGTGAATCATGGCCTGTGTATGCGGAAGACCATAGATTATCAATTTCGAATATCTGGTCGGCAGGGATGAATTTCTCAAACCATCCTTCTGAATTTCTGTTGATGCCAATAACAGGAACTCCGAAATATCTTACAGTAAGGTTGCTTTTGATTTTCTGCAGCCTCACTTCGTAATCCGTGAGATTTTCCGGCGTAACGAATGTCCCGTTGCTCATAAACCCGTCTTTCCTTACGACAATCTCGCTCATCATACAAGGGACTTTAACTGTGTCTGAAATCAGCAATCCTGCTTCATTCGTATAGCCCAGGTCGCATTCATAGAAAGTGACGTCTGCATCTTTGATGGGGTTTCCGTTTGTGTCTGTTACCCTTATCTTGAAATCGCATTTTGCGTTGTCGATGCACTTAGTTTCATATTCCGTTCTTCCCACAAAAAGTTTGGCCTCACATTCATTGTCTGGTGTGTTGTCTTTGATGCTCGCATAAACAGCGAAACGGAAATGCTGGTTCATTATATCATCTTTAACCGCAATAACAACGGGATATTGGAATGAATATGATACTTCATAATTCTCCATGCAGAATGGGACGAATTTTATTAACGGTTTGGAGATTTTCCTTAGAGTCTCCGGATTGGTTGAAAACTTTTCAGGAAGTTCGTCGTCCCATTCTTCCGGATAATGGAAAGAGACGTCGATGTCGTAAGATTTTCCGCCTGTCGAATCAAGCTGGAAGAATATGTTGTCAGCAAGTCTGGGAGCTTCGCGGTTCCAGACCAGATGCTTAATGATGTATTTTATCATTCTTTTCGTTGCCTCAAGAAATTGCGGTCTTTTGACGACCACCCTTTTCCCGCATTCTGTCAGAACCCCCTTCACAGGTGTCCATGACTCGCTTGACCGATTTGACTGTGTCATCGCCATCATTGTAATAAGTTCAAGGAACTTTGTTTCATTTAGCTCGTATGCTAAATTTGATGATAGCTCCAGAATTTCCTTAAGATTTGAATCGACTGTAACCTCATATTCAGGTGGCATTTCGAATCCTTTGGTTGTAGCGGGGATATAGAATTTGGCAACTACCTTTTTGTCCTGCAGAATTATTTCAGTTTTAAGTTTTGAAACATCCAGAATTGTGTCCTTTCCATAGAATTCTGTATCCTTTTCAAGGTTTCTTACAATATATTCATTAATGCCTCTTGACAACTCGTTTTCTATGTCTGGGACATTAACTGAACCGCATGCAACCCATAAAGGAATTTCAAGACCGGAGAATTTTATGTTGACAGTCCCTGTCGTATCAATGAATCCTCCCTGTTCATAAAGTCTTGTCAGCTCCTCTTCTGTTGCAAGACTAAGGAAATTCTTCACCGAATCCCTGATAAGCCTTTGCTCGTCTGAGAGCATGTTCATCCACGGATCCAACTGGTTTCCGGAAGGCTGGAGAAGGAAAAAAACGGCTATCAGAATCAGGACTACGAATGCCACTATTGCGACAAGCTCTATCTGCCCTTTCTTACTTCGCATCAGCAAACCTCCTGATAGTTAAGCCTGTATATATTCTGTGCCGAGCCGTAATTGAATATGAATTCATAGAGACCATCACAAGATGATGTGGGATCCTCTATTTTTAAAAGCAAATCTGCCGGCTGCTGGAATATTCCATAAGATTGTCCAAATTCCATTCTGTTGACAACTCCGCCTCTATCAGCATTGAATATTTCAACCACATTCACGAACCCCGTTAAGTTCTGGAACTTCTCGAAATTATATGATATAGTAATCATCTCGTCACCACATATGGTATCCCCTATGTTCAGTAAATTGCCACTCGAATCGTTGAATGCTATATAAGCTTCCGGTTTTGGCGGGAAAAGGCTCGACATTCCTATTGCAGCCGCATTCCCTGTTGCCAAATCGTTTATGAAATCCTGGTATGCGCTTGCATAAGATGTCATTGACATTTGCTGCTCCATCATCGCCTGCATTCTCGCATTTGTATAGATTGATGTCAATTCCAGTATCTCCTGATTAACAAAAAATATAAGAAGCGTCAATAATGCTGATGCGAACAACAACATCGTCTGCAGCCAACCCCATATTCCGACAGGGGGTACTATTGAAGATGCTGTAAGGGATGAGCAAATTGCTGGGAGAGTGCCTGTTATTGCCAGAGCTATCAGGGCAAGGCAGGTTCCGCATTTGGCAAGCTGCCAGGGGGTTGGGTTGTTAAAGACGCCTGCACACCCACATGCTCCTGCAGAAGCCAATTCTGTTGCGACACATTTTAAGAATTCGGGGTCTTTTACAACTTCACCAAAGCTGTAATCTTCTTTCAGAGGTTCGAAAGACGCTTCAAAGTCTGGGTTGTTCTCAAAATCATTGAGTGCGTTTATATTCTCAGTATAACCTTTCTCCATTACCTTTAAGACGCAGTTTCCAACTGCAGGCCCGTACTGGCCAATTAACTGGAATATACTGTCCAGAGCTTCGAAAAACTTTCCGAATTTCAGATCCTGTGGTATTGGCAGGATATCTCTGGCGAATTTAAGAAGATCGTTTTTTGTGTTACCTTTTTTTAGAAGATCCTTGAAATCTGCAATCATGCCGCAGCAGCATTTCATTGTGGTTATCATGTCCAGTGCTTTGTTTATGTAATCTACATATTTCTCATACTCTTTCAACTCTTCCTTTTTCTTTTCAAGTTCTTCCAATGTCGATGTTGAAGCATCTCTGTAATTGCCGGTATAGCTGACAGTAATCGCCGAGCTGACCGTTCCGAATGTGTTTATGTATTGCGTCTGGAATGATATGTTGATTTTAGACGAGCCGCTGAAAGATTCAGAGTCTGGTGGATTCTCAGTTAAATTCATTCTTGGCAAAAAAATATTGCATATAAAAGTCTGCTCCGAGTCAGTTACAGAATTCTGTTTGCACGACATTTGTGTGAAATTTTCTTCATCAATTCTGTATTTGTAGGCAAATGTTTTGACTTTGGATATTCTGTTGCCTGTGAGTCTTACTGACATCTCTCTCTGTGGACTGTCTGGCACGCAGTCTCCGTCCCCCCCGGAGATGTCGGAAACTATCTGGCAGCTTACGCTTCCTATTGAGGAAACCTGTAATTTCAAATTCAGTTCCTCTTTAATTGTGATGGCCTGGAAGGTGTCATTTATTTTGAAGTCTTCATTCCCTGCGGTTATCGTGATGGGAAAGTTGAGGCCTTCGGTGCACTCTTCAAATGCCAGGGACGGTACCCTGAGGATGCATGAATAGATATTGTCCTTGCTCCCCGTGGTTATGTCACCCTCCGTGACGAGATAGCAGTCAATGCTCTCTTCCCCGTATTTCTTTGTTCCGTTTACAACGAAGCCCCAGTCGATGTCGTTCCCGAACGTTTCAGCATGATAAACTGTGATTAGAGCTTCCAAGTCGCTCCCGAGAAGGCAGTTGACTTCGGAGATGCCGAAGCTCTGTATATGCATCGATGTGTCAGTTTCAGTCGATATGATTGCAGATTCCTTCATCAGGCTCAGCGTCTGGGGTCCGCGGGATGACTTTATAGTTACAGAAAGTGTAAATACCATCGCCGGCTGGGGCGGTGGGCATGTCATCAGCTTGTCGTTGATAAAGCTCTCAACATCAAGAGAGCACTCTATCTGAGAATTGCTTATCAGGTTTTTGGTGGGACTGCAGGTCAATATATCCGACACGTCAAAAAGCTGATTCCCGACAACTATTGTTCCTGTTATTGCCTCGATGTCATAGCTGTCCGTATAGGCATAATTGTCCACAAAAACCGTGAACCTTTCGTACTTTTCTCCGTCGCATTTCAGCGGTTCAAAGTCGTCGCTGGACGATATCTCAAGAGTCGTTGCAATCGGCGAGAAGCTTATGGTTTTTTCATATCCTGTTTTAAGGTTCACGTAATTGCTTATCTCCCCTGCAAATGCAAAAGGCAGGCATATAATAAGGTATGCTGAGAAAACTGCAAGAAACGTAAAGATGTAATTATAAAGGTTTTTCATATATGAATATTTGTCCTGTCTCTCTTATATTGGATATATTTAGATGGTTGTTTTCGTTCTTGATATATCAATATAAATCTCTTTTCATAATCATTAAAAACGCGCCACGCAAAAATAATCGGTATTTTGCGTGGAATTCCCATGTGCTGTGATTTGATGGAAAAAAAGGATGCCAAACACGTTGATTCTCCTCAGAAAACCGGAACCGTCGCAGCCGATGAAAGGGAGAATGAAAGGAAGGAAAGGATTGAACTGATAAAGAAATTCACGAACAGTATTGTAAAAAAGCACAAGTCTCTGATACGTTCCGTCGTCCTGTTTGGCTCGACTGCAAGGGAGCAATGGAGGAGCGAGTCGGATATTGACATATTCGTTATACTTGACGATACTAAAACAAAAATTTCTCCTCATATGAAAGACGATATTGAGCATGATTTCGAAAGGATTGCGAAGGACCTTTCACCTCTCATGGCAATACAGTCGCCATACCTTCTGACCGAATTCTGGAATATGGTCAGGACAGGGAACCCTATAATCTATAATTTTGTCAGGGAAGGCGTTCCAATCTATGACAAGGACATATTCCTTCCAATCAAGAAACTTCTCCAGATGGGCGAGATAAAGCCGTCTCAGGAAGCCGTTGAGAAATATCTGGAGAGGGCTCCGAAAAGGCTCAGGAGGATTGAAACATCAAAGATGTATATGGTCGCCGAGGACTGTTACAATTCCATGATTGAATCCGGGCATGCTGTCCTTATGTTCATGGGAAAGATGCCTCCAAGGCCGAATGAAGCCGCTGACGCGCTCAGGAAACATCTTGTCGAGGAAGGGCTTCTCGAAAAAGAGTACGCAGACTGGCTTGGAGAGATAATAAATATAAGAAAAGAAGTGGAGCATAAGAGGATGAAGAGGATTCCGGGCCAGGACATAGACCTCTGGCTTGACAGGACCGACAAGTTCATCAAGAGGATGGAAAAGGTCATTGTGAAGATAGAGCTCATAAAAAGAGAGAATATAGTCAGGAAGTCTTATTCAATCATGGAGGAAACAATCGAAACGCTTCTCGATTCTGCGGAAGCAGAGACTGCGAAGGGTGAAAGTTTGAGAGATGTTTTCAAGAAGAATCTTGTCGATAGGGGGCTCGTTTCTGCAGAATATCTCCAGATATATGACAATGTTTCCGGTATGAAGAAGAGCATCGATGCCGGAAAGGTCATTGACGTTCCGAAAGAGAGCATAATGAAAGGGCGCGAGGACGTCAGAAAATTCATACGGATTGTCGGAAAGGTTCTGAAGAAATAGTTACAGACGACCGTCTTTTTTCAAAATTGTTATTATTTTATCGGCTATTTGTTTCTGGTTTAATTCATCCGTCTTAATTGTATAATCATAGTTTTTTCTGTCAGTGTAGTCGAAATTATAGAATTTCAGCCATCTTTTTCTGTTAGTTTCCTCTCTCTGTTCCATCGTTCCTCTTGCTTCATTGAAATCCTCGAAACTTTCCTCCTCTCTTTTGTGGCCAAGCCTCCTTTCAACTCTGGTTTTTATGTCAGCTTCAAGGAATATTTTGACTGCATGAGGTATGAAACACGCCCCCAGCCATGCGTCAACAACGAAGTTTTTCTTCGATTTCCCTACAGCTTCTAGCCTTTCGTCTATCATCCTGTCTATGCTGTCGTCTTTGGACTCAAGATCACCAAGCTCTGATATTGTCATTTCCTTTTCCAAAGCGACTTCTCTCTGCGCGTCGCCTGCAGAGTAATGCCCAAAGCCGATTTTTTTTGCGAGAAGCTTCGCAACAGAACTTTTTCCCGATGCGGCCAGTCCCGTTATCGTGATGATCATCTTACCATGTCACCGAATTCCTCTATTATGTCCACAATCTCCTTTTCCTTGTGTGGGACATCGAAAACGAGCGTTCCTTTTATGTTGAATTTCATTATCGTCTTTATTACATATTCAAGGCTGAGGTCTGACATCTTAATCGGTTTCTTGCCTATCAGTCCGGAAGGGCCGTAAGCGACTCCCGAGTATATTAGATATGCATTGGAAAGCCACTGCGGGGTGATTTCTTTTCTGATTGAATTTATTATAAAATCAAAATCGGATAAATCCCTAAGGCCGCCAGCGCCTCTTGCATGTATGTTTCCCCAGTTCAGGACAGGCTCAGTTGCTCTCGTTCTTTTTATTATGTCAACTATGTCCTCTGTGCTTCCGACTTCTCCTGTTTTTCCTGTTGTTTCAATTCCCATTTTCCCCTTTATTCTGGTATCGCCTATAATCTCGTTTATCTTGTGGACAACAAGCCTTATTGACTGGTCCTTTGGCATCATTTTGTAGAAATTTGGCGATATTACAAGGCTTCTCAGGTCCATGACCGAGGCTATGTTTGAGTATATTTTCAACTTGTCATCAAGAAGAGGCTCGTCCGGAAGGGATGTTGCCCGAAGGCTGAGCTCAATATTATACTTGCTGGCGAGATTCTTTATTTTAATTAGATTGTTGTAATGCTCCTTATAGATATCCTGAATGGTTTCTATGCCGTCGAAAAGCTGCTGGGGCATTAGGAATGCCCTCAGACCAACCTTGTAAAGCTCTTCAAGAATCGTGAGCACATCTGTGGGTGTTTTGGCTACCGGGATGTCGGCTATACCCTCGGCTACACCTACTCTCATCCCCAATCTTTCCTGTATTTTCAGATATTTTTTCCTGATAAGCATATGTGTATTATTTGGTCTAGGAAGTTAAAATAAGGGATATACAAATCGATTAATTAATGTAGGGAAATCAAACTTATATATCTTCTGATATATATTTTCTGAAGGTTCTTTCTTATTTTGTTGATTTTTAATACTTGTTCAGACAAAGAATATTCATGCTTGTCAAAGAAGTCATGATTGAAAATGTAATAAAGGCTCCGCCTGAAATGAATATTGTGGAAGCCGCAAAGACTATGACAGAAAACAGAATCGGCTCTCTTGTTGTAGTAAAAGATGAAAGCCTTGCCGGCCTCATAACAGACAGGGATATCCTGACAAAGGTCGTAGCAAAAGGAAAGGATATAAACAAGACTACAATAGGGGATATCATGTCAAAAGAAGTCATTTATGTGAAGCCGGACCTTGATATAGAGGACGCGGCCGAGATAATGACTGAGAATGGTGTGAAGAAACTGCCTGTTATAGACAATGACACGCTTCTGGGGATAATCACGGCCAGCGACATAATAGCGGCCCATCCGAAGATAATGGAAAAGATTGAATCTCTTGTTCTTCTGGCCAAGAAGGAGAAGCCTATCGCAGGTTAAATACCGCATAGCCATATTATATTTTCTATACCCATACATGTAATATTAGACAGCACAATCATAATAATTCCTGAAGCAATGGGTATGAGCAGGTTATCGTTGGGCCTTCTGAATATTTCTGCGCCGGCTCCTGAAAGGGCTCCTGCTATTCCTATGATGGGGTTGACAAAAAGCAATGACGCCGCAAAAGATGATACTATGAAGGCTGATGTTCCTTCCACAGTCCTTCCGGTCGTTATTTTTCTCGTGCCGTATCTTCTTCCTATGAAATTGGAGAATACATCTCCTATCGCGACTATGGAACATGCGGCAGATGCTATCTGAAGAGGGAAAAACAAGAAAGTGACTCCGAAGCCGAGAAAGAACCAGAAAGGCCCTGACAGGAATTTTGTTTCAATTTCATCGGTTCTCGCAACTCCCAAAGTGAAGTCGCGGAATTTTGTCTCAAGCTGATCGAGTTTTTTTAGTATTGCATTGAGCCTTCTTTTTTCGTATCTCAGGTAATATGAATAAAACAGGAAAAAGAACGCTATCATGAAGCAATATGCCGATATGAGAAGCCCGCCGAGAACCTGCGCCGATATTATGAAAACAAAACCGGAAAGGTGTATGAACTGCCTTCTGTGCTCTTTGTTCATAAGATTGTATTGCCGGTCCGAATTAAATAATATTTGTTTAAGCAACTTTTAACATCTTGGTTTCATATAGATTAACTATGCTTGACTTTTTCATCAACCTGTTCGGCATAATCCCTATGAGCATGAGCATATCCCTCCTGATAATAGCGGTCACTATTCTTATGTGGACGCTCGGTTGGAGATGGGAGAAAAATCTGAAAATTCCGAAAGGCTATCCAGAAAAGACCGCTCCGAAGGTCTCAGTCGTAATCGCTTCGTACAAGTCCGCGAAGACCATACGTGAGACGGTCGAATCTGTAATGAATTCAGATTATAAGAAGAAGGAGATAATTGTCGTTGACGACACCCCCGATGATAGTGTTGTTGAAGCGCTGAAAGGTCTTGATGTAAAAATTATAAGGCACAAAAAACGCATCGGAAAGGCAAAATCAATGAACCTTGCGCTCAAAGGCATAAGAACTGACTTATTCATGTTTCTGGATTCAGACAGCATAATTGACAGCAAATTTATATCACGTCTCGTTCCTTGGTTCGGGGACAGGAAGGTCGGTGCAGTATCCCCTAAATACAATACGCGCAACAGGAACGGGCTTCTCGGCAGATTCACTAGCCTTGAAGCCTCGTTCTGGTTCACTCTTGCCAGGACGCATATGTTTTTCGGATCGATGGTATCTTTCAGAGGATGCGGGATAATGGTAAGAGAGTCCGCCTTCAGGAAGGTTGGGATGTGGGATGAGACTCTTG
Source organism: Candidatus Aenigmatarchaeota archaeon (assembly GCA_016932735.1). GTDB lineage: Archaea > Aenigmatarchaeota > Aenigmatarchaeia > QMZP01 > QMZT01 > JAADIF01. Next base: position 11,031 of record JAFGCI010000004.1, read on the forward strand.
TTGAAGACATGGCGCTTGCCGGAAAATTGCTGACATACGGATACAAGATTGCCCATGACCCCAAAGCCACCGTTTATACCGATGAGCCGGAAACGTGGAAAGAGCTTTACAGGCAGAGGTTCAGGTGGGGAAAGGGAGGCTTTTTCGCATTCGTAAGAAACATCAGAACATATATAAAAGCCCCCCAGATTGTATTTGGAATGCTTCCACATGCTCTTCTCCTTGTTGCCATGTTCTTATTCATAATGAGGAACTCGCTACTTGCTTTGCTTGTCATATGGCCCCTTTATGAGCTTTCAGCTCTGACACCGATAATACTCATTGAGCTGGGCACTGTCTTAGGGCTCCTCTTTTCCGTGTACTGGATTCCGGCCGCGCTGGCGACTTTTGTGAATTCAGTCCTGTTTTCTTTCAGGGGAATGAAGGGTTTGGGCGAGATTGCTCTTCTTATACCATATGTTCTCATTTTCCTTCCTGTACTCTTCGGCATATATGCGCTGGGAATTCTAGCCGGAATAAAGGAAAGGATAAAATACGGACCTGAAGTTGATGAGATGAATTTCAAAGACTGGAAGAAATAAATCAATAATTTCTTCTTATTACAGGAACGGGTTCCCATACCTTATGATCAGGTACATAACGCCATTCAAATTCGGGGGGCCTGTCTAAATTAACTGGCTTCAGAGGAGGATTATAAATCTGTTTATCAATATCTGGTCTCACTGGTCTTATTCCAAGGGGGTCTGTTTTAAAAAAATCGTTGTTTGTCATGATTATATTTAATCTCTGAAAGTTTTTAAAACAAAAATTCTTTATTTTTTAGTCGCCAGAACCCCGATTATCCTTCCTACCTTGTTTGCAACTCTGTGGTTCTGGTCGAGTTTTGTCATCCTTCTTCCCGGGACGAATCTGAGAGACCTTTTCATAAAATTGCTTGAACTGAGAAAAATCGGTGCAAAAAACCATACACATGATGTTACAAATTCTCCACCTGACCACATCTCGGATGAAAAACCAGCTTTTTTAATTCTTCTTTCTAATTCTTTTTTTGTATAAGGATACTCATCCCCGTAGACCCAGTTACCGGTTTTGTTTGAAAGGTATTTACCGATAACATAACCCGGGCATGCCTTATTGGGAACTATTATAAGTGCCTTGCCGCCCTTCTTTATAGCGTTGGCGTGTATATCGATAATCCTCTGCCTGTGGGGAGGGAGAAAATGTTCCACAACACCTTCTGAATGAACAAGGTCATATTGTTCTTTACCGTCAAAATCAAAGATATCGCCTTTTATATATTCAGCTTCAACTCCGAACCTTTCTGCATTCTTCCTGACGATATCGAGCGCTTTCTGGCTTATGTCGAGGAACGTAACATCGGCTCCAAGCCTTGCCATGATTATAGAATTGATGCCTGTTCCGCAGCCAAGCTCTATGACTTTTTTCCCGGTAAAATCATAATCTTTCAGGAACTCCTCGTAGAAAAGCCACATCGAAGAGCCTTCCTCTTTATGCTCGAGATCCGAGACTGAATTCCAGAGCTCCGACCATTTCTCTGCATGTTCTTCCCGTGTCATCATATGTTTCACATCTAGAATTGTTGTAGGAAAATGTTTTTATTATGGATAGTTGCCCATATTAAAAATCAACCTCTCAATTATATTCATGAAACTTGCTGCATATAATGATGAATTCTATTCGGATGTTTACAGGGAAAAATCAAAAAACTATTATCAGATGCACAGAAAAAAGATTGAGACGGTCCTCTCTTTTATCGAAAATAAAAAAGCTGAACGAATTCTTGACATAGGGTGCGGCGACGGCCTTATTGCAGAATTGTTTGCAAAGAAACTTTCCGCAAAACCATACGGCCTTGAGATAAGCAAGGATGCTGTTAATGAAGCAAAGGGGCGGGGAGTCGATGCAACCGTCTTTGATATATCTGAAAAGACTCTTCCATACGATGATAATTCTTTCGATGTTGTCTTTTGCGGGGATATAATCGAGCATATTTATGACACGGAATCGCTTCTTTCCAACATCAAAAATGTTCTTAAACCAAAAGGTTTGCTAATAGCAACAGTCCCTAACATCGCTTCATGGTACAACAGAGGCTTCCTTTTGATCGGATGGCTTCCGACATGGGTTGAATCCGCTTCCAAGGTCTATACAGGAAACCCTTTCATGAAAGAGGGCGTCGGCCATATCCGTGCTTACACGAAAAAATCCCTACATGAACTGCTGATTCACTTTGGTTTTGCTGATATCAGGATTAAAGGAAGCCCTCTTCTCGGGAATGGCGAATACTCAAAAAATCAGGAAAGGCTTTGGAATGTTTTAGACGGTTTCCTGTCCAGAAAGGCCTCTATAGCGTCAGAGCTTGTTGTTTGCGCGACAAAACCTAATAAGTAAGCAGAGGCAAATGTATTCTTAGGTGAAATGGGTGGGGAAGAGAAGCATTCTTATAAACAGCATTACATTGAACATTCCTAAAAATATCATTCAGTTTTCTATAGGGATCATCTTCTTCGTTGCATTTTTCGGGAAGCCGGATTTTGGTCTCGTTTTATTTGCAGGCACTTCCTTCCTTCTGACATACTCTGCAGTTTACGTCTATAATGATATCATTGACGCTGAAGAAGACTCGAAGCACCTTCATAAGAAATTATGGAAGCTTGTGGGCGGAGGATTTCTGGATACGAAACAAGCTTACAGGATATATACAGGATTAGTTATATGCGGACTTTCCATGGCACTTTTTGTCAACAATTATTTTTTCATCATGATGCTCGCGCTTCTGGCTCTCAATTTCATTCATTCAAATCCCAAAACGCATTTCAAGGACAGCCTCAGAAAGACTGCTGTAAACATGACATTCATCGAATTCCTGAAATACTCTTCGGGGTGGTTTGCCCTTACATCAAACATTTCCTATTTCCCTTTCTGGGTTGTCGTTGTTCTTTCAATAGCTTACAATCTAAGCTATATCATATACAAAACTGAAAAGAAGAGAGACCTCCTTAAAGACAATAAAAAGTTCTTCATTTCTATGGGAATAACAGCTATAATCAGCTACATACTTGCATTTTTCAATTACGGTATACCTCTCGTGATGATACTGATGCTGATTATCCCTTCTTTCCTTATAGCCATATTCCGTTATGTTACCATTGAATACAATTCCCTCCATTCGACCATGATTACTATGATGACCCTGCTTCTTGCGGTTCTCCTTTCATTTTCTCTGATTCTCATGCCTGCATTCGCTGTCGCAAATATTCACATGTCTAATGAAATCGATAACTATACAAATAACATGAAAGAATCAATTCCTGATTATTTAAAGAGCCGTCTCAATGAAATTACTCTGGAAATGGAGAAATACGAGGACCTTGATGAACTTGTCGATGAAATAAATGACAGCATTATGAATATCAGCAATAGCTCTCTTTTATCAAATTAGTCCCTGCTCAGTCTTTTCTGTATGAACGTACGGAAATGCGGCTTCAGCCCGGTTATTTTACCGCCGATTTCTGTTCTTCCTTTCTTTATTGCATCAAGAACGGAGTTTTCATCGGGCTCCGCATCTACATATGTATAACCGCTCCCTATCTCATAATCGAAATGTGAATCCGAGCCTGCTATTACCGGAATATTGTTTTCAGTTGCGAATTTCAATGCCTTTTTGTTAAAGCTCCCAAGAAAGCATCTGGAATTAAAAGCTTCGACGGCGTCTATGTCGTCCTTTATACCCAATATAGCATTCCCTAAACCCTGCCTTATTTTCTCAAATGGATGCGGAACAACTATAAAGGCATTTTGTTTTTTCGCTTCCTCTATTGTTTTTCGGAGGGTGAGCTTCCTTGGTATTGTATTCTGTATGCCAAAGGCTATTATTTCCCCGGAAAGCGTCTTTATCTCTTCTCCCGGAATAACAACCATGCTGGGGGCAATCTTGGCGGCCAGCTTCTTGGTTTCGGGACCGCCTTTGAAAATGTCATGGTCAACGACTCCTATCACATCCAGCTTCTTTTTGATTGCTGTTTTTATAATTAAGTCAGGACTAAGATTGCTGTCAGGAGAATAACGCGTGTGAATATGAAAGTCACATTTAAGCATGGTTACCTTTTTAAAATAATAACCTTATATAAATTAACCTGTCTAATAAATGCAATAAGTCATTTTCATATAACGGTTGGAAATGAGTCCTGCCGGCAGATACCGGTTGTTTGAATTTAATATGGTGTTTAAATGGTTCACAGAAGCATGGGTTACAAGAGAGGAACAAGAAGGACATTCAAGAAGGATTTCAGGGCAAAAATGAAGATAACCCCTTTCATTGAGGAGTTTAAAGAAGGGGAAAGGGTAATAATAGACCAGAATCCGTTCTCACAATCAAGTATGCCTCATTTCAGGTTCAAAGGAAAGATCGGAGTAATATCCGAAAAAAGGGGCAGTGCTTATGTGATTAAGGTCAATGACGGCGATAAGCCGAAAGTAGTCGTGACAAAGCCTGAGCATCTCAGGCATGCAGGATGATTATTATGAAAGTGAAAGGGGAAAAGAACATTACATGGCCTGAAGCCAGGCACGTTCTCATGACCAAGGAGAAGGAGCAGGAACTGGGTTATGAGCAGAAAAGGGCTTTGGAGCACCTGAATAAATTCTCTAAAATGGCTAAGAAGGACCTAAAGGAACTTGTGGACTCCCTCTCCAGAATTGAGAAGCTCAATGACAGGCATATAGCGACTATCATAAGCTTCATGCCGAGCAAGAAGGAAGAAATAAACATGCTCTTTGCAAATGAGCATATAATCCTCAGCGACTCCGACAAGAGCGAAATATTAAAGCTCATTAAACCGTTTTTATGAGTTGCGGAATTGGAAATCTTTTAAATCCTGTTTTCATATTTTATCTAAAGCTTCCGAGTGGTCAGAATGTTAAAGAAAGATCTTAAAAAAGATGAATGGGCGTTTGTGCTGGATTTCATGCTCCACGGACATCAGGGCATGAACAGGTCTCAGCCGGTGGCCCAGGTAATAGGCGAAGATTACTTCTCTCTACTTGAAGTAATAGTCAAGGAAGACTCTAGCCTGAAGGTCGGTGAGCGCGTTTACGTCGGAGACGGAAAAAGGGATTTAGTTAAATACATAAGAAAAAGGCTGGAAATAAATGAACTCTCGAGCGGGGCGAGCGGCGAGCTTGAAGACATGATAACAAGCATAATAGAATCCAAGAAAGAGAAATTCCTTGAGTTCTTCAATAAATCCGGTCCTATATCCACAAGGCTTCACAAACTTGAATTGTTGCCCGGAATAGGCAAAAAGCATCTGTGGGCTATCATAGAGGCCAGAAAGGAGAAAGATTTCGATTCATTTGACGATATAAAGAAAAGAGTCCCAATGATGCCTGACATAGAACAGCTGATTGCCAAAAGGGTCATGATAGAGCTTGAAGACAAGGATAAGTACAGAATATTTGTCCCGAAATTCGAGAGCAATTATAAGAGTGAATGATTACCACTTTGCTCATTCTCAGATATTTTCTTTGGTTTATAATTTATAATTTTCAGGACTGACCGTGCATCTTTGTAATAATCTGAAATAATCTGCCCGACTTTTGTTATGTCTTTAATCTGGTTATCAACGAGCCACTGGAGTATCGCTTCCTTTTCTTTCAGTGTTTTTTCCAGTTCCGTATCATCCATCGCGGAAAAAAGCTTTATGTCGTTCAGGGCCCTGTGCGGCTTTCCCCACTGGGTTATCTGGTCTTTTGATGGAATCCATTTGAAAATCGTATTGAGTTCTATACGAATCTGATCAAGACCTGAAGCCGGTATAAGCTCTGAGACCTCCAGAAGGCGTCTGATATTCTTTCTCCTGTCTCTATGCATGACAACAATGAGCTGAAGGCTTCCGAGGAGAGCTGCTGCAATATTAATAGGCGGATTAACAAGACGCCTGTAAGCCTCATCTGCCGTGTTTGCATGAAGCGTCGAGTAAACGGAGTGTCCTGTGTTTATAGCCTCAAAAAGCACTTCTGCCTCTCTCGTCCTTCGGATTTCGCCGACAACTATTCTGTCCGGCCTCATCCTGAGCGCATTGACCATAAGGTCAAGCATGCTGACTTCACCACGGCCTTCTAAGTTGGGAGGTCTTGTTGTCAAGGGAAGCCAGTGAAGAAATTTAGGAAGCTGTATCTCCCTCGTATCCTCGATAGAAATTATCCTCTGTGTCGGCGGAATAAAACATGCCAGAACGTTAAGAAGTGATGTTTTTCCGCTGGCGGTTCCGCCGGCAACGACTATGTTAAGTTCGTATTGTATAGCCAGCCAGAGAAATGCAGCCACTTCCAGAGAAAGCGAACCGTCTTCAATGAAATCGGTAATCGTCCATGCTCGCCTTGCAAATTTCCTGATTGTAAGCGTGTTTCCTGCAGAAGATATTGGAAAAAGTGTGCAGTTGGCCCTGTCTCCCGTCGTCAGATATGCATCCATGAGCGGGTTGAGATTGCTTATCTGCATTCCAACCCTTCTTCCTATCTGGGCCGCATAATTGTATATCTTGTTCTCGGATTCTATGATTATATTGGATTTTAACCAGCCGCGCTTCCTGTCATAAACCCATATAGGTTCTTTCGAGCTGTTGATGACTATCTCTTCAAGGTTCATATCTTGAAGAAGAACTTCGATAGGTCCCAGTCCGAGAGATTCCTGTGTCAGAAGCCCTATCAATGATTGTCTCTTTTCATCGGAAAGGTGGGGAATATATTCCTTGATTAAGGCGTCGGCCCTTTTTATGAATTTCTCCTTCATCTCTTTTGTTTCTTTGGGGTCGAGTATTTCTGTCGTGCTAAGTGTCATGTCCTCTACTATTTTGTGCCTGACGTGGTCAAGAACTGCCTGTGTTGCATCTTCTATATGGGGAAAACTCATCTCATATAAAGGTACGTATTCATCTTCGGCTCTGACTATCTGTATATGGGCCTTCAGCATGTCTGCTTCAAGGTCGTATTCGGTCTCAACTTTTCTGTTTTTTCTTTCCGGACTTTTCTTTTGGATTTCCGCTGTTTTTTTCTTTTTTGAATTTTCTTCCAAAGAATCTCCAACCACTTTTCCCGGATTTTTTTTCTGGCTTTCCGCGCCCTTTTCTATCTTCTTCTTTTCCTTTTTTGCCTTCATTGGCTTTACCCTCTTTCATTCTCTTCTTTTTGGCTTCCAGTGCCATGAATAATATCAGGATAATGATAACCGTGAAAACTGTTGCAATTATTAATATTGTGTTCATGTCTAAATAATATTCAGAAAACGACAATGTTGAAAACCTGTCGAAAATCTCTGGATTGCTTTTATAAGACATTGAAACGAGCAGGAACACTGCAGAGAGAACTATCCCGAGAAGCTTTAGCTGGCCGGATCTGGGTTTGTGTTTTTTCTCTTCCTTCTTTTCCTTCTCTATCTTTTTCGTTGCAGCGTCCTTGTAAATGAATAGCGGTTCTCCTATAGGAGGGTAGTGGAGTTCTATAAGATTATCTTCCTCAAGTATTTCCGCAAGCGATATTATCTTTTCCGTGCTGATGTCCAGTTTTTTGGCTGCTTCAACAGACCTTATTTTCTTCTCTTTTTTGACAAGATTAAACAACTTATCCGCATCAGTTTCAAGAATATCGTTTACCATTAAACCACTAGCAAGAGTATTCGAGAAGTTCTTCTAATCCATATTCTGCGGCTCTTGTGCAATCGAGCCTGAGCCATCCGGGGAAACCTCTTACCCCATACCCATTATAATCTTCATTCGCAAAGTATAAATAGTCTACAGAGACCTGATTTTCCCGTATTTCGATGCCTTCCATGAAAAGTTCCTGAATGTTTACAATACTCTCAATTCCGTTTCCGGAAACGTTGGTCCTGTTCTCCATTCTGTTTGTTATGTTTGGTCCGGTTCCTTCGAAATAGAAGCCGTTTTCGACTGCATCCCGGAATGGAAGATGCCACGTGGATTTTGTCACGTTATCGATATACACTCTCTTGTATGAACTACTTTCGGTTGTCGAGTTCACAAGATAAACCGCGCTGTCATTCCCTGTGTTATAGCACGATAATCCGATGAGAGAAAGGTTTCTGTCCACTTCAGCTATCACTCCTCCAAAACCGGAAAGGGTTGCATCGGAGACTTTACTGGAGTTGGAAATCAGCAATATTTTTCCTCCCGGTGAAGGGTCTCCGGAATCTGTAGTAACATTTCCTGAACAGCTTCCGGATGAATTGGAGCCTCCCTCAACAACTTTCATGGCTTTGTATTCATATGGGTATTCGAATATCGACCTGTGTATGAGGCCGTATGTATTCAAGGTATAAAGAGGGTCATCTATCTCCAGAACCGGTATATTCACACTCTCCGGGATATTATTCTTTATCATGCTCATTTCCATTATGCTGTCAACGACCGAAATGTTTATTCCGGCCGAGAGAACCAGATTGAAGCCATCAGAAACTATCTTCAGGTTCCCGTAATTTATGTTGGTTTCAAAGTTCGTCCTGACTTCGGATATCTTCGTGCTCCAGTTTACAAGTGTATTGCCTTCCATTATAAGGTTCTCTGTCCCGTTTATGGTTCCATTCTCAATCAGTTCTGTCAGGTTGGACACGGCATCTGTAAGGCCTTCTCCTTTGAGGACTTCCCAGTTTACCGCTGCTATGAGAGCTCTCTTTCCGGAAATTTCCATCGCCTTCCGGAAGTCTGAATCCATCGAATCGGCGACAATCGTTACCTGCTCAGCTACTATTCCCCTGTATATGTCAGCTTTCGATTCCTGATTTGAGAGCATCGTATAGGAAAAGAACATTATCATGGGTATTGTTATGATTATCGCTATCAACGAGTACATCTGGCCTTTCCTCCCCATACAATTTTATTGGCTGGGTTGGTTGAAATATGCAATTAAAAATCCAACGGTCCATATTGAACAATGAAAAACGTTGCTGAGGGAAAGGCGAAGATTATCGTTCCTGAAGAATCTGTCAGTCGCAATTCCTGTGTTTTCTACAATCCCGGCATGGCTCATGCAAGGAATGCCATCGTTTCTTTCATGTCTGTTTTCAGAAAGAAGGCAGACCACGACCTCGTCGTCTGCGACCCTATGGCGGCATCGGGTGTCCGTGGAATACGGCTATTAAAAGAAGTTAACGGAATTGAGAAAGTCGTCTTCAATGATGCCAATCCGGAAGCGGTTGAACTAATCAAAAATAATCTTGAACTTAACAAAATCCCAAAAGAGAAATATGAGATTGAAAACAAAGACTGTAATCTGCTTTTTCTTGAAAGGAAAAGGGAGTTCGATTTCATTGATATCGACCCATTCGGCTCGCCTGTAAATTTCCTTCCGAATGTCTGGAGCGCCCTGAAAAAAGACGCTTCACTCGCTGTTTCAGCAACTGATACCGGAGCTTTATCCGGCTCATTCAGATCAACGTGCGAGAATCGCTACGGTGTTATTGCAGAGAAGACCGACTTCTTTAAGGAATTCGGTATCTCGACACTCGTTCAGACTGTTGTCCGCGAACTGGCAAAGCATGACATCGTATTCTCTCCGCTTTTTTCTCATACACAGCATTATTTTCGCGTTGTCGGTTTAACACAGAAAGGTAAAGAGAAAACTCATAAAAATCTGGAAAATATCAGCCTCGTTTCATACTGTCCGGAATGTTACAGCAAGGAAATCGGCGTTCTTGAGAAATGCCCGAACTGCGGGAAACCGAATAAGATAATAGGTCCCATGTGGGTCGGAAAGACAAAAGATTCAGAACTGTGCGATGAAGTCTTAAAGGATATGATTTCAAGAGGATTCAGAGACACAAAGGACATCTACGCATGCACGCAGGAAATAGATGAGCCTTTCTATTATGACATCCATAAGATTTGCAAAAACCTGAAATCAGAGGTTCCGAAACTCTCTGATTTTTTTGAAAAGATGGAAAATAACGGCTTTCAGATTTCGAGAACACATCTATCAGATTTGGGCTTTAAGACAGATGCAAAAATTAAAGATATAGAAAAAATACTGAAATCTAAGCTTTGACTTCAATAACGTCCAATTCCTTGACAATGCCCTTGTTCTTCAGAATCCCGGAAACAGACGGTCGTGTCCTTCCGTTGTCACCTGAAATCAGTTCCTTTATGTAAAGGCCGGCATCGCCTGTTATCTTAAACTCGTATTTTTTGGAGCTTATCTTCTTCCATGAAATGGTCTTGACGTGCCTTAGCCTTTCCTTGTCGGCTCTCCTGTGCATGACCCTGTTCGGCGTTTCCTGGTTTATTTTTCCGACAATCTTTTTTACAGATTCGATATTCTCGACAGGCTTTTCAAATTCTACAATCGCCTTGTAGCTCTTCTCCGATTTGGAGGCTTTGACATCAACCATCTCCTTTCTGTCCGAGCATCTTAAAGATTTTATCTGAACCTTCTTGCTTTTGTTCACCGCCGCTTCGAGTTTTTTCAGGTCAACCTTCCTTTTCTTGGGATTGACCATCTCCATTACAAAAGGCCTCCAGCCAAGGCAGCGGGCGTCTATATCTTCCCTTCCCATTCCGTGAAGGATGTAATCTTTGCTTTCAAACATTTTTTTCATCGGCTCACCGATGAGCTCCTCGACACTTATGTCATACTTGTCCCATCTTGTCTGCGGGATTCCGCGCACGAGTTTGTTGTAGCGCGCATAGACAAAAACCGAGCGCACATTGATTTCTATGCCATATTCCTGTAGATTGAGGATGATTAATACATCCGGATTTTCGAAATCGACTTTTTTCTTAAGGGATTTCTCGACAATCTTTCCAAATTCCCTGTTTATCTCCGATTTTATCGACTCGGCCCATTCGAGGCCGGCATTGTCCCATAAATTCTCCTCTTTCATAACAAGGTCATCATTGAGCTTGACGCCTGCAAGAAACGTCGAAAATTCGTACTTTTTGAGCTTTTCAATCGCTTTTCCAGACCAGAACTCAAGCTTTCCAAAAATGTTTCCGCATATGCTGCATTCACGTTTTTCGGTTTCTTTTGAATTTGTAAGCCCTGAAAGCTTCTGCTGTTTGTCATTAATTTTTCTTTTTCTGAAAGAGAATACTGAAAAATTGGACTTATCTGCTTTGAACGCCTTGTTTTCAAATTCAAGGGCAAGGGCGTACCTGAGTGATTTTCCCCTTTCTTCGTTTCCCGTTCCCGTAAGGAGCTGAGCAAACTGCCTGCCAAGACAGTGATCACATACATAACCAGTACGCAGTATGCTCTTCGCTTTTTCCAGAATCATACCAAAAACCTTTATAAACATACCCCAATAGATTAATAAAGCTAATAAAGGTTAATGGTTAATGTTATTAACACTTTACCGAATCATATAGGTATACCTTGCCCGCTAACAGTTAATGGGTATAGCGGGCTCCGTTACCAATTACAAGGCGAAATATATGGCAAAAAGCGTTAAATTTCCGGAGGCTGCAGCAAGGCTTTTCGACAGGGTTTTCATATGCATGAAATGCGGGGCCAAGATAAAGGCTGACAACATAAAGGTCAGGGACAAGAAGGTCAAATGCAGGAAATGCAAGAGCAGACAGCTCCGTGGTATACATAAGGACAAAAAGGCCTGATTATTTTTCACTTATATGGGGAGTTGTTGGTGGGACCGATGGTTGCTATTGCGGGTTATCTGGATATGATGAGACCCGCGAACTGTTTCATGGCTGTTATAAGCGTTTTAATAGGTTTCTTCCTTGTAACAGGTGTCAGCTATTCGTTTTTCTCTTTCGGTCTTCTGTTTGCGGTCGTGGCCGTTTTCATTATAACCGGAGCGGGGAATGCCATAAACGATTATTACGACATAGAGTCCGATAAGATAAACAAGCCTATGAGGCCCATACCTTCCGGCAAGATTAGCCCAAACAAAGCTCTCTTATTCGCTTATTGTCTGTTCGTGTTAGGCGTCCTTCTGTCTTTCATAAACTTCTTCATGTTTGTTATAGCTTTCGCTAACTCAATAATACTGATAATATATTCAAGGAATTTCCAGAACAAGATACTTATTGGGAACATATCTATAGGCTATCTGGCCGGCTCAACTTTCATTTATGGCGGCGCTGCCGCCGGCAAACCGGAGATGCTTGCAGTTCCTTTAATCCTCGGCGTTCTTGCAAGTCTCGCTACAATAGCCAGGGAAATAGTCAAGGACCTTGAAGACATTGAAGGCGACAAAAGAAGCTTCCTGAAGAGGATAGCAAAAAGGGTTGGTGATTTGGCTGAGAGATTCAAACTCACAAAACATGGTGTGAAGCTCAAATTCAGCGAGAACACAGCAACAAGCGTTGCATTGATATGCATCCTTCTGGCTGTAATTTTCTCGGTTCTTCCGTATCACTGGGGGCTTCTCGGAATGGGCTATCCTATAGTTCTTATACCCTGCATACTTCTGTTCATTTGGTCGGCGGCAGAACTCGTCTTCAGAGTCAAAAAACCAAAGGACTATGCAAGAATAAGCAAGGAAATAAAGATTGCAATGTTCATTGGTTTCCTTGCGTTTATTGCAGGAATGGTTTTCTGATTTTTATTTGAAGCTATTCAATAATTTTTATGGATTTCCTGCTAGGTGTAATCTTTGCATTCATAGCATTGGTTACTTTTGGTGTCAGCACGCCATTTTCCAGATATCCTATTAAAAAGATCGGGCTTTCCAGCACAATTGCATATAGAGGGGCTATAACGGCGATAGTAGCTCTTCTGGTATTCATTGCAATGCCATTTCAATATTCCTTTGATCCTTTGTATATAATAATCGCCTTCTTTATCGGCATCATAGGTTTTATCCCATATTTAACCTTCCTGAAGGCGCTCGACAAAGGAAAAATAGGAATTATAGCGCCCATTACGGATTCTTCTTTTCTTGTAACAATATTCCTTTCGGTCATGTTTTACGGAGAGATTTTCACTCCGCTTAACTGGCTCGCCGTCCTGATAATACTGGCAGGAATGGTCTCCCTGTCATTTGATTTCAAATCGGTCAAAAGATACGGTCTGAAAATGCTTCCCGGCGTAAGTTATGCAATCATAACATTTTTCCTGTGGGGCATTTTCTATTTTATCGAAAGAGTTCCTGTAATGATTATAGGCCCGTATCTTCTGCTTCTGGTCGTTGAAATCGGTGTTTTTGCTCCCGCTACCGTTTATCTGGGAGCAACGGGAAAATTCAAGAGGCCTGACAGGGAAACAATGAAATTCCTTCTGATCACAGGAATATCAACAGCCGTCGGCGGCCTCTGTTTCAACATAGCCATAACACTTGCAGATGTGGGTTTAGTGACTACAATAACAAAATCTGCTCCGATTGTAGCTCTGCTGACCGCAAAACTCCTTTTCGGAGAGAAACTGAAAAGACGCCAATACATTTCGGTGATTGTGGTTCTGTTAGGCGTTATTTTGCTTTCTCTTGCTTAGTGAAATTTTATAAAATGGAAAGAATGGGAAGAGTGGGGTTTTCAGCGCCTGCTGAACACCTTTCGCCAGCAAGTGTGTTTGAACCCACGACATCACGGTCTTCAGCCGTGCGCTCTCATGCTCAGAAACCTTTCCATGAGGAAAGAATGCCTTCCAGGCTGAGCTACCTTCCCGAATTTGGAAACAGCCGGAACAAGTCCGGCATGGAACACATTTACATTTTAACTGTTAAATGTGTTCAATTTTTACTATAATCGCAAGCAAATTATTAAAGTTAATATGTCACATAACCGATGTCAAAAATCTTCATTTCCAGTTTTATCAGTGGCCTGTCAAACTCCTCGAGCTCTTTTTCCAATTCTCTGTGGGCTTCCCTGAAGTGATTTACGCAAAAGAATAATGATGCTATGTCCCTGTTTTTCTCTTTCTGCCTGTCGAATTCCGTTATAAGGATTTCCTTTGAAGGAAATTTCGGACAGTCATGATGATTGCAAATCCTGTTGAATTTGCCCAGGTCATATTTCCTGCTGATAAAGTTCATTATTTCCATTATGATCACCGGCACAATATAATTGAATATGCCGTTGAAATATAGTAAAGGGCACGATTCTAATTATTATGCCCTTAACTATAATTCATCAAAATAAAGAGATATTTCATAATATGATTTAAAAATGGTCATGTTCTGACAAACGTCCCGAGCAGGATTTGAACCTGCGGCCTTTCGGTTTCTCTGGGATGAAACGCTTTCCGGCGTTTTCAGCCGCTAACAGCCGAACGCTCTACCGCTGAGCTATCGGGACTTTAATTGGAATGTTTGCCTGACGGCAAACTATCTTTGTATTGGAATGTTCGCCTAGTGGCGAACTGGCTTTGGATTCGGTATTCTTGACATGAATACAATTTACATATATTCTGAGTGAAAGCTTAAAAATATGCCCAAATCCTTTATAACGTTGTGACTACAGGCTCTTCCAGAACTATTATTGTATGCTCCGCCTGTGCAACGGGCTTGTTGCGGACTTCCTTCAGGACAGGGTATGGATGAATCGCATTAGCCTGTTCAAGCTGTTTTAATGCCATTGCTGTCTTTACGGGAGGGAAAACTGATGAGAACCATCTTTTTGCAAAAGGGAGTCCTTTGAACTCATTCGCGGAAACCATCAGTATCTCTCTTGCTTCCTGCATCCTGACCGGCCTTGGCTGGAGGAAGCTGTAGATTTCGACCGGCTGTGATTCTTTAACAGTGCTGTCAGAATCTGTTACGAAAGGCTCAATCGCGATGGTCTGGCCTTCTTCCAATTTTAAGCTACTTTCTGATAGCTTATTTGGAATGTTGGGAGGGCCGTGAATGACATACTGCTCAAGACCGTGGCCCGTCAGATTGGTTATAACACCGAGATCTTTGGACTTGACATATTCATATATCGCCTTGCTTATTTCGCTTATCTGTATTCCCGGTTTAATCATATCAATTGCCGCTTTAACCGCTTCTTCTGCGGTCTTTATATATTCATGGTTTTCTGTGCAAAATGTATAAGCCATGTCGGCTACATAACCGTCAACGTGAAGACCCTGGTCAATCTTGACCAAATCTCCTTTCTTGATTACAGTTTCATCATTGTAGGTGGGTGTGTAATGCGCAGTTATTTCATTTATACCTATATTCACCGGAAAAGCTATTCCGCATCCTCTTTCAGTCGTCATCTTTTCAATCTTTTCCGCGAGGTCAAGAATCTTCATTCCGGGCTTGACTGTTTCCAGAATTTCCTTTCTTATTCCGGCACTGGTCTGGCCGGCCTTCCTGTAATTTTCCAGAATATCGTCTTTCATAAGGACTTATTGGAAATGAAAGGATTAATATATTGAAAAAGAATTCTAAGTTATGAAATCAATAGATTCCGTCATAAAGGACATAAAGAGCCTGAAAATACAGGGCGCGAACGCTGTGGCGCTTTCTTCTGTCGAAGCTCTCAGGGATGCCGTTAAACCCGATTCTAATGAAATTGAAAAACTTGAGGAGTATGCAAAAAAACTTATTTTGTCAAGACCAACCGAGCCATTTTTGCGAAACTGTATTTCGTATATACAACACAACTTCAAAAAGGACGGCGAGGATATAAGGGATTCATGCGATTACGTGATAGCTCATATAAAAGACTCCGACAAACTGATTGCTGAGATAGGTGAAAACAAAATAAAGGACGGAATGTCAGTATTCACTCATTGCCATTCATCAACCGTCATGTCCATTCTGAAACTCGCGAAGGATAAAGGAAAGAATTTTATTGTTTATAACACCGAAACAAGGCCTTTCTTTCAGGGAAGAACGACTGCAAAAGAGCTTGCAGATTATGGTATAGAAGTCAGCCATATGGTCGATTCCGCCGGAAGGATTGGCATCAAGAAAGCCGATATGGCTCTCATAGGCTGCGATGCAATAACCAGTGAAGGCCGTGTTATAAACAAGATAGGAAGCGAGCTATTTGCTGAAATCGCTAGCCGGTACGACGTGCCCTTCTATGTGTGTTCGGACTCGTGGAAACTTGACCCGGCCTCTGTATTTGGCTTCGAAGAAGAGATTGAACAGAGGAATCCTGACGAGGTCTGGGAAAAGAGACCTAAAAACGTCACTATTTTCAATCCTGCATTCGAGATAATAAATCCCGGTCTGGTGACAGGAATAATCTCTGAAATGGGTGTTTTCAGGCCCGAGCTTTTTGTCGATGAAGTCCAGGAAAAGTATCCGTTCCTTTTTTTAAATCAGAAAATATGATTCCCTTTATGGACAGGAAGGAAAAGATGGATATCGTCATAAACCTTTTCAGGAAAAGATATTCCAATGAAATCGAAAAACATCCAAACAATTACAATAAAGATCCTTTCAGGGTTCTGATTTCCACTATACTTTCCCAAAGAACCCGGGAAGAGAACACAGCAAAAGCAACCGACGCTCTTTTCTCTGCAATAAAAACCCCTAAAGAGCTGCTGAATCTCAACATCAAAAAAATTGAAGAGCTGATTAAACCCAGCGGCTTCTACAGGCAGAAAGCAAAGACCATAAAGAAGGTCGCGGAAATACTCGTTAATAATTATCAGGGCCGCGTTCCAGGCAAAAGGGCAACTCTCATAACATTGCCGGGTGTTGGTCTGAAGACTGCGGATGTTGTCCTGTCACATAGCTTCAGCGTACCGACAATAGCTATCGACACGCATGTTAACACCATATCAAAGAGGCTCGGCCTTACCCCGGAAGGCGCGGATTATGAAACGATAAGGATTGCGCTTGAATCTCTGACCCCTCTTCCGGAACGCTCACTTGTAAATCTGGGATTTGTCTTCTTCGGCCGCGAAATCTGCCTGACCTCTTATCCGAAATGTAAAACATGTCCGCTGAAAAACATATGCAGATACTATAAGCATTAAAAATCCTTTCTCGGTTTTCCTATTGAAAAGCCCTGCTTTTGAAGAAGAATCAGGCCCATTATTGTCGTAGGCACGTACTCTGCTATGTGCACAAGTATAGCAAAGCCCATTGCAAAATTATTTCCTATCGAGAATACCCCAAGAGCAAGAATGCAGAAGAACTGGAACGTTCCCACATAGCCCGGAGACGAGGGTATAACTACACCAATATTCACTATTATCAGGGCGAATGCGGCAACAAAAAATGAAATGTACAACCCTGTTGCAATCCCGATTGAATAGAAAGTCAGTATTTCGCATGCCCATGAGATAACTGACAGGATGTATATCGGCATTATGCTATTTCTGTCCAGAATCTTAAGGCCGAGGATAAAAGAAGCTGTCTTATCCCTTATGGTTTTTACCCTTCTGAAAGGGCCGCCCTCTATTTTTATCAGTATGAGAAGAATTATTACGCCTGCTGCAAGAATGGCAGATATGTAAAGTATAATCTGCCTTACCCATTCAGGGAACGGGGAAAGGAAAGCTAGAAGGATTAGTATTGTTACAAGAGTAAAGACATCAAATATCCTCTCAACAACGATTGTCCCTAAAGAGAAGCTTGTTCCTGCTTTTTCTTTTTTCCCGGTAACGTATGCTCGGAGTAGCTCTCCCCCTCTTGCGGGAAAGATATTGTTTCCCGCCCATCCTATTATTACGTAGGAAACCGAATCGGGAAGCTTTACGTTTATTTTCTTTCTGACAAGAATCTTCCATCGGAGACCCCTGAAAATAAAGCTTGACATGTAGAAGGCCGAGCCGAGTATAACGAAAAGAATGTCCGAATCTGCCATGACGCTTAAAACTGCTCCAACGTCGATATTGCTAAATGATATAAAAAGAAAGATTATCGTTATTATGATTCCCAGTGCAGCTTTCTTTTTTTCCATATAGCAAATATATGTTGTTTTATTAAATATTTTGGTAGAACAAAATTCCACATTGTTCTTAAAGCGGTTATAACGGTTTATTTTCATGAGTTCAGAAACCAAAAAAAGGATTGTGAGAAATGCCCTTTATAATAACCTATCCAGCTTCGTGAGCAAGTTTGCGGCAATAGCTTTTACTATGGTTCTTGCAAGGCTCATGAATCCGGAGATGTTCGGCGTTTATTTCCTTGCATTGTCCGTTGCATCAGTTGTCCTTACGTTCTCGGATCTCGGTGTTGGCGGAGCCCTGCAGAGATACGTTTCAAATTCTCTCGGGAAGAATGACAAAGCCCTTGCAAGGTCGTATTCGCGCTACATTCTTAGGATAAAGATTGTCCTTGTCATGGCGGGAACTTCTTCACTTTTTTTCCTCTCCGGCCCTTTGTCTTCTTTCGTGTTCTCAAAGCCGGAGCTGACCCTTCCTCTCCAGATAGTGTCTTTCTATGTCTTCTTTGAGGCCGTCTCCGAACTTATGATTCATTATTTTGTTTCGGTCCAGGAGTTCAAATACAAAGTACTAAAGACCGTATTCTTTCAGGTTTTCAGGTTTATTTTCGTTCCTTTATTAGTAATTTTCGGATTCGGGGCGGAAGGGGCGCTCGCCGGGACCGTTCTGACACTTGTTCTGGTGACCTTTATACTTGCATTTTTATTATTCAGAAAACATCTCTACCTTTTCAGAGGGCCTGTAAAAAGTATACCAAGAAGAAAGCTGTTCACGTTCATCTCATATACAACTGTTTACATGGTTTCGGCTGCTTTGTATTTCTCAATAGATACCCTCATGATAGGGGCACTGCTTCCCATAGAGGATGCCGGCTATTACAGGGCAGCAATAACGATTGTATCAGCTTTCATCGGGGTTGTATCGATTTATCAGGTTGTTTTCCCCCTGTTTTCGCAGCAGACAGGCGATAACCTGAGAAGGACACTGCGCGAATCCTTCAGATACATCTCAATACTTTCCTTTCCGCTTCCGTTCATCCTGGCGCTTTTCGGGGAGCAGGCAATAAAGGTGTTATATACTCCTGAATACATTCCGGCTGCACTCCCTCTTGCAATACTCTCGCTTCTTGTAATAGAGACCATAGGAAGCGATCTGTTTACCACACTGCTTGTCTCTCAGGAAAAGCCGCAGATACCCGCATACATAATGATTTTCTCCATGTCCCTTAATTGCATCCTCAACTACGTATTCATAATTAATTTCGGCATACTGGGAGCAGCTTTTGCAACCGTCGTCTCAAGATATGCAAACACGCTTCTGTTAGGAATATCACTGAAAAGAGCACTGAACATAACCCCAGCGTTCTCGTCAATAGCAAAGCCTCTTTTTTCATCGTTAATCATGTTTGCGTTCCTATGGATGCTTCCTGCACCACATGAAATAATTATCGGCATCGGGGAAATTATTGCAGGTGTTCTGGTCTACCTGACCGTTATGTTTGCAATAAAGGGCATCAGCAAAAAGGACTTTGATATCGTTTTATCAGTTTTTAAATGAAAACTGAGTAATAACTTTCAGGCGAATTAAAGATTGTGGTAATAATGCTGAAAGGAAAAAATATCATCGTGACCGGCGGAGCAGGATTTATAGGCTCCCATATAGCTGAAGCGTTGGCGCCCGGGAATTCTGTAAAAATCATTGATAACCTATACACGGGCCTCAAATCCAATATAGGTTCTGTGAAAGAGTTTGAATTTTGCAATGCCGACATAACCGACAGGGAAAGGATAGCAAAGGAACTCAGAGAAATCGATATAGTTTTTCATGAAGGGGCCAATGTAAGGATTCCTGATTCAATAAAGAATCCCCAATTCGATGCTACTGTAAATATTATTGGAACGCTCAATGTGCTGGAAGCCTCAAGAATTAATGACATCCAGAATGTTGTTTTTGCCGCATCGACATCGGTTTACGGAGATCCTGTGGAACTTCCAATGACAGAAGGCCATCCGCTAAATCCGAAGTCGCCTTACGCTGTTGGCAAGAGGGCCTGCGAAGATTATATGAAAATCTATAATGAGCTTTACGGGATAAAAACGGTTTGCCTTCGCTACTTCAATGTGTACGGACCGCGTCAGAGGGCTGACAGCCCCTATTCAGGTGTCATTTCGATTTTTGCCGACAGGCTGAAGAATGGTAAGGAAGTAATTGTTTATGGGGACGGGGAGCAGAGCCGTGATTTTGTGAACGTGAAAGATGTTGTAACAGCCAACATCCTTGCGGCCGGATCCGGAAGAAGCGGAATCTATAATGTCGGCTCGGGGACAGAGATAACCCTGAACGGTCTGATAAAAATGATGGCAGGAATCCTGAAATTAAAGCCTGAAGTAGTGTACAGGAAAAAGCGGCAGGGAGACGTTAGGCGGTCTCTTGCCGACCTTACAAAAATTAAAAAAGAGCTCGGCTTTGAGCCGGAAATAAGACTGGAAGAAGGCTTAAGGGAAGTTCTCTTATGACAGCTTGCAGACGGGCGGAACGTGCCTTTTGTGCTCTGATTTTCTTATCATTTCTTTGACTTTTTCAAGTTTTTCTTTATCTATTTTTTCCGTTTTGTCTTTTTCGATTGCTTCAAGTATATTATCAAGCTCATCATATGTTATACCCATTTCATCTTCATCTGTCTGGTCTTCCCAGAGGCCTGCTGATGGCGGCTTATCGATAATCTCATCCGGGATTTCCAGATCTTTTGCGAGCTTTCTGACCTCGGTCTTATAGAGGTCCCCGATTGGCTCCATGTCTATCCCACCGTCGCCGTATTTTGTGAAATAGCCTATCATTATTTCGGTCTTGTTGCCGGTCCCCGCTACAAGATAATTATGTGCATTCGCTATGTAATACAAAGTCGCCATCCGAAGCCTTGCCTTCAGGTTGGCCTTTGCAATCTTACTTTCTTTTTCCGGAATTGAGGATAGCATTTTCTCATAAACTGGCAGAAGGTCAACAGTTTCTGTTTTTATCCCGAATTTATTCGCGAGCAATTTTGCGTGTTCCGTGTCTTTCGGATTCGAGTGACAGGGCATGATTACTCCGATAACATTCTCTCCGGCCGCTTTCTTTGAAAGAACCGCTATTACCGATGAGTCTATTCCTCCGGAAAGGCCCACGACTATTCCACGGGAACCCGATTCGGTCATTTTTTGTTTTATCCAGAAAGATATTTTTTGCTCTTTCATACTAACCACCCCTTATCACCTGCTATATGATATTCAATGTCGGAATTATCAAAATCTATATCTTTCCATACTTCCGTGTTGTCCAGAATAAGTTTGCAATTCTTGAGGTTTTGTTTTATTATTTTATGTGGAGTTGACCTGTACTGTTTATGGTCCGCCACGATTAACAATGCATCAAATAAGTGCAAATCTTCAGGGAACCTAAAGCTTTTGGTACCTGAAATTCTTGTTATTTCTTCAGCAGAAAAAAGAGGGTCATTTACCTTAACTTCTATACATTCTTTCTTTAAAAGTTCAACAAGCTTTAATGTCGGGGATAAGATCGTAACTTTTATATCTCCTTTATAAGATAAGCCTAAGATTCCGGCACTTTTTAAATTTTTCCTTTTTATCTTTTCAATTACCTTTTCCGGCTGTTTAGTGTCATATTCTATTGTTTCCTTTAGTAGTGAAAGAAATTCCGGCTTTTCGGCTCCCATTAAAACATACTTACTGGAAAGAGGTATACAATATCCACCTGTCCCAAAACTCGGATGAAATGTACCTATGTTCCATTTAGTCCCCGCCAATCTTAAGATTTCTGTCACATTCATATTGGGATATGCCAAACTTAGCTGGTTCGCAAAGGTTATGTCCATATGCCTATAAGCGTTTTCTACGGATTTTACTATCTCTGCATGCTTATGGTCCGAAGCTGGTACAAGAGTATCACATATTACCGATAGGACCTCCTTCATCATTTGTGTTGTTTCCTTTGTAGTTCCCCCGATTATTCTTGGAAGCTTTCTCAGATTTTTTTCCGGAGAAACAAACCAGTCCCGGCGCGGTGAAACACCGTATAAAACATCGCTACCGACATCAAGACCCGATTCCTTTAAAATTTTAAGACAAATTGAATCGCTTCTTCCGGGAGTGATAGTAGATTCCACAATAATAAGAGGTGTTTCAGATTTATTTTTCCTTTTTTTAACAATTTCAGATATATTCTTCATCACTTCTATTAAAATGTCGTCGAATGGTTCCCCTTCTTTTTCTGTTGGTATTGCAACCATGTGAACTATTATATCTTCATCCTCCATTTCGGATATATTATAAGTTGCTCTCATAACTCCGCTTTTTACCAATTCTTCTATTGTAAAACCGAGCCAGTATTCAAGACCTTCTATCGGTATTTTTCCATCATTGATTGTATCGACTTTATCCTTTACCACATCAAAACCGATGACCTTTATACCGTTATTAGCAAAATTTGCCATTGTGGAAAAACCTATAAATCCTGTTCCCCAAATACCTATTTTCTTGTCGCCTTCCAAAAGGCTTTTTTTAATATCTAACATAAGTCCACCTTTTTCTAAGTTTTCTTCTGAAGTATAAATAGATATTTATTACCAAGTAATATGAAGGTAATACAAAGTATTACTTATTTTAAGAGGTTCTTTATTATTTGAATATCTTTTTTCGAATCAATGTTTACGCTTATACCTGAGATTATATAACCATTAAGATCCTTTTCATGAATAATTTTTGGGAAAATATCTCTTTGTAAAATCCATTTTAAATCTCCTTTTGGAATATAGTCAAATATTTCAGGGCTGTAAATTCCAATAAAAAGCGCTGTTAGAAATGTCTTTGGATTATTGGGTTTCTCTTCATAATTTATTATTTTATCCCCCGCCATCTCAACTATCCCCAGTTCAGTCGAATAACCTCTTGAAGCCTGAACAGCGAGAGTCGCCAAAGGCGTCTCACTCATATGTCTTTTAACCATTCCGCCCAAATCGAAAGAGAAATAGTTATCCACGGGGAGAACAAGAAACGGCTGATTAACATGATTTTGTATTAGCTGTAAAGTCTTGGCGTTTCCAAGAGTTTTTTTTTCCTCTATGTATGTAACATCAACTCCGAAATTTTCTCCGTCCCCCACTATTTTGAAACATTCTCCGATGAGTTCACTTTTTCCTATAAAGAATATTTTACTAAAACCGTTCTTTTTTAACTCAGACATATTATACTCTATTAGTGATTTTCCCGATATTTTTATAAGAGGCTTGAATTCATCATCGATTTTAAGGCTTTCAAGGTTGCCTCCACCCAAAAAAACTGCGGTCTTGTTTCCCTTAAGATGGTTTCTTACAATTGACTCTATTGCTTCTGATCTGGAACGGGTGTTTATTTCATCCACAAGTTCGTCTAACCTTTTAAGAATGTCATTATCTATTGTAAGTGATATTCTTTTTTTCATAATCAATATTCTTTTTAGTGATTAAAATAAATTGGTAGTTTAAGACGGAATTTATTGAATGTTTTTTATTATTAATAAAATAAAAAATGTGTATGATTAAGAATTATATTAAAATTCTGCGCCCGAACCAGTGGTACAAGAATCTGATAGTATTTGTCGGGATTTTCTTTTCACTGAATATATTTTCTCTGACTTTATGGGTTTCCTCTATATTAACATTCATAATATTCTGCATGCTCTCAGGTACGGGATATATAATAAACGACATTGCAGACGCTGAAAACGATAAAAAGCATCCTAAGAAAAAGCACAGGCCGATTGCGTCTGGAAAGATAAAAAAGAGCCACGCGTTAATGCTCGCAATTGGCATGGTTTTAATATCATTTTTGATTGCAACAGGGCTTAATGTTATGGTTTTAATAATTTCGGGGACTTTTTTGATATCAAACCTTCTTTACACATTCTGGCTTAAGCGTTTCATTATTGTCGATTCGCTTACAATATCTGTGAATTTTGTAATGAGAGCCGCCGCCGGCTGTTTTGCAATAGGTTCTCCTGTATCTTCATGGGTCATTTTATGCACACTTCTTCTTGCACTTTTTCTTGCATTCTCCAAAAGAAGGCATGAGCTTATTCTTCTGGGAGATAAGGTGAATTCTCACAGGATATCATTAGAAGATTACAGCGTCAAACTTGCAGATCAGCTTCTGTCCATAACAACAAGCAGTCTTATCATATCATATTCTCTCTATACCTTTATGGAAGAGCATGTATACCTCATGATAACGATACCCGTTGTCATATACCTTGTTTCACGGTATCTTGTGCTGATTTACAGCAAAAGGATAGGAGGCGAAGCCGAACTCATAATAAAGGACAAAGGAATGATTATAGGTCTCATCATATGGCTTTTTCTCGTGTTTATAATACTCTATTTTGACATACCTTACATAACACAGCTCCTGCAACTCTGAGAATTATCGAATCTGATATTAATTAAAATGTAAAAGATGATTATGAAGATAATAAGTAATCATGAAAAGTTGGGTGATTTATGATGGAAAGGGGAAAGGTTTTGGTTACGGGGGCTCCGGGGTGGCTAGGGAACCGGTTCATCGAGATATTAAAAGATAACAAAAGAGATGTAATCTGTCTTGTCTTACCCGGGATGAATTCTGATTACCTCAAAAAACTGGGCGCAGAAATCGTTGAAGGCGATATAACAAATCCGGAAACGCTTAAAGGAGTATGCAAAGGCATTGATACTGTTTTTCATATAGCGGGTCTTGTTCATGTGCCATTTTCAAAGGGAAGTCTCTTTATGAAAGTCAATTATGAAGGCACCAAAAACATCCTTGATGAAGCAATCGGGTCCAAAGCTAAAAGATTCGTTTACATAAGCAGCAACTCGGCCGTCGGAACTAACGAAAGAAGAGATATAATGATGGATGAGAAAACAAAACCCAACCCTTACATGAATTATGGAAAAAGCAAGATAATGGCAGAAAATGCAGTAAACGAAGCCCACAAGAAGGGTCTGATAGAAACTGTAATCCTTCGTCCCTGCTGGTATTATGGACCAGGCCAGCCCGCAAGGCAGACAAGGCTTATGAAAATGATAATTGAAGGAAAAGCTCCCGTATTTGGTGACGGGAAAAACCTGAGGAGCATGACATACATAGACAATCTCTGCGATGCTATGCTTCTTTCAGAAAGCGTAAAAAAGGCTAATGGGGAAACCTACTGGATTGCAGATGATAAGCCTTACACGACACTTGAAATCTATCAGGCGATAGCAGATTTGCTTGGTGTCGAGCTTAAAACAAAGAAATTCCCAGGTTTTCTCGCAGATGTCGCAAAGACAGCAGACGGCCTTATACAGGCTTTTGGGTTATACCAGATAGAAGCCCATGTAGCAGGTGAGATGAATAAAGATATCGCATGTACCATCGAGAAGGCCAGAAAAGAGCTGGGGTACAGGCCGAAGATATATCTTGAAGAAGGCATGAAGAGGTCCATCGACTGGGCGAAGAAAAACGGGCAGCTGTGAAAGGAATGAAAAGCGCATTAATAACGGGCGGTTCGGGATTTCTCGGGTTAAACCTTTCAATTAAACTTCTAGAAAAAGGCTTTGAGGTAACAATACTCGATATAAACGAAATAACTGATGATATACCTGAAAAAGTCAATTATATAAAAGGGGATATTTTAGATGCAAAAAAAGTGTCCTCTGCAATAAAAGGTATGGATATAGTATTTCACACCGCAGCTCTTGTCCCCATTTCTGCAGCAGGGAAGAGGTTTTTTGAAGTTAATGTCGAAGGGACAAAGAATGTTGCCGATGCGTGCCTTGAACATGGAGCTAGGCTTGTCCACATATCATCAAGCTCTGTCTATGACCTTGATTCCGGAATGCCTCTAACTGAAAATTCCCCGATAAAAAAAACTAAAGAAGGTTATGAATATTCAAAATATTTAGCTGATGAATATGTCCAAAGCCTTATGGAAAAAGGCCTGGAGGCGACAATAATAAGACCTCGCGTAATTCTTGGCCCCGGAAGGCTTGGAATATTCCAGATACTTTTTGAATGGCTTTCTGAAGGCAAAAAAATATTTATTATCGGAAACGGAAAAAACAAGTTCCAGATGATAAGTGTTTCAGATCTTTGTGATGCCTGCATAATTTCATCTGAAAACAACGAAGCCTTGGGTGAGATAATAAACATAGGAACCAGTAATTTCAGGACACTCGGAGAAGACCTTCAGGAACTCATAAATTATGCAAAAACGGGTTCAAAAATTGTGAAAGTTCACCCGTTTATTGCAAGGATTCCTTTAAGCATACTTTTTAATCTTAAGCTATCTCCAATAGTTCCTTTCCATTACAAGACAATGTATAAGGAATTCTATTTTGACATAAGCAAAGCCAAGAAGATGCTAAACTGGGAGCCAAAGGACAGCAACATAAAAATGCTCAAAGAAAGTTATGAATGGTATATAAAACATAAAAAAACCGTGGATTCTAATAAAGGTACTACACATAAAAGTTCGCCTAGGCAAAAATTACTCTGCCTTATAAAAAAATTATCTTGATTGTGATATAATGAAAAATTTTTCATTTTTCTTGAATTTGAGCGATGACCAAAAATATTTAATTATATTTCTTACCGGATTTATTATTGTTTTTATTTTAATCGCTTATACTTGGATGTCTTTTTATAACTTATTAGATGCCGGAAGATGGCACAACGAGGTGGATAGATTGATTCTCGGGGAAATCCCTTATAAAGATTATACTTGGCAGTACCCGCCACTATCTCTATATATTTTAGGTATTTTTGGCATTGTTTTTGGAAGCAATTTTTTAACGATGTACATAGCTACATCAACTGTAGCCTTTTTAGCATACCTTATCTTTTTTTTGATTTTAAAAGAAGTTAAACGAGAGGAAATATTATTTATTTCATTATCAACTCTAATGATGGGTTCAATTCTTTTCTCATTCTCAATGTTGGGAACTTTATTTAGTTCCGGAACTTATGCATTTCCAGTAACTTTTGGTATTCTTTTTTCTCTAATTACTATTTATGGCTCGGTAAAGTTTATTAAAAAACAGAATATGACAAACCTTCTAATAACTTCATGTGGAGCAATTTCTTGCCTCTTAACTAAACAAGATTTTTTTTTAATTCCGATTTCTATTGGGGCATATTTAACATATATATTTATTTATGCAAATAATAAAAAAGAGAATATAAGATTAATATTTTTATATTGGATTCTTATTATTTTCATTCCTCTTTTTTCTTATTTATATCTTAGTTTGTTTACTGGTCTTGATAATCTAATAATGGGGGTGAAGGGCTTTAGTGATCTAAGGCACTTTACCAGAGTACTGCCAACTTTAAGGTCTCTTTTTGATCAGATTGCAATGAGTTCTTTAATAATTTCAGGTATATCCTTAGTGACTTTATTTTTTGGTAAAATAAAAAGTCTGAAAGATAAAAGAAATATTAAGAATTTAGCCATTGTTGTAATCGTTATTGCTTTATTCTCTTTCTTTATTATTTCTTTCAATACTTATATGATTGTCCATGAAATTTCAACATCCGGTATTAATTCTTTTAAAGAAGCAAAGATGACTAGCAGGGCCACGTTGGGTTTTTATTCATTAGAACCCACGAATTATGTTTTATTGAAAACCACATTTGTTTCTGTTTTAACATATACAATCATATTTGAAGCCCTTCCAGGTGTTTCATTAATGATTATATCTATTTTATTTTTGGTTCATTTAATCAGAAACAAGGAAAGCTATTCGATAAGAAAAGATAATATATATATATGCTTAATCGGAGTGGCAATAATATCACTTCAAGCCAGAAAACTATTCGATTCTACTGCAGATATAATGTTTTTAATTGCCCCCATTTTTATTATTCTATCGTTCATTGAAATCACTAAGAAAATAAATTTTGATGTTAAGAAAGTGATCCTGATTATTTGCATTTTATGGCTAATTGCAGGCTCTTTGTATTTTTCAAAAACTGTTATATATACAAGAATAAGAGGAGACTTCAATTCCGTAGAAACCCAAAAAGGGAATATATTAACAACCGAGAAAGGCGTAGATGAAATATATAGTTTGATAATGACCGAAACAAAAAAGGATGATTTTCTTTTAGCATTACCATACCATGAATATCTTAATTATATAACAAGTAGAAGAAGTCCATCCAAAATAACTCAATTTTACATATTGAAATTATCTAATGAGTATGAAAAGGAGTTAATTGAAATTCTTAGGAGTAAAAAACCATATATAGCAATAGATGAAAAATATTCATATTTTGCTGGATATATATACCCCAACTTTGGATATTTCTTGAACTGGGAGCCCATGTTCTATGAAATTCAACAGTGGAGACTAGAATATCCAGAGTTATGGAATTATATAAACGAAAACTATAAATTGCAAAATACTACCAGACAGAATTGGACTTTTTGGGTACATGAGTAAAATTGCATATTAAATGTTTTATAGAAAGTAATGATGCCAATAATACTATCCAGTTCAAACGGACCGGATATTGTTTCGAACCTAACCTATAACTGAATAAGAAAATAGACCTTATTGTGACTTTGCACTTAAAACCTTATCCAGTTTATAGACTTTGCACCCAAAGTCTTTCAGTTGCTCCTAAAGTCGGGCTTGTTTCTGACTAAAGGAGCAAAGTCCAGTTTATATTCTTCAATAGTCTTGTAAATATATATTGCTCGTTGTAATACTATTTAATTAATTTGAGAGGTGGAATTTTTGAAGATTGCTTTTGTTTACATGAATGATACCCCAGGCGTGGGTTTTGGAGCTGGTTATGTAGCCTCGGCCATTATAGATGCAGGATATAATATAACATTTTTTGATACTTATTGGGACCCTCTGAAGAAAATTGCTAAAGTGGTTATTAAAGGGAATTACGATATTTTAATGATATCAAGTATGACTATGGCCTTTCCTAATGCTGTTGAATTAATAAAGCAAATTAAAGATAAAATGCCTAATATAACCGTTCTTGTTGGGGGCATTCATACCGTAATTGTTGGGGGGAAGATTCTAGATGAATGCCCCCTTATAGACTATCTTTGCATCGGTGAGGGGGAGTCATTTGTTATTGAATTTCTTAAATATTTTAATAAAGAACCATTTTTTGGAATCAAGAATCTCGTTTATCGTAAAGATGGTAGAGTTGTAGTAAACGAATTAAGACCACCCGAAGATTTATCTAAGCTCCCACGATTTTGTTGGAAGTTGTTCAGAAACGAGTCAGTGGCGGAAAGAGGTTCCTCATTAATGGTAAGCGCTACTCGGGGATGTCCATATAGCTGTACTTACTGTTGTAACTCTGTATACTTAAAAATGTATGGTAAAAAATATCTTCGGTTTAGACCGATAGAAAGTATTATATCTGAGCTACGCTATTTGGTGAAAACTTATAAACCTGGATTCTTCTATTTTGGGGATGAGATGATTTTTTTCAATAAAGAACGTGCTATTGAATTATTCAGTAAAGTTAAAGAGAATTTCAACATCCATTATGGTTGTATGGCAAGAGTTGAACACATAAACAAGGAGATAGTAGATTTAATTTCAGATACAGGATGTAAATATATAGCCATGGGCATAGAGTGTGGTAACGAGGAGTTCAGGAAAAAATATTTAAATAGACATATGTCTAATGAACAGATTATCAATGCTTATACATTGATCAAAAATGCTGGGATACAATGCATTTCATTTAATATGATAGGTTATCCATTCGATAACGATGACTTTCTGGCTCAGGAAACCCTTAATATCAATCTTAAGATAAAGCCGGATTTTGCTCAGATAAGTGTATTCTATCCATTGCCCGGAACAGAACTCTATAAAAGATGTATAGAATTTGATTTGATTGACGATGAAAAGGCTGCAAATACAAGAACCTTCCATAAAGATTCAATTCTAAAGGGTAAATCTCTGCTCAGTAAAAGAAATGATATGAATGCAATATTAAATGGTAATGAGACCTCGGCAATTAAATGTTTGGAAACTGATATTAAGGGAACCAGAAAATTTGAAAGAAAAATTAGTAATTTAGTAATGAAGAGTAAGAAAATGAGAATGAAGATTGAAAGAAAGCTTTATGATGTTGGGTTATTATAAATATTAGCTCTGTTGATGAAATCATAGATAAATAATAATGAATTCCTCCCAAGATGAGTTTGTATATAACCATCAAAATTGAGGTTCTTTAAATTATTCTGAATCCAGTTTTTATAAGCTTGCAAAAGAGTCAAGAGATAAGACAGATGCAACATGATCGAGATGGAGAACTCTGTAATCAAGAAGAAATACGAAGATACTCTATACGCAAAAACATTCTGGAAACAGTACAAGGAGATGCTTCTCATCTATTTCATGGCCAACATAGAGCACTACCCGAGCATCCATATTGTTATCTGGCTGAAGACTTCAATAGAGCCAATTATTCCTAAATGTCACCAGCACATACTGACTTGTTTTACTTCCATCAAGGGGTAACCTAATTAATGATAATTTGCCATTTATTATCCCGAGATTTAGACCACCTATATATTCCACATATTCTGTTTTCATATTTGTCTTCCAATTACCTATATCCATTGCCTCTAAAACATGAGCATTTTTCCTTTTCTTATCTATGAACGGTTTATATATTCCGTTGAAATTCGGGCAACCAACAATTATTAGACCATTATTTTTGCACAGAAGTTTATGTCTTTCGATTATTTTATTGTAATTTGTGAAATGTTCTATGAAACCCAGAGAATATACAACATCAAATTTGGGTAATCCTGATAAATTCCCAAGAAAGTCTTTGTTATAAATTTTTCCATCTATTCCAAGCTTATTAAAATTATTTTGAGTGAGTTCACATCCTTTCTTGGAGAAATCAAGGCACGAAACTTTGCATTTTTTTTCTTTATTAAGATAAGCTAGATAAGACCCTATTGAGCCGCCTATTTCTATTATATCAGAGTTTTCAGGAATGAGTTTTTCTAATTTCTTTGACAGAAAATCATTTGCTATTGATGGTATAGTACATTTTTTCCAATATTCATCCCAATAAATATCATCTGTTTTCTCAATCTTAATCACCTCAGTCAACTGTGTAAGTGAAGCAATAATTTGCCAGTCCACTATCCCAGTTGTCATTTCTATTTCAAACTCAACCCCCTAATTTGCTCTAAAACCATCTCAATATTGTCTATCATGAAATCATTAATAACAGCATATTTTATATATGCTAAAAGACGTTTATCTCATAAACATGAAAGAATTTAAATTAATTGCAGATGATGGCTATGATCGTTCAGTTAAATGAATTTGAACCTATGACCTCAAATATAGTAAATGGTCTGAAAATTTTTGGGATAAAAAGTGAGATCATAGGAGATAAATATGGTTTTCATGTAGATTATTCAAACCCCATTCATCTCCATTATTTAATGTCTTGGAACATTCCACTATCCATGATAAAAGCAAAGAATATTATTGTACATTGCCATGGCTCCGATTCTGATATAATAAAATGGAAATATCATATTCCAAAAACTTTTCTTAATATAAGAAAACCTTTATGTTTGTACGCAATGCCATGTCTTAAAAATAGATTGAAATGGTATAGAGGAGAGAAGAAATATTTTCCCATACCTATTGATACCAGTCGTTTCAAACCTATCAAAGCAAAGAAATATCCTGGTAGAGTATTAATATGGTCGCAATTAAGTAAGGTCAAGGGCGTTGAAATTTCTTTTGAAGTTGCAAGATTGAGACCGGATTTGGAATTCGACATTCCCTATTATGGTTGGGATAAAGAATATTACAGGAAAAGTGCTCCAAAGAATGTTAATTTCATAGAACCGGTTGAACATGATTTAGTCCCCAACCTTATCAATAAATATGAGATTGCTATAGGTGATTTTACTAAGTGGGGCAGTTTCGGAACCGCTCCCTTAGAAACACTGGCTTGCAATGTACCAACAATACATTATATACATCCGGAGCACAAATATTTCTATGATACATTCCCTCCATTTCTAAATGCAAAAAAACCTGCCGAAATAGCTAAATTATTAGATGAGAGAGAAAAAACGAATACTTATAGATGGGTCGATAAAAATCATGGTCTTTCTAACATGATGAAATTTCTAATCGAAATTTATAGAACACAAGGATTTATATAGCCTAAAAATAAATGATGCAGGTACTATGTGATTATGTGATATTAATTCTACTAATTATAGTATATTCATCTGGACCGGATTTGTAATAAAACAAATGCCATAGCTGACGAATTTGAATGTGTTAACGAAACTAATATTTTAAATTTATCATTGCTCTTGACTTTAACTTCTGGTACTATTCCATTATTTTTAATCTCAACGTCTTTATAATTAATTTTTCTCGGTATGGCTTTAATAACGGCCTCTTTTGCGCAGAATCTGGCCGCAAGATGCTGGGCAGGTCTCCCTTTGCTAAAGCAATATTCCAGCTCTTGTTTTGTAAAAATTTTGTCAAGGAATTTCTTGTTTTTAAGGTTTTTCTCAAATCTGGAAATTTCCTCTATGTCAACACCTATCCCTACAATTTCTGGCATATTCCGATCAACCTTTATTTATAATAAATATCTTTCAGGCAATATAGCTTTATAACAGATTTAGTGAACTTTTAATGGTTGGTGGGTAAAATGAGCAGATTGGCTGACATCATGGCAGAAAAGCTTTCGGTTCCAAAAGAGGACATTAATGACGAAACGGCGTATAACGTCGCTAAAAACTGGGATTCTATAACACATCTTGAGATAGTGGCGGCTATTGAAGATGAATATGGGATTTCGCTTGATATAGATGAAATAACTGCAATGGAAAATGTTGGAAAGATAAAGGAAATACTGATAAAAAAGGGAGTAAAGGACATATGAATCTTGCTTATTACCTTTTTGAATATTCAAAAAATCTTGATAAAGATATTATAATCGGGGACAAAGAATGTATTTCTTACAAAGATTTATGGGGAAAGATCGTTTTAATTAGCTCATATATATCAGAATACAGAAACGAAAAAATAGGTTTAATGGCGGATAATTCCATCTTTTTCGTTGCAGCCTATTTTTCAATAATAAAGTCAGGTAATACTGTTGTCACGTTTTCTCCCCAGTCATCTGAAAAAGGCATCATGGGTATAATAATGAAAACCGACATGAAACTGGTTTTTGTTCAGGAAAAATATGAAAAGTCTTTTATTGGGATTAAAAAGATAAACGAAAAAGAATATTTGGAAATAAAGGTCTCCGAAAAATCTTTATCTGAATTTGGAGAAACGAACCCAGACGATGTCGCTGTCCTGATTTTTACTTCCGGCTCCACAGGAGATCAGAAGGGTGTAATGCAGACACATGAAAACATAATAGAAAACACAAAATCGATAATAGAATACCTTGAAATCAAAGAAAAGGACATCCAGCTTGTGGTCCTTCCGTTTTCTTATTGCTTCGGCTCCTCACTTCTTCATACGCATATACGACAGGGAGCTTCAATTGTTTTGAATAACACTTTCGCTCTTACAAACACGGTTATAGACGACCTTATAAAATATAAGTGCACGGCTTTTTCAGGAGTTCCGAGCCATTATCAGATTCTTCTTAGAAAATCCAAATTCAAGGACACGGCTTTTCCTGACCTGAGATATATGACCCAGGCAGGAGGAAATCTTCCGGTGCATTATATTAAAGAGATCAGGAAATCGCATCCGAATACGCCTTTCATTGTAATGTATGGCCAGACGGAAGCAACAGCGCGGCTTTCATATCTTCCTTTCGGCTTTCTGGGTGAAAAGTTAGGATCCATTGGAAAAGGCATTCCGGGAGTTGAATTAAAGGTCGTAAATGAGAAAGGCGAATCTGTAAAACCCGGAGAACCTGGCGAAATAACAGCCAGAGGAAAAAACATAATGAAGGGTTACTATAAAGATGAAGAAGGAACTTCAAATGTTATCAAGAACGGTTATCTTTATACTGGGGATATTGCAACCGTCGATGAAGATGGCTTCATATTCATAAAATCAAGGGAAAAACACATCATAAAAAGTGCGGGAAACAGGATAAGCCCAAAGGAGATAGAAAATGTGCTTTCTGAGATGGATGAAATTATAAATAGTGTTGTTATAGGTGTCGAAGACGACCTTTTGGGAGAGGTGCCAAAAGCGATAGTTGCTGTTAAAAACAAAAAAATAACCGTAAAAGATGTCGATTCATATTGCAGGCAGCGTCTGGCGACTTACAAAGTGCCTAAATATGTGGAAATTGTAGATTCTATTCCACTAACTCCTTCAGGAAAGACTGATACATCAAAGATAGTTGAATTATATGGACGAAAATGAAGCTATTCAAAATCTGATTTCATCTCCACAATATGAGATAAAACAGATTGAAAAGGAGAGAATCTTATTAGAAATAGTAAGAATTCAAGTCAAGAAATCCATAGAATCAAATTCCAAAATAAAGTCAATGTATTCAAAGCTTGGCATGAACGTTTCGGATATTAAAAAACTTTCCGATTTGCCATACATACCTGTCCAGATGTTTAAGCATTTTAATCTTGCAATATGCAAAAAGGAAGATATAGTAAGGATTGTAAAATCCAGTTCGACTACAGGACAGTCCCCAAGCATAATACCTCTGGATAAAGAAACTTCTCTCAGACAGACCAGAGCCTTGGCATCGACCTTAAGGAATTTTCTTGGTACAGAAAGGATGCCCTTTCTTGTTATAGATTCGGAAAACGTGAATAAAAAATCAATTGACCTCTCTGCAAGAGGAGCCGCAGTCAGGGGGCTTTCATCCTTTGCAAAAAGCATAACATATTGCCTTAAAGATACGGAAAATGGTATGGAAATAGACCTGGAAAAATTAGAAGAATTTGTAAAAATAAATGAAGGGAAAGACGTTTTCATTTTTGGTTTTACTTTTATAATATGGATCAATTTAGTTCAGAAATTAAAGTCAATTAATAAGAACCTTGACTGCAATTTTGGCAAGGCGACACTTTTTCATAGCGGCGGATGGAAAAAATTAAATGATATGAAGGTTTCAGAAGATATATTTTCTTCCGAAGTAGCCGAGGTTTTCAATACAGAAAAAGAGCAAATACATAATTTTTACGGGATGGCGGAGCAAACCGGCGTCATCTTCGTGGATTGTGAAATGGGTTTTAAGCATGTCCCAAACTTTGCGGATATAATTATAAGGGACATTCAGACGCTTGAAGAAGCGAAGATTGGTAATGAAGGCTTAATAGAAGTCATAAATGTTCTTGGATCAAGCTATCCGTCCCAGGCTATATTGACCGAAGATGTGGGGAATTTTGCTGGTATAGATGACTGTAAATGTGGCAGAAGAGGGAAATATTTTGTTTTCCAAAAAAGGGTTGAGAAAACAGAATTAAGAGGATGTGGTGACATTTTTGCAAAATCGAGGGAGACTACATTATGATAAGAATCTTATCTGAAAAGTTTTTGGTGAAAGGAGAAACTGGAACTTTTAAGGAAATCACAGAAAACCTCAAAAAGAATTCAAAATCCTTTCTTGATATGCCTTTGGAATCCATCATATTACTGTTTGATGAATTTTCAAGGAAATGTGTTAGGGACCCAAAGCTAAGGGGTATAGAAGGGATAAATTTTCTTTCGATATGGATGAAGAGGATAAGTATAGAAAATATGATTTCTATTAATTTTACTAAAAGGGAGATTCTTGAAAAATTCATTGAAATTAAGGACAATCATTTTATAAAAGCCCAGCCACGTGGTCTCGCATGCCACTGGATAGCCGGAAATATTCCCACACTTGGACTTTTCTCGTGGATGCAGTCTGTTCTTTGCAAGAACCGGAATATTGTCAAGGTTCCTGCCGATTCAATAGAAGTTATGGAAAAATTGATAAAATCCTTTTCTGAGGTCAAAACCGAAATTAATGGATGCGAATACAAAGGGGATGATATTCTTTCAGTTTCTGCTTTCTTAAGTTTCCCGAGAGACGATTTTACATTGAATCAAGAGATGTCTCTTGCCGCGGATGCCAAAATTATATGGGGTGGGGCGGATGCTGTTAACGCTATTAAAAAATACCCCGAAAAAGAAAGCTGCGAAAGCCTTATTTTTGGGCCTAAATACTCCTTTGCGATCATGGATAGCTCTTTTATCGAAGAGAACGATATTGAAAAAGCACTAAATGGTCTTGTTATGGACATTATGGTTTTTGATCAGGCGGCATGCTCCTCTCCCCAGATTTTGGTCATTGAGAAAAACAAGAAATATAGCAAAGAGGATATAGCAAGAATGGTTGCTAAAATATTTAATGAATTTTCGGAAAAATATCCGAAGGGTCGTATGAATCCTTCAACCGTTGCAAAAATAGTAAATGAAAGAGGAATGTTCCTTCTTGATGAAAATAAAGGAGCCTTGTTTTCAAAAGCACCTGATTGGACTATACTTATTGATAACGAAATTGAACTAAATGAAGCTGTCCAGTCAAGAACGTTGTTTATCAAAGAAACTGACGATTTATTAAAATTATCAAATCAAATATCACAAAAGATACAGACCGTTGGAATTGCTGTAAAAAATAATGAAAAGCTCTTCAGGATTTGTGATGAATTTACTAAAGGGGGAGTCTCAAGATGTGTAAGATTCGGCTCAATGAATCATTATGAATCTCCATGGGATGGAATGCTGCAGATGAGCCGCTTGGTAAGGTTTGTTACCCTTAAAAAATAAAGGTGAAAAAATGGATTTGGGAATTTCCGGTAAAATTGTTCTTGTAACAGGTGGTGGAAGAGGTATAGGAAAGGCTGTTTCAGAGACTTTCTCTAATTTGGGTGCAACGGTTATCATAAATTATAATAAAAACAAAGAGCCTGCAGAATCTCTTACAAAGAAACTGGGAAATGGAAGTTTATGTATAAAGGCCGATGTGAGTAAAAGTGCTGATGTTAAACAAATGTTTGACACAGTAAAGGAAAAATTTGGAAGGTTGGATATACTTGTCAATAACGCCGGAATACTGAAAGATGCTCTTCTGATGATGATAAGAGAGGAGGATTATAATTCTATAATTGATATTAACCTGAAAGGGCCTTTCTTATGTATGCAACATGCTGCAAAAATGATGCTGAGGCAGAGGTCAGGAAAGATAATAAATATTTCTTCAATAATAGGTGTCAATGGAAATAGCGGCCAAACACATTATTCCGCCAGTAAGGCCGGTCTGATAGGTCTGACCAAATCTGCTGCAAAAGAGCTTGGAAGATTTGGAATAACCGTGAATGCTGTTGCTCCGGGATTCATTGATACCGATATGACAAAGGATATGAAAGATGAAATAAAAAAAGATCTCATAGCATCAACCTCTCTGGGTCGTATAGGAAAACCAGAAGATGTTGCAAAAGTTGTGCTTTTCTTAGGAAGCAATCTTTCTGACTATGTTAGTGGGCAGGTAATCGGGGTGGATGGGTGTCAAATAATTTAGAACGCATATTCAAGAAGCTTGGAATACCCGAAAAATATAATAAGACTTCGGGGCTTGACGGTTATGAACCGGATTCTATAACTTTTCTGGCATCTCCCAAATTCATAGAATATGTAAAGCCCTATATGGGGGCTTTAATACTTGTTAAAGAGGAATTGTTTGATTTAGTAAAGAATATAAAAGGAAATATTTATGTAAAAGCCGAAAACCCCCTAGGTGTATTTCTTCAAATTCATAATGAAATGAACAAAGCCAAATCAAATCTCAACATAAACCAGAAAAAGCCGATACATGAGACTGTTGTTTTAGGAAATAACTTTGAAATCGGTCCGGGTACAAAAATCATGCCTGGTTGTGTTTTAGGTAATAATGTTAAATTAGGCGAAAATACGGTCGTATTTCCCAATACAGTCATATACGACAATGTAATTATAGGAAAAAATTGTAAACTGGGTCCTAATGCTGTTATAGGGGAAGAAGGCTTCAGGATAGTTAAAAATCTTAAAAATAATATGGAAAGGATGAAACATGTCGGTTCTGTTTTAATTGGAGATTCTGTTGAAATAGGTTCATTTTCAAGCATCAATAGAGGCACATTTAAAGATACAGTAATTAGAAATCATGTTAAAATAGATAACAATGTGCACATAGGTCATAATATTTTTATAGATAAAAACTGTACTGTTTGTGCTTCAAGTTGTATTGGCGGAAGCACAAAAATTGGTAAATTCTGCTGGATAGGAATTGGATCAACGATAACCAATGGCATAAATATTGGGGAAAATGTGAACATAGATATAAATAGTATTGTTGTAAAAGATGTCCCGAACAATTCACACATAGCGGGTTTTTATGCAAGAGATAAATGGTCATGGTTCATGAAAGAAAAGGACGAAATTAGAAAATATAAAAGTGAAAAAAATGAATGAAGAGAAAATACCATTTTCACCTGAAGGCTACAGGAAAATAATTGAATATGGTTTGGAAAAGGGTTACAAATTTATCTCGTTTAAAGATTTTGAAAAAAATAAGCATCAAGAAAAAATATGTATACTGAGGCATGATATAGATTTAAGCCTCGATTTAGCTTTTGAAATGGCCAAAATAGAGTCTGAATATCATATTAATGGTACCTATTTCGTCTTACTTTTTGACGATCTTTATAATCCCTTTTCGCACGAAGGTCAGAAAATAATAAGAAAAATCTCCGATTTGGGTTATGAAATAGGTTTTCACTGGAATCCTTTGGACTATATAAATTCCGAAAATCCTTATCATGACTTCAAAAAACATTTAGAATTATTACAAAGCATAGCCGGAGAGAGTGTAAAAAGCGTTTCAAACCATTTGCCCACAATTAATGGTAATATAAAAATAAGGTTGCCCCCAGAAGGTTTTATAAATGCATATGATAGCTTATTTTTTAATTCTGGTTCTTTCACATATGTCTCCGATAGCTCAATGAGATGGAGACAATATATACCGATAGATCTCATGAAAGATGGTAGAGGGGTTCACTTTCTTGTTCATCCGATTTGGTGGATGATTGAAGGTAATAAACTGAAAGAAAAAATAAAAAATCTCACTGAAAAAAATTCGGCTAAAATAAAAGAAAGTCTTAATGGTTTTTTTCTTGAAATAGATAATGCACTTAGCAGGAGGAAGGAACTTGATGAACTATATTTAAAAAATAGAAGTAAATAGAAATAAAAATTTAGGGTAAAGTGAATTTAATGGAACAAAAAATAATAAACTGCAAAATCGGTGAAGGCACTAAAATCTGGAATTATGTTAATCTTTTTGATTGTGAAATCGGGAGAGACTGCAAAATCGGCTCTTTCGTCGAAATAGGCAAGGGCGTCAAGATAGGCGACAGGTGCAAGATAGAAGCCTTCGTTTTCATACCTTCAGGCGTTACTATAGAAGATGAGGTTTTTGTAGGCCCTCATGCAGTCTTTACAAATGACCGGAACCCGAAAGCTGTTGGGGATTGGGATGTTACAAAAACCATTGTCAAGAAGGGTGCAAGCATAGGTGCGAATGCAACCATAATCGGAGGCGTTACTATAGGAGAAAACGCTCTTATCGGTGCAGGGTCTGTTGTTACAAAGGATGTTCCTTCTAATCATGTGGTTGCCGGCAATCCTGCAAAATATCTGAAAAAAAGGTAAATTATGCAACA
This sequence comes from Candidatus Aenigmatarchaeota archaeon, assembly GCA_016932735.1. Taxonomy (GTDB): domain Archaea; phylum Aenigmatarchaeota; class Aenigmatarchaeia; order QMZP01; family QMZT01; genus JAADIF01. Next base: position 50,613 of record JAFGCI010000004.1, read on the forward strand.
AAAAATATGCGTTTTCGGCAATGGAAAAATGGGTCTTCCGATTTCTGTCGCATTTGCAGATTCCGGTTTTGATGTAATTGCTTATGATATAAGCAAGGAGATAGTTGACTCTATAAACAGAGGAGAATCGAAAATTAAGGAGCCGTTGCTACCCGAAAAACTGAAAACGGCTGTCGATAATAATAAGCTTGTGGGAACCAACAACCCGGGGTTTGCGATAAAGAACTCGGATGTTATTATAGTCATAGTTCCTCTGGGCCTCGATAAAACAAGACATCCTGATATGTCAATTGTGCAGAATGCCTCGGAAACAATATCAAAATATCTTAAAAAAGGCCATATAGTTGTTTTTGAGACGACTTTTCCAATCGGAACAACAAGAAATTTTGTTAAGCCCATCCTTGAGAAAAGCGGCCTGAAAGCAGGAACAGATTTCGGTCTTTCTTACTCCCCTGAAAGGGTCATGTCTGGAGAATTTTTTAAGAGAATGTCGGCATGGCCTAAGATAGTAGGCTCCCTTTCCCGAAAAACTTCAGAAGAGCTTAAGCTAATATATGAAAAGGTTTATCCTTCCGGCGTTACTATTGTTGATAACCCGGAGACAGCTGAAATGATAAAAATTGCATCATCCCTTTACAGGGATGTCAACATTGCTTTCTCAAATGAAATAGCAAAGATATGCGATGAATATAATATTGATGTTCTTAAAGTTGTTGAATCCGTTAATGAGGTTCCGGAAAAGAGGATGCTCTATCCGGGGATAGGTGTTGGTGGCCACTGCATACCTGTTTATCCTTATTTTGTCATCAATCATGTCAAGTCACAAATTCCTGTAATTGAAAATTCAAGAAAGACCAATGAGAGCATGCCCGAATACGCGATGAATCTTCTTGAAATAGAGTTAAAAAAGAGAAACGACAAACTTGAAGGCAAGAAGGTGCTTATTTTAGGGCTTGCTTTCAGGCCATGGGTAAAGGAGACGTATTTCTCGCCCTCACTTGATTTGATTCCTCTTCTGAAAAGCAAGAATTGTGTTATAAAGGTTTATGATCCTCTTTACAATTCTGAGGAGATATGCAGGATAACAGGACTGGGTTCTGGGGAATTTGATTCTCTCGTAAAGGAAAGTGACGCTATAATAATTTCGACTGGATATGAAGAATTTAAAAAAGTCGATGAATTGAAGAAGGACTCATGTATAATCATAGACGGAAGGAACATGACAAAAAATAAGGGCATTGGAAGATGATGTAAATGAAGATAGTTTCTGTTGTCGGAGCAAGGCCGCAGTTCATAAAATGCGCTCTGCTTTCGCGGGAAATAAGAAAATTCCATAAGGAAGTACTGATTCATACGGGTCAGCATTATGATTATGATATGTCCAGGCTTTTTTTTGAGGAGCTTTCTATACCTGAGCCTGACTACAATCTTGGAATAGGCTCCGGATCGCATGGAGCCCAGACAGGAAATATGCTCGTTGAGATAGAAAGGGTTCTGACTAAAGAAAAGCCTGATATGGTTTTGGTATATGGAGATACAAATTCAACTTTAGCCGGTGCCTTAGCTGGAGCCAAGCTCCATATACCAGTTGCACATGTGGAGTCCGGCCTGCGCAGTTTCGATAAATCAATGCCGGAAGAAGTTAACAGGATTCTGACTGACCATGTCTCAGATTTATTGTTTGCTCCAACAAAGACTGCTGTCGATAATCTAAAAAAAGAAGGCATCAAAAAAGGTGTTCATCTTACTGGTGACATAATGATGGATGCACTTTTAGCAAATCTGAAAATAGCGGAGAAATCCAATATTCTGAAGAATTTGGAAGTGGAGCCAAAGAAATATCTTTTGGCAACAGTGCACAGAGCTTCCAATACAGACGACGTTGTTAAATTAAAGAATATTATCCAGGCTCTTTCAGAATCCGGAGACAAAATAATATTTCCTGTACACCCGAGGACAGAAAAAATCATCAGAAATGATAAACTTAAAAGTCTGGCAAAAGGCAATCTGATTTTAACCAAACCTATAGGCTATATTGACTTTCTTTGGCTTCAGAATAATGCAAAAAAAATATTGACGGATTCGGGGGGTATTCAAAAGGAGGCTTACATGCTTGGCGTTCCCTGCATAACTTTGAGGGATAATACGGAATGGGTCGAGACTGTTAAAAGCGGCTGGAATGTTCTTTCCGGTACAGACAAGAAAAAAATACTTGATAATATAAGAAATTTTAGGCCTCACGTCAAAAGAGAACGTCTATTCGGAGATGGAAAAGCAAGTAAAAGAATAGTTCAGATAATCAATGATTTTTCTGTTTAGATTTTCTGTTTTCTTCTAGAACTTCCTCAAGTTTTTTGTAGAAATCTTTTGCGATCTTGTCTATAGAACGCGACTCTGCCAGTTTTCTTCCGTTTCTTGACAGCTCATCATATTTTTCGGAGTTTTCAAGAAGGAATATTATATTGTCTATATATTCATTCCAGTCGTTTGAATAGAGGGCGGCCTTACCGAGAACGCTTCTCGTATTCTCGCCGTCGAAAACCACTACAGGTTTACCAAGAGCGCAGTATTCGTAGCACTTCTGACCTGTGGAATGGCTGAGAGCTATCCGGCTTCTTTTCAGAACATCCATCACTTCAGAATTGGGGAGTCTTCCTTTGAATATGACATTTTTGGAAAAACCGAGCTTTTTTACTTTTTCCTTTAAAACCTTTTCATAAGGACCGCCGCCGACTATGACAAGTTTGAAATCTGGTTTTTTGGAAATTATTTTTCTTAGTCTATCTATTACTGGAGAAATCATTCTGAAATGTGAATCATCTAAAGATCCGATGAATACCGCATCGAATTCGTTTTTCATGTTTGTATAATTTTTTTCAATATTTAGTGAAGGTAAAAGTTGAAAGAGTCTTTTTTCTTCTAAACCCATGTCCTTTAATATCTTTAATTGATATTCCATTTCAACAGTAAACAAACTTGCTTCTGAGAAGCCGAATCTGTTGAATTTATTAGCCACCCTCGAATGGAAAGAATATTTACTTTTAAGACCTTCTTTGTTAATGTCAATATAATTATTGCCTTCCTTTTCTTGTTTTAAAAACCATTCGGAAATAAAATTTACATCAATGACCGCTAAATCTACGATAAAGGGTATTTTGAATATTTTTTTTATCAACCAACCTATAAGGATTGGAATTTCCCCCCTTACCAAAAAAATATCTGGCTTCGATTTCGATGAAATTCTAACTGCATGGAAAACCCCAAAAAGTAAAATAAATAATTGTTGCAAATAAATATTTTTTGAACCAAAAAAAGGTATTTTATAAAAATTATTCTTTATGTTGGAATCAGGAGCTATTAGATACAAATCGACATTATCATAAAAAAGTAAAGTATTAGCATTACGCAATTCTCTTATTTTATCTCCTCTGTCCTCCGCAATCTCAAAGGGCATCAACATACATACTTTCATTTTTTTCATTTAATCAACTTTAAGAAACCCATAACTGTACCTGTCGATGTTCCCAATAACCTTAAATAAATAATTATAATTAAAAGAAGAGTCTCTTTACTGTTTAGTTCAGTTGACTTTAATTTTTTAATTGAGTATAAGAAAGGAAATAAAAAAATAGTTAAAAATAAATATAAAAGAGATAAATTTAAGAAGGAAAGAATGATGCTCAAAATCAATAGTGGTGTGTATAGAATCCTAAAAAGCTCACCTTTACTTCTTATGCCGTATTTCTTCAAAATGTAGTACCTTCCGAAACCCCATAAAAAATGTCTTCTGAAAATTGTTTTTAAATTTTCAGGATATTCTCCGACTATTACCAATTTGGGGTCAAATAAAGTTAATTTTTTATTCACGTTGCAATATTTTTTTAATTTCATATTAATGTCAGCGTCTTCTGCCCAGACAGCATCACTACTATAACCACCAATTTTCTTTAGTACATCGGCTCGAACTGCCAAACCGCCTCCTATTAGTTCTCCGTTATATTTTACTTCTTTTGGCATGAGTAAAGAATCTAATTTAGAGTATACCTTAGGTATAGTTTTTTTACCTTTATAGACGGCTACTCCACCCACGGCAACAATGCTCATAGATGAGAATCTTTTCATTAATCGTGTGAAATAATCATTTTTTAAGAGATAACAATCACCGCCGAAAACCATTACTATGACTCCGGTAGATATTTTCTGAGCATCCGAAATTCCTTTCCATTGACCCTCATTGTTTTTTTTATCTATTAGTTTTATTTTGCGCATCTTTTCGTATTTTCTTAGAATTATACCAGTCTTATCTGTAGATGCATCATTTATAACTACTATCTCCTTTTTTAGATAAATCTGATTAACCAAGCTGTCAATGCATTTTTTTATTTTTTTCTCTTCGTTATATGCAGGTACAATTACAGATATTTTTAGTGTCATATCAACCCAACAAACTCTTAAAGACTTCCAAATGTAGATTGACTGTTTTATCTATTGAATAGTTTTTTTTAATAAATCTTCTGGCTTCTTTACTTATATTCTCTGTCATTTGTGGATTTTGAATTAGGAACTCAATAGATTCTGCAATAATTTTAGAATTTTGAGGTTTTATTACCAGTCCGTTTATTTTATTAATTATAGGAAGACCTATATCGGTTACTATTGGAGGTATTCCTGCAGACATTGCTTCCAATAAGGACGTTGGTAAGCCTTCCGACAAGGAAGAAACAACAAATAGGTCTGATATTGAAAGAATCTTTGGAATATCATATCTAAAACCTGTCAATAACACCTCATCTGCCAAATCTAGTTTTTTTATGATTCTTTCATATTTTTTTCTCTCTGGGCCTTCACCGACTAGAAGTAATTTGATTTTTTTGTTTTTCAGAATATGTATAGCTTCTATTAAATATTCTAAGCCTTTTACTGGGTGATATCGAGCAACAGCTGTAACTATAATATCATCTTTTTTGAAACCAAAGTCCTTTTTTAATGATTTATCTCTAGAATTAAATTTCTCAACAGGAAAACCTGTAGGTATTACCTTATATTTTTTTAGTTTAATTTTCAGTTTCTTAATTAAATTTAATCTCTCCTCTTCACTATGAAAAATTACACAATCTGCTCTTTTGTACATCTCTCTTTCCATTATAAATATTATTTTCCCTAAAGGGAATTTATATTGACCATAACATAGTCCGGCGGGTCTGCAAACGGTTTTTGTGTGTAATAATGAAGACAGAAAAAAACTTAACACTGATGCTATTATACCCTGTGTGTATATTATTTTTATTTTATTCTTTCTTATAACAGAAAAGGATTTAAAAAAACTATAAAAATTAAAAGAAAGGTTTCTAAAATAGAACCCTTTAAACCAACCAACTCTATAAACTTTTATATTTCCTCTCTTTTCGTACTGTTTCGTGAATCTGAACTTTCTTGTTATTATGCAAATTCTACATTTTTTAGATAGAGAAAAAGATAAATCATCAATATAAGTCTCCATCCCACCTGATGGTATTCTATCTTCATTTCTAGAACTCCCTATTGGATATTCTTTACTACCTAAAATGAGAATATTCATAAAACATATAAGAAGCTAAAATTAATAAATCGCTCTTTGCTGTAAGACCCTGTTGATTTCATCAACAGATGGGAAATTTATTAAAACAGCTCTATGTTTACCCACAAACACAAAAATACTTCCCGCGCTTACAGCAGAAGCGTATCCTTCATTTACAGCTGTTTGAAAATCCTCCACACTGCCCGCACCCCCACATGCAACGACTGGTATATCGACAGATTTAGATACCTTTTCGATTAAATTTATATCATATCCACTCATAGTTCCATCTTTATCTATAGAATTTAGAAATATTTCTCCCGCACCTCTTTTCTCCATTTCTTTGGCGCAAGCCACCGGATCTAAACCTGTGGCGATTTTACCTGATTTTATATAAACTTCATATTTACCAAAGAAATTTTTCTTTACATCAATTGATACTACTACACTCTGACTACCGAACCGATTTGCAGTTTCTGTTACAAAGTCGGGTCTCTCGATAGCATAAGAATTTATAATAGCTTTCTCAGCTCCGGCAGCAATCAAATTCTTAATGTGTTCAATTTTTCTTATTCCACCCCCAACACCAAACGGCATAGAACATTCATCGGAAATCTGCGAAATGAATTCCAGATTTGGAATTCTCTTTTCCTCTGTAGCCTTTATATCGAGGAAAATTAATTCATCGGCTCTCTTTTCGTTAAATATTCTGATTGCATTAATTGGGTCTCCTATATATTTGGGTTCTTTAAATTTTATGGTCTTGACCAGACCTTTGTCTTTTAATAGGAGACAGGGTATCACTCTTGGTCTGAACATATTATGCATACTCCGCGAAATTTTTAAGTATTTGTAACCCGTTTTCGTGACTTTTTTCGGGATGAAACTGGGTACCGTAGATGTTTTCTTTTTGTATCATCGATGCAAATTTAGAAATATATTTAGTTGTTGTAAGAATATCTATATCCTCTGAACATTCAACGTAGAAAGAATGTACAAAATAAAATAGAGAATCGTTTTTAATTCCTCGTATCATTTTATTTTGTTTTTTTATTTTAATTGAATTCCATCCCATGTGCGGTATCTTATATCTCTTATTTGGATCCTTTGTAAATTTAACGGCTTTTCCTTTAATCCATCCCAATCCACTTACATTGCCCTCTTCGCTCCATTCTGTAAATAATTGCATACCTAAACAAATGCCCAGAATAGGTGTTTTTTCGATTATTACCTTCTTTTTTAAAGTTCCAAGTAAATCTAGTTCGTTTAAAGTCTTCATACCATAAGCAAAATGACCTACTCCGGGCAATATTAGCTTATCGGCATTGATTATATCAGTCTTCTCGGAAGAAACAGATGAGTTATATCCTAATTTTATTAACTGGTTTTGGATAGATTTTATATTTCCGACCCCATAATCAATAATTACTATTTTCATCTTTCACCTGAATAAAAATTATCTAAGACTTACCGGTTTCCAAATATGCTTCTTATAACTTTAAAGAACTCTAAAATTCTTTGTTCAGATTTAAATTCACTATGATCTCTGTTCGGTAGATTCATCAATCTTTGAAATTCCGTTTCGGTGATATCAAATTTCTTTAAAACGTACCTTTTCTCTTTTTCTAGTTCTTCTTTTGTGTAAACATCTTTCTTTACTTCATTTAAAGCCTCTTCTCTTGTGATTTGGCCCGACTGAATTAAGTTAGAAAGATGTGCCTTTCTTTTATCTATATTAAATTTTTTCGGAAGAATGTAAGCTTGATAGAATTTTGTGAACGTGGATTCGCCATGCTTTACCCCATAATCTTTCCATCCAAGCTCTTTCATTATTAGTCCTTTAGCTTTGAATTTTTTATAATCCATATAATTCAGAACTGGTATCGGTTTTAATTTTTTGATATACCAATAATATAAAATCTTAAAAAGCCCTAGTGTAGGATAATTTTTAAGTTCTAACTTACCATATCTTTTATGAATGTCTTTCAAATTTGCTAAGTCGTTTGCATTGCTTGTCCATTTTTTTGGCATGAGGGACTCCGATGATGTATTTCCTCCTATTATAATATACTTTATTCCCATTTTACTGGCTGTATTGTAAAGAGAAGCCGGAATCGCGTGGTCTGTTGGAACCTCTAAATTGACAACAGAAGCTTTAAAATAAGCTAATTGTAAATCCTTGAATTCTTCCCAATCTAAAACGTATGTATAAAGGTCTATATTTAATTTTTCGACAATTCTTTGTATGTTCGAAACAGATAATTCAGAATCCCAACCATTATCTAAATGTATAGCCAAGGGTTTCAACCCCCACTTTTTGACAAGATAAGCAACATATGTACTATCAACACCACCACTCAAACCTATGAGACAATCATATTCCTTACCCTTACCCTTACCCTTTATCTCTTTTATAATACTGGATAATTTGGCTTCACCTTCTTTACCATCAATAATGTGTTTTTTCTTGAGAAGAGGAAAACCTCTACAGTAGTTACAAACACCCTTCTCATCAAATGTTATATCAGGATCGGTTGTATCCATTATACATTTACTACAAATTCTTAGATTTCCCATAAATAAACAACCTTAAATATTCAAACTTAATTTACTATGTTAATTTACAATAAAAATATATAATATTAATGGAATAGCTGATACTTTACTCAGATTTTCAGATGCTTCATATAAAAACATTTATATTAATGGTCATTATAATCAGAATATGAATAGTAATAGTATTTTGCTAGTTCGTTTACTTATATTATCTACATTTATCCTATATTTAGGATTATCAAATCCTGTTAAAGCTGAGGATATTATTTATAATATCACCGAACACGATTCTTCTTTATCTTCATATGTCAGGTGGAGTAGCGATATAAGAACTCTTTATCCTAGAAATAGGGAACCAATTGGTTATGGAAGGGGTGGATATTATTGGGAATATGAAGATAATGTTGAAATTGGTTGGTGCTCAGAATCTTTATGTAATGACGTAGGTATCAATGGTGCAGAGATATTTGATTTTTTTCTCTATTCGAATTCTAGGGAAAATTGTACAATAAAAATACATACATTTACTCCTAGTTCTAGGGTTTGGTATCAGCAAGTAAAATTTGATATATTTGTTAATAACGAATTTATAGGATATACAGAATCTGCTCCAAAGGGTCTAGAAAAAATATCATATGTCGATTTCGATTGCAATGTTTTAAAAATGGTACAAATAACATTTTCTTAGTTTATAATGAAAATTTATATTACAACAGACTAACAATATTTGATTGGCTCTCTGTTTCGTACGAAACGGGAGATCTCCCAGCCATATCATCTCGTCCTCTCCTCCTCACAAATGCCCTCTTTTCGGTTCCCTCAATACCGACAATCTACCAATACAACGAAGAAACATCGCCCTACATACAGCGTTACATAGACCGCTACGCACCTGACCATATCTACACCATGGACTTCTCTTCAGATCTGCCCAATTCGACCGAAATTCCTTTGAGCTATGCTCCTGAATTCTTCTTCCCGAACGCGACCGAGGCTGTTTATTATGGGGATAACGAGACGCTCGGAATATTTGCCTCCCTGCTTTCCAATTATCTGGACATTCCAATGATATCAGGATCCGGAAATTGTTCTCACATCTACAATCTGAGCAACATGAGCTTTTCTGAAATCAGGGAGCTCTTTATCCAGAAGGTCCTAGAAAAAAAGGGTTCCATAGACTGCCTTGCCATCGTTAATCCTGACCACGAATCTTCCCTTCTTGCCGGAAGGTATGCGGGAAAGAACGGATGCTGGATAGTCCTCACTTCGGGCACAGATTACGACTCCGTAAGAGCCGGGATTTATGCCGAGGTCGATTATCTGATGGGAAGAGACCTGCTTTCCGGCTCAATCGGGTATAAGATGGGAAATCCGCTATACATCGTTATTTTCGGAGGCGATGATTCCGTCCCTTTCAATGACCTTAAGGACTTCGGCCATGAAATATTCTTTGACCATGATGGGGGTTCGTTCTATAACGACCTCAGCTACGGGTGGAGAGAAAACAGCACAATGCCCGATTTTATTGTCGGGCGGTTCATGGGGTCAAATGAGGATATTTCTCTCCAGATAGAGTCGGACTTCCTTGAAAAGGAAAACAGTTCTGTGATATATGCGGAATACGCGCAGCCGCTATATGCTGATGTTCTTTCTCTTGGCGGCGGGATGCTCCAGGGCCTGGTCTCCGGAATCCATATGGAAATGAACGGCATTCCTGTTGACAGGTTCGTGGAACAGAGGATAGATGGTATTCCGAATAGCACCGATATAGATGAGCTGAAAAAGGATATAAGAAAATATGCGGAAAAAATAGGCAAATCCGATTCAAAGTTCCAGTCCCTTAAAAACATGGGGATGACCCTTCTGAAGGTCTTTGATCTTCTGGACGTCTTCCTCCATACAATAATGGAATATGACTGGATTAAATATGTATTCGAAGATGTCCTGACTGAAGAACCCGAGCATCTGCCGGTAATTTCAGAGGACGCTGTCGGTAATATTTCAGACTACGATATCGCCGCCTACTATGGACCGGGAGTCAGGGAGTGGTTACTTCCTAACCACAACATGTCCTACTGGAGTATGGTCCTCTATCCATATACGAATCCTTTCAGTGAAAGGATCAGCATAAACTCAACTGACTATTCCGGATTCCTCTACAACAGCCATGACATATCAAGCGAGTCCGGAGTGACTTCCGATATCCTCAGGAACGGGGGTTCCCTTGTCGTTTCTTCCGGTGTTGTGCACCCTCAATATGCCGCATATGCATCAAACGCTTTCTTCAGAGCGCTTGCCCGCGGAGGAACGGTTGGCGAGGCTTTCTACAATTCAATAAATATGAACGCTGAAAGCTTCTTCTGGAGCTCTGAATTGATGATGGGAACGCTGGATCCGGGCTCTCCCATTCCTTTGGCCCTTTCAGGAAATCTTTATGCCAAAAGCAAGACGGAGACTCTTCTTTTGGGGGACCCCAAAGCCAGGCTGACGGATGAAAGATATTATCCGTTAGATGAGCCGGAATATTTCATAACGCCTTTCTGCTCATTCCTTTCCGTAAGCAGCATAGAGTCCGGTTACGAAATAATTGGCGACGTTGCCGTATTTAACAATGCTGACGCAGAGCTCCTGATCAGGGAAAAGCCGGCAATACCACTTTATGTGAGGGAATTCTATCTGCCCGAAGGGTCGGTCATAAATTATATCAGCTTTTCAGGGAATTATTCCTTCCATGAAGGCCTCAAAAAGCAGATATTGTACAACGACACGCATTATTCCGATTATAATTCCATTGTACTGGCATGTGCAGATAGTTTGGGGTTATCGACAGAAGAAGAGCCTTCTGAAGCTGAAAAGATATTGTTTTTTGATTGCATAAAGAACTCCATTGAACCGGTTATTGAATACCCGTATCCGGACAATTCTTACTGGAATGATATCCACTCGCTTCTTGACGGAAGGGTTCTTTTAAGGGTTTATGTTCCGGCCATGCTTTTTGACAATGAGACATGGTCAAAAATACTGGAAAATGCAACCATAAGCATTGATTATGAAACGCCTCTTGAAATGTATATCGATTCGGAGAACTTCACAATATTTGATGATGTTATAGTCAAAGCGACCGTTATGAACGAAGGTAACGGGTTGGTCGAAGGTGTTCTTTTTGTAGGGATTAATGACACATTGGTTCAGCTGAACGTCTCGATCGGCGCCGGGAGTTCTGAAGTTTATGAAATAAGTTTTGGCAAAATGCCGGAAGGGTTTTATTCTGCCGTTGCCGGCCTCGAAACAGAAAACGTCGATATAGGGCCCAGGCATTCCGGTCTTTTCGTCTTCGGCGAACCGTTTTTTGAGTCCTCATATGAAGATGAAATAATTGTCGATGAAGGGGAATCCGGGATTTTCAATATAACCCTTTTCAGCTTGGTTGATATCGATTTTGGTGGAATCTCATTTGAGGCAGAAGATATTGTTTCAAATCCTGTAATTTCCAAAGGCAATATTTCAGTCAGTGCCGAGCTTTTTGGAGAAAACGAATGGTCGATAATTGCCACTGTCAATGTCCCCGATATGCAGCCTGCAGGACTATATGAAGGCTATATAAACGTCATAAAAGACGATCACATTATCTATTCAATGCCGGTCAAAGTTGATGTTCCTCTGCGATGCGATGCGGAAATCAATCCCCAGCAGCTCTCGGTTAAAGGCATTCCTAAATATTCGGAAATAAATTTCTTTGCCCTGATAAATACCGGAAATGCGGAAATAGAAAATGTTCTGGCCGGCTCAGAATCGCTGGGAAACATCGCTCCGGGCGGATTTATCAATTACGGGCTTGAAACAGAAATTCCGTACTCAGCGCCGGGTATTTATGACTACACTTTCAGCTTCGTTTTTGATTGTGGATTCTGTTCTGTTGAGGAGATAGTGATACCTATAATGCTTGAAGTCGAGCCAGTTGTTTACTGGGAGATTGGTGGACATTGGGAATTCGTTATTGAAAAGGACCCTCCCGAGATGAGTTTCCTTGTGAACAATTCAAATGAATCGAACGCCGGTATAAACTCGCTGGAGGTTTCCGTAGATGGTATTGAAGGCCTTCACGTCTCTTCTGTCATGGAAAGCCTTATTGAACCGGACTCTCATGGGATTCTAGACGTTTCCCTAGAATTTCCTGAAGGTATAAGGAAAGGTGTAAATGAGGGCAGTCTGATAATAAGCGGTGAAAAACACTTCATACCTGAAAGCATTGAAATTCCGCTTAAAATAATCGCCGAAGGAATGGATTTTTCCGTCAGCAATTCATATCTTCCTGATAGCGTTTTCAATATAATGAATAAATTTGTGGTTCCCGGAAGAATCCAGAACATCGTTGCAATAGGAAACGACGGCCCCAACAGGATAAAATCGTTTATATATGAAGAAACTCTACCGGACGGGTGGATTGCCGGCAGTTTTATAAAAGTCTTCCTGGGCCGGAACTTCTCCAACAGGGTTTTGCCTTTCAGGCTTCTGCAGATAATTCCCGCCTCTGGGGGAACCGTTGAAATCAGAATCGATGATTTCCGAAAACTCGCCGGACGATATCTTAGTGAAGGTGAATATATCATAATAAGTTATCCTTTAGAAGCCCAGAGATTCGCTATTCCCGAAACCCTGTCCGATGCATATATCCGCGTACAGACTGCCGAAAATGTGTATTCAGAGCAAACAGAAACTTTTGAGATTCCAATAAAAAATATAGGAAGTATTTTCAATCCCTTCTAGTACTGACGCCATGTATGCCTGCATTTCGTGCATCTGTAAAAAATCGTTGGAGGTTCATCCCCGCTTCTCATCTGCTTTATCCACCAGACAGCCTCTTCGTTACCGCATCTGGAACATTTGGCCTTTATTATCGGAAGCGATTCCTGTGATTTCCTGTCTATGATAACAACTTCGTCCATCGGCTTCCCTGAAACCTTCTGCTCAACTATATGAGAACTGTCAAGACTTTCCTCGTGACAGCAACGGGCACAAATAAGCCTCTTTTTACCCTTCTCTGTCCTGGCGACCATACGGCAACCGCATTTAGAGCAGAATCTCATAAAATCACTTGTTTTTGGGCCTGAAACGGTATTTCTTATTGTAGTCATCGCTCCCGAAGAAGGCTATGTAAAGGGCTGTTGCCGCCACAGCTATGATTACGACCCAGATAAAATTTGGAATGATGTAGTTGAATACGAACTCCGTCAGGCCTATTTTCACCCAGCCTATATAAGGTATAATTGATATGACCTTCCCGTGTATCTGTTCCTTACTTATACTCTTTTCAAAGGGCAGCTGTCCATAGTTGTTATCTCCTTTTGTCTGGAAGGTCTCGTCGGGGTTTAATTCTATGATCCTGTGCACTATGGGAGTTGCACGGTCTGATACAGAGAAAACTATTATATCGGCTTCTTTCGGGCTTTGAACGCCCTGAAGTATTAGTATATCACCTTTGTAGAAGGTCGGTATCATTGAATTGGACTCGACGGCTACAATAGGCATGTCAGTGCCCAATAAAAATCCGAGTCCTGTATTGACCCCGAAAGCCAGAATTATTCCAAGAACAATATAGAGAAAAGTTCCTGTCTTCGAATTCTCGTTAATCATCTGTTACACCTGAAGGTGTTTTTCGGAGGAATTACTTTTTTCCTTTAACTTCTCTTGAGAAAACAGTCTCGAATTCCTTCGAATCGTCTATGGCTAACTGAGCAGCGTCTGTGAGAATTTTCTTGGGGTTTTTGGCCCTTATTATTAACTTGGGGTCTGACATGTAAGGGTGTTTGATTATGTAAGATGCCTGGTCTGCGCCTTTCTTCCATGCATTTTCCTTGATAATATTAAGCAGAGTGTGATCTTCCCCTTTAACAAGAACTTCTAATTTTCCCGTTTCCTGGCTCTCAATCTCTAGTTTCATAGAGATATTATTATATGGGTTACATTTAAATAGAAATGGCTTATTTTTTGGTTATTTTTGTGACGTTTCCCGTCATCTCTATATGGTCTGAAAACAGTCTGACGTCCCCTACAAAATCCACGAAGTCCGCCATTCCGTCTTGGGTTGTCCAAGTAGAGTTTCCGGTTGTTATGTCAAGGTGTATTTTGCCGAGTGTCAGCCTTGATATTTTCAGTTTTGATATGGTGATGTTCTCTGAAAGATATCCTTTGAATTTCATAACACCGTCTTCATGGGAAAATGTTGCGTAGCCTGTCGACGGTTCAAAATCGACAGTGCCCTTGAATCCTGAAACGCTGAAATGCGAAGACTCTATATCAAACCTGTCTGTTGGTGCCAGTGTGTAATTTTCGGGATAAAAAATCACATTCACGAGCGACACATCTTTGACCGGGGTTTCAAACATCCCGCCGAAAGGTGAAATCCTGAACCATTCCTGAATGCCTTCAATCAGACCGGACCAGAAATCCTCTGCGGATGCGCTGGCAACAAGAACTGTGGAAAGGGCTAACAATGCTATGAAAGCCGTCAATATTATTTTCGAATTCATTGCATACACGCCTGTTTTATTTAAATGTTAAGACTACTATTATATTAACCCATGTAACTTAAATGGTTTATTAAATTTGTTTGATGACGTATGAATCCTTTTGCTGTTGGTACCGGAAATGACTGGATATCATGGATTTTTTTCATGGCTATGTGGGTTGGATTTTTCTTCTTTTATCCAAGGCTTATGCTGACCCAGATATTATGGAAGCTTGAAAAGGTTTCGATGGAACTCGAGGCATTGTCAGGCAAATCCAGAAAATACCTCATTAAAAGAGTTGATAAGAAGCCAGACAAGAATATTCTGGAATCTATCAGCATGTTCTTTGAGTTTTTCGTCATAGGCCCTGTTGACCTTGACCCAAATGGCATAATTAAAAAACTTGACCATATAATCCTTGAGCAGAAGGACAGGTTTGAATATTTTGCCGACCAGGTCATGCCTAAAGCAGATCCGGAGACGAAAGCAAATATGATGATGGGCTTTTCAGCAGGCATTGAACTGTACATGATTTCCAAAATCGTCAAGCATTATGTCGAGGTCGTTAAAGAAACCAAGTCCTACCAGCTTGCAATGATCCTCCAGATGCAGCTGCCTTTCATAGAAAAGATAGCGGTATCTATGGCCAGAGGAACCAAGGCTTTGGCTGAAGGACAGCCTATAGGAGATGCCATAGGACCTTATGCTGCAGCCAAATTGATTGGAAACAAGAATGCAAAGGAAATAGAAGAAGACACAGTAATGGCTGAAGTTCTTATGGACGGCAGGAAGCTTCTTGTAATCAAGTCAAAGGGCCCGGGCGGACGTCTGGGAAGGCCGGGAAAAGCTGTTGAAGCTCTTGTAGAAAAGAACAAAATAACAAGAATTGTAACGATAGATGCCGCCGGCAAGCTCGAAGGCGAGAAGACAGGAACTATTGCAGAAGGTGTTGGTGTTGCGATGGGAGGGCCGGGTGTTGAAAAATCCTATATTGAAGGCGTCGCTGTAAAGAACAGGATACCTCTGGATTCCATAATAGTCAAGATGAAACCGGAAGAAGCCATTCACCCGATGCCGAAGGCTGTGAAAGATGCTATCCCAAAGGTTATCGAATCTGTCAAAAGAAGCGTATCGAAGACAAAGAAGGGTGACACTCTTATCGTTGTTGGTGTGGGAAACACATCCGGTGTCGGCAATTCTGAAAGGGACCTTGATGAAGTTGACAAATGGGTGGAAAAAGAACATAAAAAGAATGAAAAGAACAAGAAGAAAAAAATAAAAATTGATGACCTTTTCAAGTAATCATAATTTGTCAACATCCTCCGGATTGAGGATGATTTTTTTGAACTGTAATGAATCTTCTTTCAGGCGCGGGCATGCTGTATTCACAACGACGTCGCATTTAATTCCAAGAAGCTTCTCCGGGATGAGCATATCGGCTGAAACAACTATAACTTCCTTACCAATCGACAATAATTTCTTTTTTATTTTATGCACCCTTTCGGGGTGCATCTGGCCGGGCTTGGTCGAAATGTAAATGACAAAGTTTTTCATATTCCTTGCCTTTTCGATGGAAAGCTCTTTTTTTATCATCTCTTTCCTGATTTCAGGGGAGATGTCAAAAATTTCCCCCCTTTCGCTATCGATGACAAAAAACGGCTTTTCTGTCAGAAACCCCGACGGGTGAAATCTCCCGGAGCCAAAATAAATGAAACAGTCAACTTTATTTTCCAGTGAGTTTACTGCCGAGAAATCGCATCCGAGGACATGCCCTTGGTAACCGGTCTTTTTGTTATTTCCAACCAGAACCTCTTTCCCGTTATGCTCCAGAGTCTGTTTAATCTGGGGAACCGAATCAACGTACTGTATAGTTGTCATTACTCCTATCTTTTTGAATTTCTCCAGTTTTTTTATGTTTTCAATCAAGATTTTCCTGAAGTCGTATTCCATCCTGAACTCGTGATGAATGACAGGAACTTCCGTTCTGACCCCGAAGTCGGCATGTCCTATGTGAACCAATAAATCGCATCCCATTTTTTTTGCTTCGTTGTCCCTTAAATCGCATGCACCAAAGCATGGCTCTATGGATATAATAACCTCCGGCCCGGTCATTTCCAGATTTCCGGCTATTTCTGATGCATAAATCTTCAGGCCTTCAGGAACCTGCAATAATATCTTCCTGGCCTTCCTTTCGGTTATTTTTACCTTCATGTCTTCTGTCAGTTTCTCTATGATGGATTTCATGGTTGTTATTTTGGGCTATTCTTTAAAAATAGACGAACTTCAGGAATAACCTTTTTAAATTTTGCCTTCACGTTAGTTGAATATGGTTGGGAAAACTTCTGAAATTTCCGGTTTTTATAAGCTGAGTCCGGAAGAAAGGCTCGGGAAGCTTAAAGAGTTGGTAAATATCACAGATGACGATATAAAAATGTTACAAAATGCAGGAGCTCTTGATTTAGAAAATGCTAATAGAATGATTGAGAATGTCGTTGGAACAACGCAACTTCCTTTCGGTCTGGCCCTTAATTTCATGATAAACGGAAAAGACTATATTATCCCAATGTGTATAGAAGAGCCCTCTGTTGTGGCAGCAGCGTCTTATGCAGCATCTCTTGCAAGGCCGGGAGGCGGCTTCAGGACGGAAAGCGATGATCCCATAATGATAGGACAGATACAAATGGTCGGTATCGAAAACCCTGAAAATGCCAAAAAGGATATCATGGAAAAGAAGGAAGAAGTGATAAGATATGCAAACGATGTTGACCCGGCCGTACTGGTCAAATATGGCGGCGGCCTCCGTGATATAGAAGTAAGGGTTATAGAATCGAAAAGAGGCAAAATGCTAATCATTCATCTTCTTGTCGACTGCAGAGATGCCATGGGCGCAAACGCTGTTAATACGCTGGCAGAAGCGCTGAGCCCGAGAATTGAAAAGCTCATCGGGGGCAAATCCAGGTTAAGGATTATTTCCAATCTCGCCGTCCACAGGAAGGCTAGGTCAAGAGCAGTCTGGACTAAAAAAGAACTGGAGAAAAGCACAAAGGGAAAAATGGCTGGCGGAGATGTAGTCGAAGCTATACTTGATGCTTATGCGTTCGCAGATGCGGATCCATACAGATGCACAACAAACAATAAGGGTGTCATGAATGGTGTTGACGCCGTCGTTCTGGCAACAGGAAATGATTTCCGTGCAATTGAGGCAGGGGCCCATTCATATGCATGCATTGATGGAAGATACAAGCCGTTGGCAAGATACAGCAAGAACGAGAACGGCGACCTTGTAGGAGAGATTGAACTTCCAATGGCGATAGGGCTTGTTGGCGGAGCGACAAGGACACATCCGATAGCAAAGATTGCTGTCAAGATGCTTGGTGTAAAAACCGCAAAAGAATTGGGAGAAATAATAGCATCTGTCGGCCTTGCCCAGAACTTTGCGGCACTAAGAGCCCTTGCAACAGAAGGTATCCAGAGAGGACATATGAACCTTCATGCAAAAAACATTGCAATAATGGCCGGAGCTAAAGGGGAGCGAATAGACATTGTATCAAAACAGATTATCGAAGAGAAAAGGATAAGGGTTGACAGGGCAAAGGAAATTCTGGAAAGCCTTAATTGACCTGTTTTAGATTGTATTGATTGTTATGTTGCTCGGTATAATCAGTGATTCTCACAATAATATGGAAAATATTGAAAAGGCAATCAATATCCTTAAAGATATGGGAATAGATATTGTGATACACTGCGGCGATGTCTGCAAGCCTGCCATCCTGACCAAGTTCGAAAAAAATGGAATTTTTGTTTATTTGGTTTTTGGCAATATGGATGACCGGCGGCTTCTGACAGAAACGTTCCGGAATTCTGAATATATCAATGTTCTCGGCGAAAGCGGGGAATTTAAAATGGGCGGCAAAAACCTGGCGTTTGCCCACCATCTGCGAACAGCAGAAAGTCTTATGAAAGGGAACCACGATGCAATGTTTTACGGCCATACACACAAAAAATCGGAAGAAATTATTGGAAAAACACTTTTGGTAAATCCGGGAGAGCTTGAAGGGTATTATGGAAAGGCGTCGTTCGCTGTTTATGACACCGAGAATAACAATGCAAAATTTATCGGATTATAAAAGGCATTATTTCTTGTCGGCGCTAAGTTCGATAAGCCTTGCATAAACGGGCCTTGTTATCAGTATTCCGATAAGGACTCCTATTATTGTTGTTATTGCGAAGGACCTTATCAGGCCGACTCCTATTGACATAAGAGGTATCATTGCAGCTATTGTTGTTGCCGCTGAACCGAATATTATGAAAAATGCCTTCTTTATCTTATCCTTTACACCGATGAGCATCTTCCTGTCCTTCTTTTCGCCGCTCAGCGTCTCATCGGCGATAACTATCATATGGTCTATTCCTGTTCCTATTGCAGCTATTATTCCGCCTATTGCAGGAAGGTCTATAGTCCATGAAAGCATTCCCAATATAGGTATCAGAACTACGCCTATGGCTGTGAATGTGTCTATTTCCTGTTTTTTCCACCATGCAACACCCATTATTATCAGGTTGACAACAAGAACTGCCGCCCATATTCCGGTGTCATTGGCAGTCGATATTCCAAGAAGGATTATAATCTCAGAGAGGCTTATAAGAACCATCGGTATTGCAATCTTGAAACTCCTGTATCTGATAAAGACGACGACGACTACCATTAGTGCTGCCAGAAGGCCCGCATAAGCAGCAGATGTCACGAATCCTTCTCCAAGTTTTGGCGAGATTACCGAAACTGAAACGGTTTCCATTGATACCGGAAGAGCGCCTGACCTTAGTATTGTCTGAAGCCTCATTGTCTCTGATACGGCTCCTTCTTTGTCTTCCCTGTAACCCTGTATCTGCGGCGTTGTATAAATTTTACCGCCAAGGTCGGAAGAAATCTGTAAGTCAGAGACGGGCTGTTCATCAAGATAAAGTATTATCCTTGAATCTTTCAGATAATAGTCGCCCGAGTTCATGTCCATTCTGGCGGGTATTCCTGAAGTGATTTTTGCAAATTTCTCCGCTCCTCTTGTCGAGACGGAAACAGTGAAATAAAATCTGAAACCCTCGCCCACGGGCATTATTGCCGCATGTTGGGAATCGGTCATTATCAGTTCTATATCTTTGCCGTCGTATGCATTCCCAATAAAGAAAAGCTCGTTTCCCGTCCTGTTCGCATATTCAAAATCTATTCCCTCGAGATTGAATTTGTCTCCCTGAATAACGACTGTATCTCCTATTTTTACAGAATTGTTTTCGCCTTCTGTCACTGTATACTTGTTGTCAATCAGATCGAATACGCCCTGACCATTGACAAGATCGACCGGTTTTATTATCTTTGCCTCAAATTTTCCCTGCTTCGATAGAAGGTCGTTTACAATCTCCCTGCCGACACCTGCAGCTTCTATCTGTATGAAATATTCCCCTGTTGAGCTCTGGACCGGATAAAAGTTAATTTCCTTAAGCCCGTAAATGTTGGCCCGGGTTTTGAGGGTTTCCATTATCTGGTCTATTACTTCGCTGCTAGAGTTTTCTGCCTGGGGCTTCAAAATAACCCTTGTCCCTCCTTTTATATCGAGACCAAAGTCGAGATTGGTTGAATCGATGTTCATGACATCTATCCCTATATCGCTTATGTTGGACCGGTCAACAAAGAAATCATATGAATTTCCATTGACTACCAGTTTTACTGGTCCGGATAGCGTGGGTTCTATTTCAATCCATTGATCCATGTTTTCAATTAGCTGCCCGTTTACAGATGCCAGAATCATTCCATGCGAGAGAACGTCCTTGGCAGGTGAATAATCTGAAATGTATGCTATCTCAACTCCGTCTACAGGAGGTCTGAAAGTTATTGCCATCAATCCTCCAAATACACAAACCAATAGCACCAGTATTTTCCAGTATTTAATCATTATATCATTCCTTTCTTGTCCATGTACCATCTAAGAAGGACAGAGTTCATCGTCCATGTATAAATTATATCAGCAAAAAGCCCTATCAGAAGAACGGCTGCAATCTCCGATAAAACGGGAGATATTGCCGATATTACAAGAGCGCTTACCGCCACTATGCTTGTAATGGTTTCAGTAAGCCCTGTTTTCAGGGAGCGTCTGAATCTTTCTGTGAACGGGGCGTCTGTCTCTTTTAGCAGTCTTGATGTAAGCATTATGTCGGTGTCAACTGAATAACCGATAAGCATGAGAATCGCGGCAAGGCTAGCCAACGAAAACTGCACGCCGAAAACCTGCATAAATGCTAGAGCCGTCGTAATATCGAAAACGGCGCATGCGATGACGAGTATAGAGGGTACGGGTTTCCTGAACATGATGAAAACTATTATTCCCATTATTACGAAAGCCGCCATTATTCCTATCTGTGCCTGAGACCAGAAAGCTGAACCAAGGGAAGTTCCGATTGTCTGGATTGAATTCACGCCTGTATCTATTCCAAAGTTTCCCATCTCCGCAAGAACTGCATCAGCATCCGTTTCTCCTGCGACCTCAGCAATAATCGAGGGCGTCCCTATTCCTGTGGTTCTTCTTACATTGACGTCGCCGAACTTTCCTTTCAGCAAATTTTCGAGTTCTATTATGTCAACATTTGCATTCGTGTTCACAGTTATAAGGGTTCCGCCTTTCAGGTCTATTGATCTGTCGAAGAACTCCCCCGTCTGATAGTACCGGTTCCCCAGTATGGCTACAGACATTAAAATCAATATCAATGTCACTATAAGGAATTTTCTGTAGCTTTTTGATTCCTTGGTATGCAGGAATTTGTCTGCAATCGTGTGGAGTGCCATAAGTATAACTATTTTACCGTTAGTTATATAAATTAGCATTTTCCGTGGTCAAATGTATGATATAATAATCGTAGGTGCGGGGCCGGCAGGGTTGTCTTGTGCCAGAAATCTGAAGAATGAAGGATTTTCAGTTGCAGTCATTGAGGAGCATGATGAAATCGGTCTTCCTGTGCAGTGTTCCGGCCTTGTTTCCTGGAATCTTGGCAAATTTGTTGATGTAGATGACTGTTATATAGAGAGGGTATTGCATAAAGCTGTTATTCACTCCCCTTCCGGCCATGTAATCGAAATCAAAAAGAAAAAACAAGTTTACGTCATAGACCGGCATAAGTTCGATAAACTTTTGGCGAAAGGTTTGGAAGATGAAATACTTTTCGAAACCGGAGCAGACTTTGTCAGATATGAAAAAGATTGCATAACCATTAACACGGATAAAGGCGAATTCAGGGCAAAAATGGTTGTCGGGGCAGACGGTCCTAATTCTGTTATTGGGAGATTTTTTAATTCGGAACCAGAGACCGTTACCGGTCTGATAGCTATAACAGATGAGAACCCTGTTCAAGACAATGTGGACCTTTTCTTTGACAGAAGAATAACTGAAAACTTTCTTTGGAGGATTCCGAGGGGTAATGTAACAGAATACGGTATGATGGGAGCCAATTGCAAAGTTTGTGAATTGAAAAAATTCTTCGGCCTGAAAGACTGCAAAATAAGCGGTGGCCTTGTTCCTGTAAAGCCCTCTCCAAGAACGTATTTTGACAGATGTCTTCTTCTGGGAGATGCCGCCGGCCAGACAAAGCCATGGAGCGGCGGGGGCATCGTCTATTCTCTGCTTTGCTCACAGATAGCTTTTAATATCATTAAAGATGCTTTCGGCAGGAACGATTTTTCTGCTCAATTTCTTAAGAGATATGAAGAAATGTGGAAAGAGGATATTGGAAAACAGATATGCACAGGGAAATTCTGGAACGGTTTTCTTAAAATGTCAAATAATTATCTTCTGGATTTGTTTTTTCATTCATCTAAATTAATGCACTGGAACATGCTTGACATGGACTTTATTGTTTAGTTATAGAGAAGAAATTGCGGGTTCATATTATTATTGAACAGGTAATTCTGTTTCATTAAAGTTGTTGATTTGCCTCTATAAGCATCTTTTATGTAGTCGCTTCCGGGGTTTGAGCCTCCTCCGCAACCTCCGGGCTCTTCCGAGGCAAGCCGCCATTCTATAGATTCACCACTGTCAAGGCTGACCTTATCTATAGGGTCTTTGCTTATGTTAACGGTGCCGTCAGGCTTCCTGATGTAGAACTCCCACCACATTCCGTTCTCGCCATCCCTGATGCCGTTTATCTCGTTTACATAGAAACTGCCAAACTCCTTGCTGAACTCGCTTTTTATTCCGAGCTCTTTTTCTGCTTTCATTGTCATTTCATATGCATTCGTTTTCTCCGGGCTTTTCATCTCTATCTGCTGGAAAACATACTGTCCGTGGCTGTCTTCCATTATAACGGGTTCCGTGTATTTAACCACGGTTATGTCTCTTTCATAATCAAGAAGTTCATTTTCGGGGGGCGTCTCAATTAGCCTTTTTTCTGTCAAACATGTAGGATTTTCAATTTGTAAATCGTAAAAAAGGAATTCTGTATCCGGGTTCTCATGAACCATTTCAATGGAATACCCTGTCGTTTTAAGCTTTTCTGAATGATCGAAATGTGTCTCGTCATTATCCTCTGATGTAGGGACATCGCTCTCGATATATCTGATTTCCTCTTCATCTTCTTTTGCATAAATTTCTTTCTTCTTTGTTTCATAACCGTTTGAAGTCTCTTCATCTTCTTCAGAAAAAGCAACTTTAATCTCATCCTCTTCGGCAATCTGGGAAATGTCGAACAAATCTTCTTCCAACAAGTGTTCAGGGTTTTGGTAGATCCATACACCTCCCAGAATGATGAACAATATTATGGCCTAACATTTATAAATATTATTAAGAAGGAAAATCGTTAAAGACCAAACTGTCATTTGGCGGGTTTGAATTTCGTGCCGTAAAGTACAATCCCCGACTCGTGCTCGCTCCTTATTTTCCTGAACACGGCCTCGACAGGCATTCCAATCTTTATCTCTCCGGGATCACAATCCACTACCTGTCCGGTTATCTTTGCGCCTTCTTCAAGCTCTATGATTGCAACGATATATGGAGCATAAATCTTAAAGCCTTCCGGTGGCACTCTGACAACTGTATAAGTGAATACCTTGCCCTTTCCTGAAAACATTACCTCTTCTATTTTAACTGTCCTTTTGCAGACAGGGCAGATATGCCTTTCAGGATAAAAATACCTCCCGCATACAGGGCATCTGGAGCCTATCAGGGAGTATCTTTTCCTGAAATTTCTCCAATGGAAAGGAACCGCAAATTCTGGCATAAAATCATCTCTCATTTGAAAGTATATGGACGACTACTGTCGCTCCGGAACCGCCGACATTGTGCGCCAGTCCATATCTTGCATTATCTACCTGTCTTTTTCCGGCTTCTCCCCGTAGCTGCTCGACAAGCTCATATAACTGTGCTATTCCGGTCGCGCCGACGGGATGTCCCTTTGCTTTCAGACCGCCGGATGTGTTTATGGGAATCCTTCCCCCTATTTCAACGTCGCCGCTTTCTATGAGCTTTCCGCCTTCTCCCTTCTTCGCAAAGCCCAAATCCTCGTATGCTATAAGTTCATTAATAGAGAAGCAGTCATGAACTTCTGCAAAATTGATGTCCTTTGGTGTCAGTCCGGACCTCTGATAAGCTTCCTTTGCTGCCCACACAGTCGCGTCAAGGGTTGTTATGTCGCGCCTGTCATGGACCGTCAGGCTGTCTGATGCCTGTGCCGACGCCCTTATGTATATTGGATTGTCGCTGTAATCTTTTGCCTTTTCAGCAGGAACCATTATGATACTTGCCGCCCCGTCTGATATAGGCGAACAATCAAGAAGCCTCAGGGGGTCTGAAACTAGTGCTGACCCTAAAACATCTGCAACTGTAATTTTGTTTTTGAAGTGTGCTATAGGGTTAAGGGAACCGTTCTTATGGTTCTTGACGGGTATCATTGCAATCTGCTCTCTCGTTGTCCCGTATTCATGCATATGCCTGTTGGCAAGGAAAGCGTAAACGCCTGGAAACGTCAATCCATGAAATGCTTCATTCTCCTGATCCATTGCACCGGCCAGAACTGATGTCGCAGTCTCGCCTGAAACATCCGTCATTTTTTCAGCACCGCCGACCGCAACCACATCATACATTCCCGATGCAACGGCCATGAAACCTACACGGGCCGCGACGCTTCCTGAGGCGCATGCCGCCTCTGTCCTCATTGATGGTTTTGGATTTATGCCGAGATAATCTGCAAATAGACCGGCTCCGTGTTCCTGTCCGACAAACATTCCGCCAGACATGTTGCCCCCGACCAGAAGCTGTATCTCCTCGGGATCTATTTTAGCATCATGGAGCGCCTTTGAACCTGCCTCACCTGCCAGCTCCCTTAGGCTTTTGTTCCAGTGCTCTCCGAATTCTGTGGAGCCTATTCCTACTATTGCCACGTCGCGGGCGGGTTTGAGTTTTGAAAAATCCATCATCCTTGAACACCTTTAATTTTTCTCCTGTGCTTGAGATAATCGGCATATGTCAGGTATGCTTTATCGTCAATGAATTTATTTAGGGGAGTTCCTCTGTTTCTGTTTTCTTCAATTCCTTCTTCAACCGTTATCGAGAATGAATCTGAGCCCGCTCCCGAACCGAAAGATGTTGCAAGTATTCTGTCACCGGGTTTTGCTATATCAAGAACCGCCGCAAGACCTAAAGGAACAGCGGCCGAATATGTGTTCCCTATTTTTGGTACAAGCAGACCCGGAAGAACCTTTTCTTTTTCTATTCCGAGCTTTTTTGCAGCCAGAACGGGAAACTTCGCATTCGGCTGGTGAAATATGAAATAATCATAATCTTTTACATCCGTTCCTGTTTTTTCAAGAAGCAGTCTTGTCGCTGATAGTACATGATTGAAATATCCGGGCTCTCCGGTAAACCTTCCCCCATGTCTGGGAAAATCTTCACCTTCCCTTCTCCAGAAGTCGGGAGTATCCGTCGTGTATGAGCAGAAATCATTGACCGTTGCTATTATATCCTCCGCCCCGAAAATATAAGCTCCGCAGCCTGCAGCGGCCGTATACTCAAGTGCATCACCGGGCCTTCCCTGAGAGGTATCGGACCCTATCGCCAGTCCGTATTTTATATATCCTGATTTTATCAGTCCCATAACGGCCTGGAATCCTGCTGTCCCTGCCTTGCATGCGAATTCAAGGTCTGCCGCTGTCATGACGGGCGTCGCTCCTATCGCTTCTGCAACAATAGCGGATGTAGACTTAACAACGTAGGGGTGTGATTCAGATCCTATATAGACGGCTCCTATATCTATTGGGTTTATTCCCGCTCTCGCCAAGGCTATCCTTGATGCAGTAACCGCCATAGTAGCTGAATCTTCATCTAAATCGGGAACTGTTTTCTCTCCTACAAGCTTTACTATGCTCTCTGGATCGACGCCCCAGATTTTTGCAATATTAGCCGATTTTATCCTGAAATGGGGCACATATGCACCATATCCTACGATACCCGCCTTCATCAAACCACTTCAAGTCTTTAATTAAACCCGCCAAAAGCTTTTAAATCTTCAAAGGTTCTATCGACAATCCTAACACTTGGCTTATAAATTTTGAACGCTATGATTATTCATGATTCCAATAACAAAGCCAGATATCGGTGAAGATGAAATCAGGGCGGTTGAAGATGTTCTCCGTTCCGGTTATATTGTCCAGCACAACAAAACAAGAGAATTTGAAAGAGATTTTTCTTTGTATATCGGAACAAAATACGGGATAGCGACTTCTTCAGGAACCACGTCACTTATGATAGCCCTGAAATCACTTGGAATCAAGGAAGGGGACGAAGTGATAACAACTCCTTTCACTTTCGCTGCCACGGGAAACTCTATATTATATGTAGGCGCAAAGCCTGTCTTTGTTGACATAGATCCAAAAACCTTCAACATAGATCCCGACTTAATTGGTGAAAAAATAACAGAGAAAACAAAAGCCATATTACCTGTCCATCTTTACGGCCAGCCCTGTGAAATGAAAAAAATAAATAAATTGTGCCATGACAACGGCTTACTTCTAATTGAAGATGCAGCACAGGCTCATGGTGCCGAATATGATGGAAAGAAAGCAGGCTCCTTTGGCGATGTATCATGTTTCTCTTTTTATGCGACGAAGAATCTGGTGACCGCTGAGGGCGGTATGATTATGACAAATTCAGAAGAAACCGAGGAGAAGTCAAGAATGGTGAGAGACCATGGGCAGTCCGGACGATATATCCACGAGTTCCTTTCCTACAATTTCCGGATGACCGATATAAACGCGGCGCTGGGCATTGTCCAGCTTAAGAAACTGGATAGCATGAATAAGAAGCGTGCTGAAAATGCAGATTATTTCACAGAGAAATTAAAAAATCTGGATTGGCTTGAAACCCCCTTTGTTCCTGAAAAAATGATGCCTTCATGGCATCAGTACACGCTCAGAATACTCGAAGGCAAAAGAGACAAATTCTGGGAACATATGAAAGAGAATGATATACAGTGCATGCTGTATTATCCAATTCCATTATATCTGCAGCCTTTCTACAGGACTATGGGATTCAAAGAAGGTCTTTGCCCGATAAGCGAGAGAATATCAAAGGAAGTCATTTCAATTCCTGTCGGCCCGCATCTAACAGAACCGGACAAAGAAAATATAGCTGATACGATTAAAGGATTTGCATGAGGCTGGAAAGCGGGAACTATCTTCCACAAATCTATAAATGCTGCCTTGTCAATTTTATTCTAATCTGAGGATTGCAAAATGGTCTTGAACGTTGCTGTCATAGGAACCGGTAACATGGGAAGAAACCATATAAGGACCTATTCTGAAATAGATGATGCAAAACTTGTCGCAATATCCGATGTTATCGAGGATCGTGGAAAGGGTCTTGCGGAGAAATTCGGGTGCAGGTTCTATAAGGATTATAACGAAATGTTCAAAAAAGAAAAGATTGACATTGTCTCTATTTGCGTTCCTACCTTCCTGCATAAAAAAGTTGCTAAGGATGTAATCAGCCACGGTGTTAATTTTCTCATTGAAAAACCGATAGCAAGAAACGTTGAAGAAGGTGAAGAGATAGTAAAGTTAGCAAGAAAGAAGGGTCTTAAAATGACAGTCGGCCACATTGAAAGATTCAATCCCGCTGTGCAGAAACTGAAAGCAATGATTGATGAAGGCAAGCTGGGAAACATTACATCTGTCCTTGCCCGGCGGGTCGGTATATTTCCGCCACAAATAAAGGACGCGAATGTTGTCATAGACCTGGCCGTTCATGATATAGATGTAATAAATTATCTCCTCGGGAAAAGCCCTGATAAGGTTTATGCGGGTCTTGGAAAAGCCCTGATAGAAAAAAGGCACGACTACGCGAATATATTTCTTAAATACAACGGTGCGAATGCATTTATCGAGGTCAACTGGATTACACCGGTTAAAATCAGGAGATTGAGTGTAACCGGAACCAAAGGCTATGCGGAATTAAATTACATAACTCAGGAACTTATTTATTATGAAAGCATTTACGATAAATTCTGCGATGATTTTGGCGATTTCGTAATAAATTTTGGGGAGCCGAACATTACAAAGGTGAATATCAAAAAAGAAGAGCCTTTAAAGGTTGAGCTGAAACATTTCATTGATTGCATCGAAAATAATAAAGAGCCGATTGTAACCGGAGAACAGGCTTTGGAGGCTCTGAGGGTTTCTGAAATGGCTCTGAATAGCAACGGCTGCTGTCAATAAATTATTTTAAAAATATAAGCAGAATCGATATCAAACCGCAAAAAAATTCAAATGCAAATAACCAGCAGACAAGTTTTTTCTCTGTGGTTTTTCTGAAATTAGCAATAATGTAATAAAGCGTATTGACATTTTCTCCTTCTGGGGGTTTAATGAAACCGTTTTTATCTATAGTTGCGAATTTTTTTATCGGTTTTCCTCTTAAGATATCGGTCGTTGTTATAGCACCGTTAATTATATACGGCAACAAAATTATTATCCCCACAACTTCTAGATTGGCCATTATAGCTCCGATAGCTATAGCGCATCCTATTATGAAAACGCCCGTGTCTCCAATGAATATCTTTGCCGGGTATTTATTATAATAAAGAAAAGCCAGAAGCGTCCCTGAGAGGCAGAAAAGGAAAGAAGCTATCATTAAATTTCCTGTCATGAATGCAGCAAGTCCCATGAAAAAACAGGCGATCAGCCCCGAGCCGGCTTCGAGCCCGTTGTACCCTGCAAGCATATTGAAGGCGTTAGAAACAACTGTAATTGCAATTGGTATGAATATGATAGGGTATATCAGGCCAAAGTTTATGTTTCCCAATAAGGGTATGAACATCGTATGATGGCCTGCAAGAATTAACATCAGCGGTATTGCGGCAAAAACAGGCAAAATCGCTTTCGCTCTTTGCCTCATCCCGCCCATATCATCTGTTATCCCTATTATACCTGCAAGAAATACTGTCGCCAGAATGGCAGAGAGTTCTATTAGGTTGGAAATGAAAAAATATACGATGAAGATATAGCCTATCATAAATCCTATGAGAATAGGGATTCCTCCCATCTCGGCGACTTCCGGTTTATTCTTTTTATGGACGTCTTTGCCTGTTATCCCCATAGATTTGAATTTCTTAATAAATGATGGTGTAATGGAAACAGTAACAATGAAACCGATAAATGCCGGCAAAATCAGATACAGCAACATCATATCACTTCAAATTTCTGTGCATATAATTTAACTAGATACTGATGACTTGAATATTAATGTAATGTTAAAATTAAAATTATTGCGGTAACTTAAGCTTGTATATCCGTATAGCCGCATTATCAAAGACTTTTGTAAGACCTTCAAGGCCGTAGCCGTCCATGAACATTAAGCTTGTAAATATGCTATATTCAGCTTCGGGCGGTATGTAGAAAACACCGAATTGCGTTAATGATATGCATCCCGGAATTGTATCGCTTGTCACGTTGCCAATGGATATTATTCCCTGTGTAGTGCAGAGATCGTTTACATAAAGCCTCTGCAGGTACTGGCCGCCCTGCTGAACAAGGAAGACGGGCCTTCCTGCAATGTTCCCGGACGAATCAAAAGGAACCCATAATTCATAAGGAGCGGCTGAAAACTGGTATATTGTCGTGTTGTCTTTCTGATAGCTTCCCGCATTGCCGAACTGCATTATTCCTATAATCTGGCTGCCTTCCGATGCTATTTTTGATATCGCTCCGTATTTGGCAGGGAGAGTATAATCCATAAGTATGTAATCCACGTCATACCTTTCCATAAACCAGTAGTGCCCTGTCCAGTTGTTGGCATTGTCAACGAACCAGTCTGCTATTTTATAGTTTCTGGCTCCGTAGCGGCCTTCCGCATCTCCGACGTTTCCGCCATCTGCTATCGAAGCCCTGTGACCTTTGGTCTGGAACCAGTAGCCGAAGTCCCACCACGACAGGACGGAGGCGTCTTCCGGTGTCTTCTCTTTAAGGAATGTCATCGCTTCATCGAAATACTGGTTGTAAGAAGAGCCCATCGAATTTGTATAAACGTAGGCAGTGGCTGTATTCAGCAGCAACAAAATTATGATGAAAATGCCCAGAACCAGTGATATAATGTCTATTCTGATTCCAAGCTTCTCGTTTTTTATAATATCCCTTGATTTTATTTTTGAGGAGTACCTTATCAGTTCTGATATAAAGAAGCCCGCGCAAAGCGCGGCCGCCGGCCCGAGAAGGAACATGAGCCTTATGAAACCGAATGTAGCCCATACTGTTGTTATGAGCCATATGAGAGGTATCAGATAAATGAAGTCCTTTGTTTTGTAGATTTCATATCCAATGAAACACGCCCCGATAAGCATAAACAGCCAGACGCTGAAATATGTCGTTAAAAATCCGAGCTGTGGAAATATTCCGGCTGAAAAATTCGTTCCGAACATACTCATTATATCGTTCCATGAGCCCGGCGCGTTTTCAGCTACTGTTGTCCCTATAACCCCCTTGGATAGTGTTGCTGTCTGGAAAACCGACTCTATCTTTCCCCATAAAAATCTGGACTGTGTTGCACCTATGAGAAGCCCTATAACAGCCAATACAACCATTCCCGGAACCAGATAAGGCGCCTGCTCTTTTTTTATTATATTATACCTTACCAGCGCGAATCTCAGCAACAGCAAAAGAAGTACGCCTGCAGGAACAATTACTGTTGTCTGCGTCACATCTATGCTCCTGAGAGTCATAAGAGGGAACAGAACACTCAATATAAAGGCCGGTGTGTAGCTTTTCAGAAGGCCGTCTGAATATTTATTTATCAAAAGAAGTATGAACGTTGCCAGCGCAAGGAAAAGCCTCATATAGTCAGAACCGCCCCATGTCACAGCCAGTATTCCCAGGGACACTCCTCCGATAATACCGTGTTTCCATGAATTGTTTTTATATGCCTTTATGAAAAAATAGACCGATAAAAGCATAAACGGGGCTCCTGCCGCTTCTTTTTCTATAAGGGCGGCAACCGTTCTTGAAATAAAGCCGGGAATAACGGCGAGAAAGAATGCGGAAAAAAGGCCGGCCTTTTTATCATTGAAAAACTCTTTGCCTACAAAATACATCACAACCACTGCCAGCGCCCCCATCAAAGGCGGGTACAGGAACGAAAACTGAAAGAAGCTTAATCCAAACGGGGCAAACATCACCAAATACATTATAACAGGTATAAGGAAAGGCCCGGGGAATTCAAACTGCCTTGACGGAAGCCCGTCTGGATGGTATCTTAGCGTATCCAGCTCCGGCAGCTGAAGGTTGTTCGCCAGCATGTATTCTCCCATCCTGTAGATATAATACTCGTCAAGGCCCGGGAGCTCTTTGTATTGAGCGGGATAGTATCTGACCGAAAATGCTGTTATGAATATAAGAATCAGCGCGATTATATGCCAGTTTCTTAACAGGAGATGCCATATCTTCTCTTCCTTTGTTTCCCTGTGGAACGGATTCTTAAAAAACTTTTTGAGCTCTTTCATCTTATCGCCGATATGGTGAATTGGTAAGATAATTTATCCGGTATAGATTTATATAAGCGGTTGTTTTGATTTACTTAAAAAGTCCCATGATTTTTGATTCATGCCTTTTTTTGGCAATCACTATTATACTGTCCCCGGCTTCTATTTTAGTCTCATCTGTTGGTATTAAGAATTTATCCTTTCTTTTTATTGAAACCAAGCGAAAGGTGTTGTCTTCTTCTATGTCCCCGATTTTCATGCCTTTAATTCTGGACTTGCTTTCAACCTTCATCTCAAGCAAAGACACACCGCCTTTATGGGTAGATGCAATAGTAAGGACGTCGGGCTCCGTTATCATGAACTCCAGTTCCTCGGCGCCTGTTATCTCCGGTGAAACTATTATATTGATTCCTGCCTCTTCGAAAATCTTCTTATATCCCTCTTTGGTAACTCTTGTCGCAAGCTTAATATTTGACATCCCTTTAGCGACCATGCAGGCAAGGAGATTGGTTTCATCGGTTCCCGTCGTGGTGACAAAAAAGTCTGATTTATCTATTCCGGCGTCGTCTAGCGTGTCTTCTTCTGTTCCGTTGCCATTTATGACCTTGCCGTTAAAATCTTCTGCAACTTCTTTCGCGATCTTCTCTTCCTTTTCTATAAGAACGACGTCATGCTTGCTTTCTGCAAGGTTCTCGCCCAAAGTTCTTCCGAATGTGCCGCCGCCGACTATTATGAACCTCATATCAACTCCTCTTAGCGAATATATATCCCACCAATACAAGGACGCTCCAGATTTCAAGGCGTCCTGCAATCATCACTACCATTAATG
Organism: Candidatus Aenigmatarchaeota archaeon; assembly: GCA_016932735.1. Classification (GTDB taxonomy): domain Archaea; phylum Aenigmatarchaeota; class Aenigmatarchaeia; order QMZP01; family QMZT01; genus JAADIF01. The sequence goes on from JAFGCI010000004.1 coordinate 83,062, forward strand.
TTATCTTTGAGATAATATTAAAATCAGACACTATTGAAAGGCCGACGTTGCCCTGGGCAGAAGCAACTGAGAACATCGATTCCACTGCACTATAACCCGTAAACATCAGAATTGCTGAGGCAATAACAAATAATATAATATAAAGCATGCTGTATCTGTAAACTTCATATACTTCCTCATCCTTAAAGATTGTGCCGCCGACTCCCTGCCTGAAGACTCTTTTTGGCAAAAGCAGTTTTCTTACATTGTTGATTATGCTTCTGCAAAGAACCGCGACCCTTATTGATTTTATTCCTCCTGCAGTCGAGCCGGCCGCGCCTCCGATTATCATTACTATTACAAGTATAATTAGTGAAAAGTCGCTCCATGCTTCAAGACCGCTTATCTGGAATCCTGTCCCCATGGCCGATACTACATGAAAAGAAGACGACAGTATATCATTGAAAGGCAGGATGACAACTGTGGCTACAGCAAGGACCAGGAAGACCATGTGATTTTGTATGTCTTTGATAAATTCTTTTACTTTTCCTGTAAGAAGCCTGTAGTGGCTTAAGAAGCTTATATTGCCTAGAATCATCAGTGCCATCAAGGCAATGTATATAGGAACAGAATCGAATGCACCGACGCTCGCTGCTCTTGTTGACATTCCCCCCGTCGCTATGGCTGTCATTGTATGATTTACTGAATCAAAAATTGGCATTCCCAGAATTGTCAGGAATATTATGCCAATTATTGTATAAAGGCAATAAACCCACCATATGGTTTTTGTTGTGTTGATAATATTCGGCTGTATTCTCTCATCCCTCCCCTCGGCTGTGTAAAGGGTTATCCCGACCTTCAGCAGTCCGTTAAGCGCCAGGACGACTATGCCAAGACCGCCCAGCCACTGACCAAGGCTTCTCCAGAATAATATTGTATGGCTCAAAGTCTCCGGATTGAGCAGGGTGAAACCTGTCGTCGTCCAGGAACTTACTGACTCGAATAAAGCGTCTACGAAACTCATTCTGACTGTCTACATTAATGGTATAGAGCCAATCAGTGTTATCACAATCCAGAGGATTACTATAGTGACCAAAGACTGCCTAAGCTTCATTTTCTTGTTATCCCTGGGAGGGAGCTTCCTCATTATCAGGCTTATGAAGAATGTCAGGATAAACAAAAAAAGGAATGGTGCAATGTCGTCGAACTCTCTGTAAATCAAAGATACTATAATGGGAAGAAGAAAAACAAAGGACATATATTTCAGAATAGTGCCCACTTCGCCGAAGACAGGAGAAACCTTCATAATAATTATTAGGTAAATCCGTTATTAGTCTTTCTTCAGATGAAGTATAGCTTCAGCAATGTCTCCGAACTCTTCAAGGGCTTTGGTAGCTTCCTCTTCTGAAACGCAGGCCTGCTCAGCCACCATCTTGGCATCTTCGTTACTGAATTTTTCTCCGGAGCGCTCTTCAATGTTTCCTGTTATCTGGAAGGATTCCTGCCCCATCATCTTTATCTTCTGGACATCGGGACTTGTTATTACGATTTCACTTCCGTCGCTTTTTCTGATTATTACTTCATCTGCCTCAATTGGAACCTGGCTCATGCCCATCTGCTTCATCATTTTTTCCATTTGTCTTGGATTGACTTTCATAAAAATCACCTGTGTTTTAGTATTGTTAATAATATTTATTGAATCCATTTAAGTCTGAACTCCTATACCTTGTTATGCTTGTGCAAATTCTGGACGCGGACTATGTGATGCTCGAAAACAAGCCATTGTTAAGGATTTACGGCAAGACTGAAAAGGGCGATTCTGCATGCGTTTTCTACAGCGGCTTCATGCCTTATTTTTATGTTGATGAAGTTCCCGAATGGCTTAAAAAAGATCCTCAGGTTTTTTCTATAGAGCCCGTTGAAAGGGTTTATCCGATGTTCTACCGGACAGATAAAATGAAACTTTTCAAGGTAACAATTCACGACCCTTCCAGGACACCCGAACTTAGAGACAAGGTCATCGAAGGGGGCGGAACTGCCTATGAAGCTGATATTCTCTTCAAGTACAGATTTATGGCAGATGCCGGCATCGGAAGTCTTATGTGGCTCGACATTAAAGGGGCATCGTCTGCTAATACATCGACTGTGCGCACAAAGACCAAGTTCGAAGTTAAAGGGATAAATATTATGGATAAGGTAGCGAATTCTGATTTCCGGTCTCTTGCATTAGATATAGAATGCGTGGCAGAAAATCAGGGTGAAGTCCCGACAGCCGAAAGGGATCCTATAATAATGATATCGCTTGTATTTAGCGAGGAATATAACGGAAAAAAAGAAATGGTCATAAGCTACAGGCCGGGAAGCAACGTGCAATCATACAATGATGAAAATGGTATGCTCAAAGGCCTGATAGATATCATAAATGATTTTGATCCCGACTTCATAGTCGGTTACAATATAAACAACTTCGATCTGCCTTACATAATCGAAAGGATGCAGAGGCTCAAGATACCGGCCATGTTTACACGTGCGACCGATAAGTCTGCGTGGACTAAGAAATTAGCAATGGGTTATAGGAACAATGTGCTGGGGAGGATTATAGCTGACCCTTTCGCGCTGATAAAAAAAGACTTCTCATTCAAAAGGTATTCACTGGAAAACGTCGCCTCAGAACTTTTGGGCGAACACAAAGAAGATGTCAAATATTCAGAAATGGAGAAATTGTGGAAAGGCGACCAGAAAGGATATGACCGTCTGGTCTCATACTGCCTGACGGATGCTCGTCTGGCTATGAGACTTTTCGGGGAGTTCAATCTTCTTGATAAATATATAGGGATATCGCGCATCTGCTGTCTCTTCCTTCAGGACGTCCTTGATGGAGGAGAAACCCAGAGAATTGAGCATTATCTTATGAGGGAATTCAACAGGAACGGCTACATATTCCCCCTCAAGCCCTCACAGGAGGAAATGGCTGAAAGGGACAACCAGAGAAAGGTTGGTCTCAAGGGAGGCTTCGTTCTGGACCCAGAGCCGGGGATGCACGAGAATGTCGCTGTCATGGACTTCAAATCAATGTATCCGTCCCTTATCAGGACTTATAACATATGCCCTACCACGCTTGTCGGCCCGGACGGCCCGAAATTTACAGAAGATGAAATAAGCAAATCGCCAGAAGGCGGCAGTTTTGTAAAGCCCGAAATAAGGAAGGGCATAGTTCCTTACATTCTGGAGAACCTGATGAATGAAAGGGCTAACGTGAAAAAACGCCTTAAGAAAGCAACAAAGGACGGCAATGCTGCTGAGGTCAGGGAACTAAATACCAAACAGCTCGGAATAAAAATTATGGCCAACGCCTTCTATGGGCATATGGGCTATCCCAGGGCAAGAATATATAATATGGATGTCGCCAATGCTATAACTTCGTGGGGGCGGCAGACCATCCAGAAGACGAAGGATATTATAGAAAAGGATTATGGTTATAAGGTCATATACGGCGATACCGATTCAGTGATGGTCGAGCTTGATAAGGTTTTTGACAACAAAAAAATTGCAGAAGTCGGTAATAAAATATCAGAGGAGATAACCAAGAACCTCCCCGGCATCATGGAGCTTGAGTTTGAGAAGATTTTCAAAAGGTTCCTTCCATTGGCAAAGAAGAGATATGCGGCATGGGCATTTATTCCGAAGGGTGGTGGCGAGTGGGTGGAAAAAATTGATATGAAAGGCATAGAAACCGTCCGCCGTGACTGGTGCGACCTTTCCTCTGAAACACTGAGGAATGTAATTGACATAATACTCAAGGAGAACGACAGGGAAAGAGCCGTCCAGTATTTCCAGAATATAGCCAAGAGCCTGGGGGAAGGCAATATACCCATGGACAAACTTGTTGTCACCAAAACCCTGACGAAACGTCCTGAAAGCTATCCTGGTGTCCAGCCGCACGCCGAAGTGGCCAAAAAGATGACCCAGAGAAATCCCGCCGACGCTCCCAGTGTGGGGGACAGGATAAGCTATGTTATTGTAAAAGGAACCCAGCTGCTTTCCTATAGGGCCGAGGATCCTGAATACGTGACAGAGAAAGGCCTGCATCTTGATTCAATATATTATATGGAGAATCAGCTTCTCCCTCCGGTCGAAAGGATATTCGAGGCTCTTAACGTAACAAAATCGGAGCTTATGGGAAAGGGGAAACAAATGAATCTATTCAGCATGATGGGAAAGCAGGCTTCCAAAAAGGCAAAACCGGAAATTCCTGTTGCGGATATAATTGGATTCTCGTGCGAAGAGTGCGGGAGACCTTACAGGCGGCCTACGTTAACAGGATACTGTGAATGCGGCGGAAAAATACTATTTTCTTCTGCAAAAGGCAATGCAGATGTTGTAAAGAATCCTTCTTAAAGAAAATTATCTGTCTTATATTTTGTTTTATATGTTTTCAATTATGGAATAACGTTGAATTTTTCTCTTTTATATTTATTATATATTTCACATAATATAGTTCCGGATACAATATGCCCAAAACTCCGTTTTCCGTTTTCAGGAATTTCATATTTTGTTCATATGTTTTCCAGATGAAGTTAACGACCCCCCTTAATTTTATATGCCCGTTATACATGAATAACATATGAAGAAAGATTTTATGATCGGCTATATTTCAGGTGTCATCTGCTCAAAAGGCTTTGTTATTTACAATAAAAAGGAATCGATTTATACTATTGCCTTTGAAACAGGGAATGAAGAACTTTATAACATATTCACGGAAATGTGGGGCTCGCTGATGAAAACCGGTTTCAAAACTTACGAAAAGATCTACAAGAAACAGAAACGATTCGTCTTCAGGGTGTATGACGAAAAAACCGTCAGGAGATTTTTTTACAGATACGGATTCCGGACAGGTTCACATCACTGGAAGATACCAAAAATTGTTTCCGGAAACAAAGAAAGTCTGAGAGGGTTTCTTTCAGGTTTATTTGATTCCGGCTCTTATATCAGGTGGAAAATCCGTGAAAGAGGGAAGAAAAAAGAAAAGGTAAGGAATATAAGGATTGTATCGCCTTGCAAAAGGGGGTTACTGGCCGTTAAAAACGCACTTACAGAATTCGGTATTTCACCGATGTCGTATTCATCAGGAAAAAATTACTGCCTAGATATTGAAGGTAAAATGAAGCTGGAACTCTTTGAAATGAGAATCGGTTTCCTTCTGGGAATTAACAAAATAAGATTACAGGAAGCACTTTCATATAAAAAGTGAATTTTGTTTGTTCTTCATTGGGGGTTTCCAGATGAAGTTAACGACCCCCCTTAATTTTATATGCCCATATTCATGAAGAAAAGTATGACGGTCAGCATGAAAAACCCCATCATGTAGCTTCTTCTTATGTTCATCTGGATGCAGAAAATGCCTATGAATACCCCCACCATACAAATGAGAGCCCCGTACAATCCCGTCAGAGCAATGACGAGAACCGACACAATAGCTATAACAATCTTCCCAGCGGTTGCATAATCTATCATGGAAAGCCTGCTTAGGAAAAGCCATCCTATTTTAAGCGTCATGAATCCTGCTACCAGCGCCGATATTAATGCAACCGGAACTATCAAAATGAACAACCCTGTGTTCATTTCGGTGATTTGTGAAACAAATATAGCGAGACCAGAACGTGTTTTGGATATCGTGAACAAGACGACCAGTGTGAATATTATATTGGATGTGTTTATTCCTCCCAGTGCTGAAACGAAGTCCCTCATTTTTGTTTTCATAATCTGGGCGGAAACCATTCCCGCCTGTGAAGAGCCGACGCCCGGAAGCAGCCCGACCAGCATCCCGCTGAGCCATCCTGTTACAGGCCCTTTAAAACCTATCCGGGAGGGTTTATTTCTTTTTTGCGGAGGGACCTCGGTTCTTTCCTTCACGCTCAGAATCAAGGTACTGAGACCGAACATTCCCGACAGCGCCGGGAATATCATCTCCTGTGAAGACGGAAGAGAGAAAACTATGATACCATAAAAACCTGACATTAAGAATATGACAAGAGCCCAGAACCGGTTGATGCCCCTTTCTGACAGCAACATCCAGACCAATATTGCTATGAGCACTAAATGAACATATGATTTTAGAAATTCATAGATAATCGGAGTTATCCATATGAGAACGGGCAAGCTTATAATCATCAATAATGTCGATAACACGCCGCCGTATACTGTTAGGTAAAGGGCCTCATACCCTCTTCCTTTCATTAGCATTTTATGACCCGGGAGAACAGAGAGCTCACTGCCTTCTTCGGGGGCCCCGAAAATAAGTGAAGGAATGAAGTCAATGAACGTATTGGTGACAGCCACCGATACGACAAATGATATAATTGCATAAATGCCGAACACTTCCAGAAAGGGTACAAAAGATAACAGTATTATATATATTGTATTTGGGTGGAGGCCGGGGACGAGTCCTGTCAATATACCCACAACAATGCCAAAAAATATGAAAATTATGATTTCGAAAAACATAGATTAAATTATATAATTGCACTTTATTTAGTCTTGTTCTATTCACTGTGGTGGTCATGTTTCGAAAAATATTATAGAACGACAATTCACAAGACATATAAAGTTAATCAGCGTAACTGTAAATTATGGATGAGCTCGAAATCGCAAAAGACAATCTTGCCAGAAGTATTGTGGGGGAGATTGTCCTTTCGGACAAGCCCGAGGCTATACTCAAGAAATGGAGGAACATATTCAATTTCTCCCAGAAGGACGTTGCAGCTTCGCTCGGTATAACATCGTCGGTTATATCCGACTACGAGTCGGGACGGAGAAAGTCGCCGGGTATAAAGATAATAAAGAAGTATGTAACCGCTCTTATAGAAATGGATTTGAAAAAGGGCGGCGATGTCGTAAGAAGCTTCTCGCAGACGGAAAAGAGTTCGACTCTTTCAGAAGCTATCCTTGACATTAAAGAATTCTCTGAAGGCGTCACTATAAAAGACTTCACGGACAGGATTAACGGTGTCTTTGTAACCAAGGAGAAGTTCGCGGACAGGAAAATCTATGGTTATACAATAATCGATTCTATAAAGGCCATATCCGATCTTTCCTTCAACCAGATGCTGAAATTATACGGGACCACGACCCAGAGAGCCATGATATTCACTAAGGTGACAACAGGGAAAACCCCAATGGTCGCGATAAAACTGACCAACCTTAATCCCGGGATGGTTGTGCTCCATGGCCTGACGAGCGTTTATGATGTAGCCAAGAATATCGCAGACGCGGAAGGAATCCCATTGGTTGTATGCAAGCTCGAAAGACCGGAAGATATAGTTGAAGCCCTGAAATATTTTAACTAACGTTTTTTGTTTCACAGGACACTTTCCCATTTTTGTTTATTTCTGCTATTCCATATTTGCCCTGAAAGACCGGCCCGGGATAAAAAAGAGTGGTGTCTCCTATCTTATCGTCGCCGTCTGATTCATGTATATGCGCGGAGACCGCCAATACCGGCCTCGTCCTCTCTATAAAATTCCTTATGTTTCTGGATCCTACATGTTTTTTATCTGTCACCATATCAAGTTTGGTGTTGTAGGGCGGGTTGTGTACAACAAGAATGAATTTTTCGTTGTTCATTTCCTTATATGTCTCGTTTATGTATTTTTTTGTTTCCTCTTCTGTAGGTTCAAACCTGGTGTCGAACGGCGTCATCGCACCGCCCCATCCCATTATAGGTAACCCGTCTATGATTTTGGAATCTGCATGTATGTTGATACCGTAATCCTTAAAAATCTCCATGATGCCGTAAGGGTCTTGGTTTCCGGGGACAGCGAAGACTGGTTTTTTTGAAGACATCATCCGGCATATGACTATCTCCGCTATTTCAAGCTGTGTAAACCCGTCGGGTATGTCGTGCATATCTGTAAAATCCCCCGGCGCTATTATGGCATCGTATTTTCCCTTCTCCTTTTTCATTATCTGCGAAAGCTTCAGAAAATCGCCGTGAACGTCTGCCAAGATAAGGAATTTCATAATAATACTATTAAAATATTATATATAAATTCAGAAACCGCTCTTCCCCAGCTTGATTTTATCCTCGAGTCCCGTCGATATTATTGTAACGCTCTTGTAGTTTGTTCTGGTTTTCTCTCCGGCAGCGGAAGATACAACAAACAGGTCGGGGACCTCCTTAATTATCAGGAATGAGGGTATCGTGTTTTCCTCTGTTCTTATGGACCTCTTTCTTAAAAAATTTATAAGCTTTCCTTTATCCAAACGATCATTTGTCCTGTAAAACAATATTTTCATCTCTTCTTTTCCCTTTCTCACAGAAAAAAGAGAAGCGTTCTTCACTTTTATCTTCTTGCCTTCTATGTCTATACTATCAGATTTCGAAAAATCAAACGATATTTCAGCTGATATTATTTTTTGTATATTATCCAGCGGTATATCCGGTAAAATCACGTCTTCAGCGAACATGGAATTGTTTTTTATAAGGCCGCTTACTGCGACAACGTCATCGTTTTCTATATCGCCGTTCCCCGAATAAATGACATTCAGGGCTCCCGTCTCGTCCTCTATTGTGAGGCCGTTGTCCGTTTTCTGGCTGATGATACCGATGACGGATACCCTGTCTTTGTTATTTTCAGTTTTGTTTATCGATAGGGAAGTTGTCCTTTCAGAAAGAATGTCTCTTACCTCGTTGTATTTTTTATTGTAGACAGAAACAATATCCATTACATTTATCTTCTTTTTATCTATTTCTTTCAGTTCGCCCAGGACCTTTATTTCTATATCGCTTCCTTCTTCCGGCTGCTTCGGTTTTATATGGTCTCCGGGGGTCGTGGTCCCTCTTTCGGCTCCGCCCTTTGATAAGGCCACGTTTCCGTTGTTTGTAAGGCCACGTTTCTCTCTCAGTTTTTCTTCTAAAAAGTCCTTATGATTCTTCTTTTCCAGTGCGATGAACTCCTCCGGTTTGAGCAGTATGTCGTTCTGCAAAAAAAGTTTGATAACGGACTCTTCGCTCATTAAATAGGTTTAATGACAAGTTTTATATGAATTCGTTCTTCATGTGTTGTCTTATTTTTTCCATGACACTATCTGAAAGGTTCATCGATACTTCCCGCGTCCTCCCATACCTGCCCTTTGATATGACTTTGGCGTTTATTATTCCTAACATGTCAAGTTCTGATATGAGGTCTGTCACCCTTCTCTGTGTAAGTTCGCTGATGAAGTTTTCCTTACACTTCTTTATGTAAAGATCGTACACGTCTCCTGTCTGTATGTTCTCCGCTCCCTTATCTACAAGCTCCACAACAGACTGGAGAACTGCTTTTGATTGTTTTGGTTGGGTTTTTACTATTTCCATTATTTTATCTTTATCCAGTTTCTTCTCCGCGTCAATCACATCTCTCTCTTCGATGTTTGTTCTTCCCTCTCTTTCTGCTATCTCCCCAGACACTCTTAGAAGATCGAGAGCCTTCCTGACGTCGCCGTGCTCCTGCGCCGCCAGGGCCGAGCATTTAGCAATTATTGATTTAGAAACCGCTCCGCCGTTGAATGCAAGATTGACCCTTTCCGTTAAGATATCGTTCAGCTGCATTGCATTGTAAGGGGGGAATATCATCTCCTCCTCAGAAAGTGTCGACTTGACTCTCGGGTCTATCTCGTTGATGAAAGAAATCTTGTTGGATATCCCGACAAGCGTTATCATGCTGTTCTTTATCTCCTGGTTAATCCTGGTCAGATTATAGAGGACACCGTCGCCAACCTTCTCGACAAGAGCGTCTATCTCATCCAGCACGAGTATTATATTGTGTTTCTCTTTCTCCATTATTTCATAGAACATCCTGTAAAGCTTGTCTGTTGGGAGGCCCGTACAGGGGATATCCACATCAAAAAAGGACAGTATTTGCGAGAGGAGCCGGTATTCTGTGTCGCTTACCTTTCTCATCTTACAGTTTATGTATATTGTTTTTATCTTGTTGTTCATGTTACGTGTTGCTGTCTCGCCCAGAACATCGAGGACGTGAGCAACGCACAGCGTCTTTCCCGTTCCGGTCTTCCCATAAACAAAAACGTTTGAGGGCTTTTCTCCCCTTAATATAGGAGCCATTATCATGCCGAGATGCCTTATGTGCTCCTCCCTGTGTGGTATGTTCAGAGGTGTAAATTGTATAAGAAGTGTTGTCTTATCAACGAATATTGGCTTTTGTGTCATATAGCTATTGAATATATCATTCAGATTTGATTGCCCTGCCATCTCTAACCCCATCGTTTCATTTGGAAGTCCAGTTATAAAAAGGTTTGTTTCGGGTGGAAAAATATAACATTGTTATATAATATATATTTTATTCATCGTATTGATTATTAATAACGTTTCCATATGAAATTGGGGGGTGGTGGGGTATAACACCAATTACCCGAACATTTTGTTCGATAAACCCTCAAACATCAGGGTTTCTTGCTAGTTTTATTCGCTTAATTACATTTTACGGGCGTCCGTTATCATGTGTTCACTTTTCACTTTCTTTGGTCTTGGTTATTCTTTATATAACGAGGCAGTCAAATTCAATCACATGGCATCAAGATACCAGAAGGGAGCCCACTATGAGCGCGAGCTTCTTTCAATACTTCATGACAAGGGCTTTGCTGTAATAAGGACCGCGGGCTCGGGCGGCGGCATCTGTGTTCCGGATATAATAGGAATAAAGAAGGGGCAGGTCCTCGCGTTCGAATGCAAGGCGTGGGCAGAAGAGCCGAGACTTAAGCCGGAAAAATTAAAGGATTTAATAGAGTGGTCCGCAAAAGCGGGGGGTTTGGGTTTTGTTGCGTGGCGCCACGACAACAAATGGGAGTTCAAGGACGCAAGGAATCTGAAGGACAAGGAAAAGCCTTGGGTTGATATGTTATCATTCTTTTCCTGTTTTGTTTAGTCTAAATCCGTTCCTTCAGAAGCTGGTCCACCACAGAAGGATCTGCCAGTGTTGTTGTGTTGCCTACATCGTCCTTTCCTTCGGCAATTGTTTTTAGTATCCTTCTCATTATTTTGCCGGATCTTGTCTTTGGCAGGGCGTCAGCGAACTGTATCTTATCTGGCTTTGCTATAGGCCCGATCTCTTTTGCTACGTGGTTTCTGAGCTCTTGTATGAGCTCCTGTGTTTTTTCAATGCCTTTATTGAGTGTTACAAATGCGTATAGGGCCTGTCCTTTGACGTCGTGCGGGAACGGAACAACAGCAGCCTCGGCGACAGCTTTGTGCGAAACGAGAGCGCTTTCTATCTCCGCCGTCCCGAGCCTGTGGCCAGAAACGTTTATTACATCATCAATTCTTCCCATGACCCAGAAGTCACCGTTCTCGTCTTTTCTGGACCCATCGCCGGCGAAATATATTCCGGGGAACCTGGACCAGTATGTGTCTATGAACCTTTGGTGGTCACCGTAGACTGTTCTCATCATGCCGGGCCACGGCTTCTTGATTGCGAGGTAACCGCCTTCGTTAATATCGGCTTCTGTTCCGTCTTCCCTTAAAATCATGGGTTCTATACCGAAGAACGGCCGCCCGGCCGATCCGGGTTTTAGTGTGATTGCCCCCGGCAGCGAACTTATCATTATTCCCCCAGTTTCAGTCTGCCACCAGGTGTCCACAATTGGGCATTCCCCCCTGCCTATGTTCTCGTGATACCACATCCACGCTTCTGGGTTTATAGGCTCTCCTACACTCCCGAGAAGTTTCAGCGTGCTCATGTCATGCTTTTCGACCGGCTCAGAGCCGAATCTTGCTATAGACCTTATTGCTGTCGGCGCTGTATAGAAGATACTGACTTTGAATTTTTCCACAACCTGCCAGAACCTGTCATTGCCCGGATATGTCGGGACACCCTCAAACATTACGGTTGTAGCGGCGTTTGATAGCGGGCCGTATACGATATAGCTATGTCCTGTTATCCAACCTATGTCGGCCGTGCACCAGAAGACATCCTCTTGATGATAATCAAAAATGTATTTGAAAGTCTGGTTTGTATAAAGGAGATAGCCTCCTGTTGTATGGAGGACTCCTTTAGGCTTTCCTGTTGTCCCTGAAGTATATAATATGAACAGGGGATCTTCTGCATCCATCTCTTCGGCGGGGCATTCGTCACTGATATCATCATAACCTATTTCATCCTTCCAGTAAGTTTCGTTGTCTTTCATCTCAATCTCATTCACGGTTCTTTTGACAACGATTACAGACTCGATGCAGTCAACACTCTTCAGAGCCTCGTCTGCTGTCTGTTTAAGCGGGATGACCTTTCCTGATCTGAAGCTGCCGTCCGAAGTGATAAGCATTTTGCACTGGCTGTCGAGTATCCTGTCTTTTAGTGATTCTGCACTGAAGCCGCCAAAAACAATGGAATGGATTGCACCGATTCTCGCGCATGCAAGCATTGAGATAGCAAGTTCCGGAATCATGGGAAGGTACATGCATACCCTGTCGCCTTTCTTTATCCCTTTCTTTTTCAGGACGTTAGCAAATCTTGAGACTTCTCTGTGGAGCTCTTTGTATGTGTATTTTTTGACGTCTTCTTCAGGCTCGCCTTGCCATATTATTGCAGTCTTGTCTCCGTTTTTATCAAGATGCCTGTCAAGGCAGTTATAGCAAAGATTCGTCTTGCCTCCGGCAAACCACGTGAATTTTGCTGCTTCTTTATCCCACGTAAAAACATTATCCCATGGCTTAAACCAGCGGAGCTCTTTAGCTTTCTCAGACCAGAATTTTTCCGGGTTTTCTATAGATTCTTTATAAATCTTCATGTAATCTTCTTCGGATTTAACATAAGCCTTCTCCTGAAAAGATTTAGGCGGAGCAAAACGCCTGTGCTCGCTACTTACAGATGAGATTGTTTCTTCACTCATAAAATCAACTCCCTTTATACGTTATTTGTCTTAATTCAATACCATTTATCTGCTACAGAATTTGGAATATATATTTATATATTAAATAAATGATAACGGGAAGATATTATGGAAATAATATATGATAAAATTTTCCTTGAACATGATACAGGTATGCATCCGGAAAACAAAAAAAGGATTGAATGTCTGGGGGAACTTACCGAGACGAAAACGGAGAGCGGGGAAAAATTTCTTGAGATAATTCACAAAAAGGAATACATAGAGCATGTAAAAGAATCATGCGTGAAAAAAGAGCACCTTGACCCGGATACGATAACATCTGCAGGAAGTTACAAGGCGGCAATACACGCAGTCGGGGCGACTGTTCTGGCATCGCAGACAAATAACTTTGCTGTCGTCAGACCGCCTGGCCACCACGCCCATCCAGGCAAGTCGAGCGGTTTTTGCATATTCAATAACATTGCTATAGCAACGCAAAAACTCGTAAATGAAGGAAAAAAAGTTCTTATATTTGACTTTGACGGACACCTCGGAGACGGAACAATGAATATTTTCTACGATACAGATAAGGTCCTTTACTGGTCTCTTCACCAGTTTCCTGCATTCCCGTTCAGAGGAAACGTAAATGAAATTGGCGAAGGGAGGGGAAGGGGGTATACAGTAAACAATCCGCTACCCCCCCGGAGCGGCGATGATATTTTTATGGAGGCGATAGAAAGATTCATGCCGGCAGCGGAGCAGTTTAAACCGGACGTTGTCGGCGTCTCGGCGGGGTTTGATGCTCATCAACTCGATTTGCTTCTGGATCTCCGTGTAAGCGCGACAGCTTATTATAAGATAGGGGAAATTCTCAGAAAGAGATTTAAGAACGTTTTCGCTACATTGGAAGGTGGATACAACATTGAGATGCTTCCTAAATGTCTTTTTAATTTCATGAACGGAATAAACGATAAAAAGATATATTACAATGAACAGGCAACAGATTCAAGGATAATAGCAATCGATGAATTCCAGGCGAGGATGAGCGCTGTTGAAAAGAACCTTTCCGAATACTGGAAAATTTAGTGATTTTTATGCTATCGAAAAAGCTTGAGAAAATGTTTAACCCAGCGGCCATAGCAGTCGTGGGCGCGACAAGCAGAAGAGGCCACGTCGGCTATTCCCTGATAAAAAATCTCATAGGAAGCGATTTTGAAGGCATAGTATATCCTGTGAATCCCAAAAGAAAGAGCATACTCGGGGTTAAGACATATCCATCTGTTTCAAAAATACCGGACATAGTTGACCTTGCAATAATAGCAACGCCCGCGAACACCGTTCCGGATATTGTCAGAGAGTGCGGCGAGGCCGGAGTGAGCGGGGTCGTCATAATTTCTGCGGGCTTTTCCGAGACAGGGAAAGAAGGCCAGAAGATGATGGACCAGATAATAAAATATGCAAGAAAGTACAGCATGAGAATTCTAGGACCCAACTGCATGGGCTTCATGAAGCCTTCCATAAATCTTAATGCGACATTCGCGAATAAACTGGCTTTGCCGGGTAAAATTGCATTCATCTCGCAAAGCGGTGCCCTCGGCACGGCGATACTGGACTGGTCGGTTTCGCAGAATGTGGGGTTCAGCCATTTTGTTTCAATAGGAGGAATGGCTGACATATCTTTCAGCGACCTGATAGATTATTTTGGCAATGACACGAATACGAACAGCATACTGATTTACATGGAATCGCTGAAAAATGCCAGAAGATTCCTTAGCGCTGCGAGGGCATTCGCCAGGTCCAAACCCATAATAATATTGAAAGTAGGCAAAAGTTCTGAAGGGGCAAAAGCAGCAAAATCGCATACAGGAAGCCTGACAGGAAACGATGAAGTATTCGATGCGGCTTTTAAGAGGGCAGGCATTCTGAGAGTAGATACGATAGGAGAGCTTTTTGATTGTGCGCAGACACTTGCAATGCAGAAGAGACCGCTCAACAAAAGACTGGCCATCGTAACCAATGCGGGGGGTCCGGGCGTCATAGCAACGGATTCGCTTATTTACAGGGGAGGCGAGCTTGCGCAGTTATCAAAAGAAACCGTTGAGATACTGGATAAAGCTATGCCTTCTGCATGGAGCAAATCAAACCCCGTTGATGTTTTGGGTGATGCGGATGTTGGAAGATATAAGATAGCAATTGAAGCATGCCTTAAGGACAGCAACGTGGACGGGGTTCTTGTCATCCTGACACAGCAGGAAATGACAGATTCCGCCGCGGTGGCAAGACAGCTTGTTGAGACATCAAAAACATCAAGCAAAACCGTTTTGGGTGCATGGATGGGCGAAGACGATGTAAAGGAAGCCAGAGCCGTCCTGAAAAGGGGCAACATACCTTCTTACAAAATACCGGAGAATGCTGTAAGGTCTTTTATGAATATGTATAATTATTCAAAGAACCTGGAGATGCTTTATGAAACCCCCGCTACCATACCACATGCATTCGTTCCCAATACAAATAAGAACAGGGAACTGCTTGATAATATAATAAAAACAGGCAGGAACGTTCTGACAGAGAGCGAAGCAAAAGAGCTTTTATCGAATTATGAAATACCCACAGCAAAAAACGGGATAGCAAAAACCTCAAAAGAAGCAGCGGCCATTTCATCTAAAATAGGATTTCCTGTCGCAATGAAAATAATGTCTCCTGATATTCTGCATAAGACAGAGGTCGGCGGCGTCCGCCTTAATATAAAATCCAGAGAAGAAGCCGGGAAAGCCTTTAGTGAAATAATAAGCTCCGCCAAAAAGAAAGCGCCAAAAGCAGATATACACGGAATCTTCATAGAGGAGATGGCGACAAAAAAATACGAGCTTCTCATAGGTGCCAAGAAAGACCCCATATTCGGACCTGCAATAGTTTTTGGGATGGGCGGTGTTGCTGTAGAGGTTTTCAAAGACACAGACGTCGGGCTGCCTCCGCTTAACATGAGGCTGTCAATGCTTCTTATAGAGGATACAAAGATATACAAGCTTTTGAAAGGGTACAGAGGAATGAAAGGGGTCGATATACCATCAATACAATTCCTGCTGTACAAATTTGCTTATCTTCTAAGCGACTTCCCGGAAATAGAAGACATAGATATAAACCCCTTTGGCGTCGACGAGAATGGAGGCATAGTGCTTGATGCAAAAGTCATCCTCGATAAAAAAACAATGGGCAGGACAGTGAAGCCTTATTCACACATGGTCATATCGCCATATCCGAAGGAATATGTTACACCTTTCACAATGAAGAATGGGAAAGAAGTCCTTTTAAGGCCGATAAGGCCGGAAGACGAGCCTATGGAAGCCGAGATGTTCACCAAGTTTTCTGAAGAGACCCAAAGGTTCAGGTTCTTCACTCTGATTAAGGACATAACACACGAACTTCTGGTAAGATACACACAGATAGATTACGACAGGGAGATAGCAATAATAGCAGAAGCCGAGGAAAGAAATAAGAAGAAGATGGCAGGTGTCGTGAGGCTGATAGCCGACCCTTACAACGAAACAGGAGAATTCGCCATAGTTGTTGCGGACCCCTGGCAGAATCAAGGTCTGGGGAACAAGTTCACAGATTATATATTGGAGATAGCGAAGCTTAGGGGAATAAATAAAGTATACGCAGATTTTCTGAGAGACAACAACGTAATGAGGCACATGTTTGAAAAAAGAGGTTTCAGAATAACAACAGAAAAGGACATATCACATGCAGAGCTGGAACTATAGATTAGTTTTAAAAGGAACGTATGCATCTTTTAATGAAAGAAATTATGAGGTATTATTATGAAAGGAATTCTTTCGAATAGATGGTTTGTTGTTATAGGAGCTCTTCTGATGCAGCTTTGTCTGGGCGCTATATATGCATGGAGCGTTTTTGTCAATCCACTGAAAAACTATTATGCATTCACGACAACGGAGACTCAGATAATATTTTCTGTTGCCCTTGCAACATTTGCCGGCGTTATGATATTCGCAGGCAGATGGCAGGATAAAATAGGGCCGAAGAAAGTGGGACTTATAGGTGCTGCTCTTCTGGGTCTTGGTTATTTCCTTGCAGGATTTACAGAGGGATCTTTTTTAGGTCTGGTCGTTACGATAGGTCTGATAGGTGGTGCAGGTATTGGTTTTGGTTATGTGTGCCCGATAGCAGCCCTCATAAAATGGTTCCCGGACAAGCGCGGTCTCATATCAGGAATTGCTGTAGCCAGTTTCGGCGCAGGAGCATGGGTGTTTGCGCAGCTTGCATCTGTCATGATACCTTCTATAGGCATATTGGCAACTTTCTCATTATTCGGGATAATATATTTTGTATTTGTCTTTATAGGAGCCCTTATGCTCAGAAACCCCCCAAAAGGATGGGCTCCTAAAGGTTGGGAATCCGCAAAGAAAGACAAGAAATCCACGGGCGTGGAGTTTGAATGGAGAACCATGGTTAAAACACACCAGTTCTGGCTTTTATGGATAATGTTCATTATAGGAGCCTCTGCAGGGTTCATAGTAATCGGAAATCTCGCGCCGTATGGCGTCTTTTCCGGCCTGACAGCAGAAGTTGCAGCGTCTGCAGTTGGTTTGCTTGCATTATTCAATGGAGCAGGAAGGATTGTGTGGGGAACATTATCGGATAAGATAGGGCGCACAAAGGCCATGACTCTTATGTTCGTTCTTCAGGGAATAATGATGCTCGTCTTAATATCTATGGGCTCAAGTCCATTCCTTCTGGCGATAGCTGCTGCATGGGTAGGCTTCAACTTCGGCGGAAACTTTTCATTGTTCCCCTCGGTGACTGCAGACTATTTCGGAACCAAGAATATGGGGATGAACTATGCTCTCGTTTTCACATCTTACGGTGTTGCAGGTATACTGGGCCCGATACTTGCAGGCAGCGTCTTTGATATGACTGGAAGCTATTTGTGGGCATTCATACCTGCAGGTATTGCATGTCTGGTTGCTGCAGGAATATCATTATTGGTAAAGAAACCGAACGTTTAATTAATCTCTTTTTCTATTTTTCTTATTTCGCCGAGCGGGGCGCATATTGTTATTATGTCGCCGTCCCTCAGTTTTGTTCTGTGGGTAGGAATGACAAGCTCCCCGTTTCTGTTAATAGCCGATATTGAGAATTTCTTGGCGATGTCTTCTACAGTCCGTCCCGCAAATTTTGATTTTTCATTTATCACGATTTCAAAGACTTCTGCTTTCTCGCCGGCGACAAATCCCGAAAGTATTTTCCCCGGCCTCTCTATGGCCTTTTTAAAATCAAGAACAGCAGAATTTGTGGTGTTTATTATTGAGGAAATTCCAATCTTCATGAAAACGCCTTCGTTGGAAGTATCGTTTATCCTGGCGACAATATTTGACACCTTTGAGGATTTTGCGAGTTCGCAGACCATCAGGTTGGTTTTATCGTCACCTGTCATGGCTATTATGGCATCCGATTCCTCAAGGTTGGCATCTTTTAATATGCTTGCCTCGGAACCATCACCGTGAAGGACAAGTGCATCCAGTTTTTCGGCAAGGGCTTCCGCTCTTTTCTCATCTTTTTCTATCAGAACGATGTCATGTTTTTCTTTAATGAGAAGTTTGGAAAGCGCTTCACCGACCTTCCCCCCGCCGACAATGACAATTTTCATAATACAACATTGTCCCGTTAGTTAATAAAACCTTCCCATATCAAGATTTTGAGATCGACCGGAAGACCCGTTACAGAATCTGTCCCCATTCTTTTTATCTCAAAAACGCGGGGCCTTTCAACAAGATCGGTAGGCATTCTTCCACAATCAATTACAGTGGTTATCGGCTGGGTCAGAACTTCAGCCTTTACGATAAGATGGATGTTATGCTGCCCACCGAGGGGATCGGTTTTGTAAAGCTGTAAATCGTTTAATAAAGTAGGATAATTACCATTGCATGTGTTGTTGAATATTATCATTTTGTTTCTGTTAAAAACCGGCCATTCATCGGATATGCTATATTTTGAATAAGGGTTTAGAAGGGCTTCCGAGACCTGTACTATCTTGCTCTCCATCTTATCGGAATCAAAACTATTGGAAAAAAGAGAGACTTCGCCCCCCACATACGTCAGGGTATAAATTATAATTGAAAACAAAACAATAGCGGCCAGAATGAATTCAAAAACGGTTTGGCCTTTTTTGCTTCTCATATTATAATGTTGTGATGGTCTGGAATATATCATTTTATAATGTTTTTATTGGTTGGAAGAGAATATCTTATCATGTACAAGAAACCGGCATTGATGATGACTCTGGTTTTTCTGGTAGCGCTTTCCGGCTGCGCGGATATGCCTATGCTGTCCGGGTGGCTTGGGGGAACCGAGGTTGAGCAATATACAAATGATGTTGTGGTTATCAAAGAAGTCAAAGTGACACCAGTCCCAATAGTGCAGCCGGGTCAGACACTGAGTCTTAGTGCTGTCGTGAAAAACGTTCAGGAAATCGGTTTTGATGTGAAAAGAGACGTGACTGTCACCATATACGATACGTGCGGTATTTTCACAATAGAGGGAAGCGGCCTTTGTGGGGGCGATTGGACCAATTCAGGGCAGACATGTCTGTTCAAAGAACTGTATCCACAGACAGAGAATGAAATAATATGGAGATTGCGGGCAAACGACATAAAGGTGGAACAGTCATGCAATGTCGGTATAGAAGTCAAGTACAGCTATTACACAGAGACGACATCATCGGTCGACTTTGCAAGCCAGAAGGAAGTAGAAAGAATGATCCGAGAAGGTGAGGGGACTTCATCCGTAGGCAAAATGACTCTCGGAGAGGGTCCAGTCAAGCTTTATATTCAGGTTCCGAACCAGCCGATACTTGTTGGTGATGATTTCGAAAAATCAAACGGCATATTGGAGTTCTGGGCCGAGAATAAAGGCTCTGGGATAGTTGATGGCGGCAAGGTAACATATTTTAAAATAAACAATTCAGTTGAGGGAAGAGCAAAATTCAGGAAAACGTTAGAGGATACAAATTCATACGATGAGATAATAGCAAAGGATTATATTAAGGGAGCCCCGGGAGAAACGGATTATTCAATTACCATGCAGCTCATCAACAAAAAAACGCCCAAAAACACGTGGATAATAACGCCCGGAAACGAGAACATCGGAAAGATAAGGGACAGGATATATCTTACAGGAATAGTCACTTACGATTATAAGTTCACTAAAACCATAAAATTAACCGTCCAGCCGATTCGTTAGTTGCTTTCTTTATATAAAATATATAAGAGTTGCATAACCAAATAATACATATGAACTCGGCAAAATCTAAAAAGAATGGAATGTTTAAGCATCTTCTAGTAATTCCTGTAGTTTTTCTAGTTTTAGCTATTTCAGGATGCACCGGTATATTCCCGGGGGGAGATACAGGAGCTTCCGGCAACGGAGTGACTATCAGGAATTTCAGAACAGATCTTCAGGAGGTTAACTGCAACCAACAGGTCAATGTGCAGCTCCAGCTTCAGAATATGGGTGATTATGATGCACAGGTAGCAACCCAGATGTACATGATAGAGCCCATGAAATGGGGAAATCCCTTACAGAACCCGCCAAACCCATTCACACTCAAAGCTGTGACAGACCAGTCAATAGAACCTGCAATACAGACAATCTCATGGCAGCTGAGACCAAACTGCGATATGCTTGATGTTCCAAAGGGAAGAACAATGGACTTCAGTCCACAAGTAAGGATTTACTATACATATAAAGGAGACGTGAAGAGAGCAATAACGTTCGTTTCAGAAGACGAACTCAGAGTGCTGTCTTCACAGGGACAATCTCTTGCAATGGGAGAACAGATAACATCCAGCGGGCCTTTATCCGTAGCAATAAACACGGTGCCTTTCGCGCAGACATTCAACACATATGCGGATGTGCAGATACCTGTAAACATTAAAATAAGGAACAACGGTCAGGGAAAAGTGCCTGGAGATATAAACAACAACTATCCTGTTGCAGTCACTGTAACAGCCCCAACGGGAACGAGTTTCGTAAGTTGCACACCCGATCTGAACTTTCTGACTTACGGATACAGTAACATACCTTTAATGAGCATACCAACACCCGTTTTCACTACAGGAGGCTTTGGTGACACAAGAACAGGCTATGTATCCTTATTCACGGATTCGGGCGGCCAGAACGCAGATATAACATGTTATCTGAGAGTAACAGATGTGCAGCAGATAATAAAACAGGAAAGATACATAAACGCAAAGATAAGCTACATCTATTACATGGATACATCACCGCTTAACGTAAATGTCAAGAATCCGGCAGGACAGTCCACTTTTTAAAATATTTTTCTTCTTTTCATTTATTTTCATTCAATCAAGACACATTTTTATCCTTCTGATGTCAAATTAATTATTATGAAATACACGGCGCTGCTCATTTTCATTGTAATGGTCGCCACATTACTTTCGGGATGCACCGATTATGGCTATAATTTTGGCCCTATACAATGGAACATCGATCTTTTCAAAGGAAGCGGTAATGGTGTTGATATAGTTTCTTTCACGACAGAAACACCTACTCTGTCTCCAGGTGAAGAAGGAACATTTGAAGTTAAAATCAAGAATACGGGATCAGTGAAAGCAACTAACGGTTTTGTTGAGTTATTGGGGCTTGATTATACATGGAGTTCTTCCGGTGAAGAAATCCTCCCAAACGAGGAAAAATGCCGTCATACAGTGAGACAGATAACGCTCCTGCCAAAAGACGAAAATACGGGGGCACAGGGCGGCGAGTTCGTCTGCACATGGAATTATATGGCCCCTGATACATTACCGATAGGAGAGTCGACATATGAACCGACGGTCAGGGTTTTCTATACATACGAAACGACGTCTGTCGGCTCTGTGACACTTGTCCCTAAAGAGGAACTGACGAACTTCATGGAAAAGGGAGGAACCCTCAAATCTGATGTCGTTTCCCAGACGAAATCGCCCATAAAAATGACACTGAAAACACGGGGACCGGTAAAGCTTGTCGGCGGCAAGTCCGAATTCCCTATAGAGATAACAATAGAAAACGTGGGCGGGGGAACAGTCTGCCCCGATGTAGGCAAGTGTAAAAGGGACGGGGGCAATATATGGGACCAGCTGATAATCGACATGGAATTGCCCGACGGGCTTGAAAATAAAGACTGCGATTTTGTCGGCAAGGCGACACAGATTTCAATGGGGAAGTCGCAAATCCTGAAATGCAACCTTGAAATCACGGGCAGTGTGAATTCTGTGACCCAGAAATACATAAGGCTGCACAGCATATATGGATATTTCAACGATGCAAAAATGACAATAAGGGTGAAGGCGGGCGTTTAGGTGTTTAAATGAAAATATACGCATTTTCCTGTTTATTGGTTTTAATCATCTTAATTTCCGGCTGTTCATATATTCCGGATTTAGGCAATTTTGGCGGTAATACAGGCGGCTCTGACAGTAAGATGGGCCTTATTATTGATACTTTCGAACCCGTTATCATGCAGAAATATTCTGCAGAGCCTGTTGCTTTCAGGGTAAAAATAAAAAACACAGGCTCAGAAACAGCATTTGATGTCGAGGCAAGGCTCACGAATATAGACGAGTTCCAGATATACAACCAGCCAACAAAGCGTTTCCAGAAGATACCGCCCCAGACGACAACAGCCACAGGAGAATCTCCGGAAGTCACATGGTCTTGGGATTTGGACGCTCCTGTAGTTCCGAAGGGGACAAAAGTCACATTCAAGCCCAGGATGCAGATTATTTACACATATAAAACCGATACCGTCCGTTCTATAACAGTTATGCCTGAAATAGAGCTCAGGGAATATGTTGACAGCGGGAAACCCTTCCCCAGTGATGTTGTAAGCAAAAGCACTGGCCCTGTTTCACTCGATATTGATATAAAGGGACCAATAGCACATTATCAGAGCAAGATAACATTCCCGATATCGCTTACAGTCCAAAATATAGGAGGAGGCACGGTATGCAGAGAAGAATGCACCGACCTCGATAGAGATTATAACCGAGTCGACTTATTTTTAGAAACATACGACGTCAGGCTGAAAGACTGCGAACTGAATAACATAAGGCTGACGGACGACCGTGCTACAGTGGTATGCAACGCTGAAATAGATGATTCCATATTCTTTGGTCTCATACAAATGGGCACAAAACAGGTTACAAAGAAGAATATACGGTTCAACATAGTTTACACATACATAACAGATAAGGTAACAACCATAGAAGTTGTAGGAAAATGAATGGACCTGCTGGGATCCTCCCGGATAGCCGCTTTCGCGGCAAATATTTACATGATATCCGTTTTGAACCCAGGACCTCCGGCTTTCACAGAAAGCTGCAAGATTAAACTTGGCGGTCATATAAGACCGGCGCTCTAATTGCCCTAATTTTCCCGGCATATTTACACGACGGCGGTTGCCGTCTTTCCGGGGTATCAACCAAGCTGAGCTACAGGTCCATTAATCTATATTAATTCATGTGCAATCTTTAAAAATATTCAAGAATGTTGGATGCCAATTCTTTTAAAATTTATCTCTATTAATAACTATGATTTTATATCAGGTATATGATTCGAAGAGGTGATTTAATGAATAGTGGTGGTAATCAGCCTATATTCATATTGGCAGAGGGAAGCAAAAAGACTTCCGGAAGAAATGCACAGAGGAACAACATCGAGGCGGGGAAGCTCGTAGCGGAGGCCGTCAAGTCTACACTGGGACCTAAAGGAATGGATAAAATGCTCGTCAATTCAATAGGCGATGTAGTCATAACAAACGACGGGGCTACTATATTAAGCGAGATGCAGATTGAGCATCCGGCAGCCAAGATGATGGTCGAAGTTGCAAAGACGCAGGACGATGAAGTCGGCGACGGCACAACAACCGCCGTAATCATTGCCGGGGAGCTTCTGGATAAGGCAGGCGATTTGCTTGAAAAACAGATACATCCGACGGTTATAACAATGGGGTTCAGGATGGCCAGACTCAAGGCGTTAGCGGTCTTGGACTCTCTTGGTGCGAAAGTAACAATAAATGATAAAGAACTTCTTAAAAACATAGCAAACACAGCCATGACAGGCAAAAACGCGGAGAGGTCATCAGAGAAACTTTCAAATATAGCTGTTGAAGCTATCACAAAAATAGCGGAAACAGTTGACGGGAAGACAGTAGTCGACACAGAAAACATAAAGATAGAGAAAAAACAGGGAGGCTCAATGGCCGATACAGAGGTAATAGACGGAGTGATAATTGATAAGGAAGTCGTTCATTCCGGAATGCCTAAGAGAATTGAAGATGTGAAGATACTACTTGTGGACTCAGCACTCGAGATAAAGGATCTTGAAGGCGACACAAAGATAAGCATAGATTCACCGGAAAAGCTTCAGGCTTTCATGGAAAACGAGGAAAAATCGTTGAAAGACATATCAGACAGGGTCATAAAAACAGGCGCAAAGGTCATTCTTTGCCAGAAAGGGATAGACGATGTGGCTCAGCACTTCCTTGCTAAGGCAGGCATAGTAGCTGCCAGAAGGGTCAAAAAATCCGATATGGAGAAGCTCGCCAAGGCGACCGGAGCAAAAATTGTTTCCGACATCAAAAATATATTGCCTACAGACTTGGGTTATGCAGGCATTGTAGAGGAAAAGAAAATCGGCGGGGAAGAGATGCTCTATATAAGAAAATGCAAAAACCCGAAAGCTGTCACCATAATGATAAGGGGCGGTAGTGAACATATTGTCGAAGAAGTTGAGCGTGCAATGGAAGACGCCGTAAAAGGAATCGCAGCAGCTATCGAATTAGGAAAGATAGTTCCAGGAGGCGGGGCTATTGAGATTGAGCTTTCCCGTGAATTGAGGAAGTATGCAGAATCATTTAAAGGCAGAGAACAGTTAGCCATCAACGCCTTTGCGGAATCACTGGAAGTCATACCGAGAAGCCTGGCCGAAAATGCGGGCCTCGACCCGATTGACAAAATAGCGCTTCTCAGAGCAGAACATGAGAAAGGCAACAAGAGTGCAGGCCTCGACGTCTTCTCAGGAGATGTAAAAGATATGACAAAGCTCGGGGTTGTCGAGCCTCTTAAAATAAAGATACAGGCAATAGAATCCGCATCAGAAGTAGCCGAGATGATACTGAGGATAGATGATGTCATAGCATCCGGCTCTGGAAGCGAGAGGATGCCTTCAATGCCGCCCGGTGGTATGGGAGGAGATATGCCTATGATGTAACAGGGCTAAAAACCCTTTCTTTTTCTATTATTAAATCAGGCATTGTTGGTGTACATTATTTATATAGGGAAAACTCCATAATATTTATCATGGCTTTCGAAGACGACGAATACGAAATCATACCGACTTCTCCTGTACGCAGGATTGAAAAAAGGATTGATCAGCTTGAGCAGGGAAGCTATCCAAACGAGGTCAGGAAACTCATCGAGCAGGTTGTTGAACTGATAAAATCCAATCAGAAGATAATTGATGACAGCATCAAGGCCAACAATGAGCTCAGAGCAGAGCTTTCAAAGATTCCGGAGAGCATAGAAAAGCTTATTAACCATATGAATGAATTCATGAAGCTTCTTGAAGAGAGTGCGACAGAAGAAGCAGTTTCTGATGTTTCAAAAGAGACAATGCAGCCACTCCTTGTCAAGATGACAGAGCTTGTCGAACAGAATAAAAAGAGCTTTGAGGCAAGTCAGGCAAGTCTCGCTACACTCGATATGATAGAGAAAAGGCTAAAAAGGGTTTTCATGCAGCAGGCATCTACACCACAATCTCCGCCGCCAATGATGCATAGGCAGATGCCCCCGCCCCCACAATATAAATAAGGTGATGATATGAAAAAAATGAAAGGTATAACGCCGATAATTTCGATAATCATTCTTCTTTTGATTACGATAGCTTTGGCAGCAACTGCTTATAGCTATCTTAGCGGTTATCTGTTCGGGCAGATATCAGGCTCTTTCAGCATACCGGCAAACGGAGCCTTCTGTTCAGGTGGTACGATAAGCGTCATCGTAAGAAACGATGCCCCAGACGGCAATCTGACATATTCCGACCTGACCATAGTGGAGATAGATGGAGCCCAACCACCATCATCAGGCATTACTAATGAACTGAACTTGGCTCCGGGGCAGTCCGGAAGACTATTACAGGTTCCTAATCAAGTAACGGGAAATCATGAGGTTGTAATAGGAACGGGTTCAAATATTATAAGGCAAAATGTTTATTGTCCTTAAATTCTTCTTTTTTCTAATTCAGAATCAGCTTCTTGAATAAATCTGGATTCAGTTTTCCCTGCACGAAATCGGCTTTGCCACCACCCGTTCCTTCGCATTTTTCAAGAATTTTATCGAACTCTTGTTTTGCGTTGCCTTTCCCACTCTTTGCGATTGCGTCTCCCTGAGAATTTGCAAATATTATTATCGCCTCCGGATTGTTTTCAGAAATTTTCTGGGCCAGATTTATCATGAACTTTCTATCGCCGCTGACCAATTTAATAAGCTTGTTGCTTCTTATTTCAGACTCAAATTTATCTACAGAATCATCAATGGAGTTTATCATTTCCTTTTCAAGGAGCTTTTTCTGATATTTCCATAAATCAAAAACCGCCTTTGAAAGCTCGGAAAGGGATTGAATTTTTTTACATCCGATATATTGTAGCATATCTTTTATACTGGCCCCTGTTTTGGAATTCTGTTCTTCTATATCTTTAACGAATTTTTCTATTGCCATGAACAACATGTCCCTAGACACCGAGAATATTTCAGAGGATTTCTGAATCTCTTCTGAGACAGCATAATGGTCTGCAGGATTTTTAATATTAATGGTGTTTCCGAATAATCCGGAGCATCTGCTAATTGTTTTGTCGAAGATTTTCTTTTCCTTCTCTATAAACAAGAGAGCAGCCTTTCCTGCAACAAAATCAACACGGTTTACACCATCCTGAATCCTCTCCGATTTAATTATCTTTATCATCTCAGCTTCTTTGGTATTGGTCAGATGAGTGCCTCCACACGCCTCTACATCAAAGATGTCTTTCTTGTCATGAATGTTAACAACCCTTACACTCTTTCCAGGCGAGGCCCCGCCCTGATACAGGACAAAACCAAAATTGCTTTCAGCATCCTTTCTGTCCATAAAAACGGAGTCGATGGGAAGTCCTTTCTGAATAATATCATTTGCCAGTCTTTCAATTTTTTCCAAATCCTCATGTGAAAATGGCAGAAAATGCGTAAGGTCTATCCTTGAAGATTCGAGACCTTTCTGGGCTCCTGCCTGCCATACATGATGCCCGAACAATTTTCTGGCCGAGCCCGAAACAATATGGGTCCCCGTATGCATTTTCATAAGCTCATATCGTCTTTCCCAGTTTATTTCTCCTTTTACTTTTTCACCTATCTTAGAATCAGAATCTATAAGATGGAAAGCTACACCGTTCAGTTTTTCAACCTTTTTAACATCCTTTCCATTAATTTTTCCGATATCATAAGGCTGGCCTCCGCCTTCAGGATAGAAAAGTGTCTCCTTAAGAATAACCCATTTTCCTTCTTCATTATTGACAACTTTAACAACTTCACTTTCAAATGTCTTTGTATAAGGATTTTCATAGAAAAGGAATTTTGTTTTCTCCAGACCCTCCGTCTGAAATCTTTCTGCCTTTTCTTCGGGCTCATCTTGTGACATGTGTTTATCTGTTATCTTTGTATAGAAATCTTCAGGTATATCCAGTTTAATGCCTTCTTTACCAGCTTCTTTTTCAATTATTTCGGGGGTTATTCCATGTGAAACGTATAATTTTTCCATTAAGTTATGATCTACTTTTCCCGTTTTGACTTCTTTCGCTATTATTGATCTGGACCTCTCCATAGTATTTTCATATCTTTCTTTTTCGATTTTGTATATAGTTGAAAACATGTCTAAGTTTTCGGAAAGTTCCGGGAAAAGTGGCTTCAGGAAAGCCGCATGCATTTCAGCTATTTTAGGAATCTCAAAATCGAAATTGAACTCAGACATGAAAGATAGAGACCTCCTTAGGAGAATGCGTAAATTGTATCCACCGCCAACATTTGAAGGAATTCCGCCGTCTGTTATCGCGAACAATAAAGTCTTGACATGGTCCGCAATAGCGTAAAGGGCCTGCATGGGGCCGACGATTTTTTCCAGCTCGTTTACATCAACTCCGAGCTTCTCTGCTATTTTTATCCTGACGTTCCTGATGTCCCGGACCTCATCAAAATCAAGGCCGCCCGCCAGTTTTGAATATCTTTCAAAAAGGTCATCTGCATGCAGGCAGCTTTGTTTTTTCATCCAATCTATTACAGGGCCGAATACAGCTTCGTAACCATTGAAAGTTCCATTAGAAAACCATACAAGCCTTTCGTGGCCCCAGCCGACGTCTATGACCTTCTGGGGAAGTTCGGTATATCTTTCCCCATATTTTGTGAATTGCGAAAACACAGAATTGACCAGTTCAAGACCCATCGAGAAAGTTTCTATGCAGGGGCCAAATTGCGAGAAATCAGGCATTGACCATACATCTTCCATATAAATCAATTTGTCCTCCGGTATACCCATAACACCATTGAGGAAATTGAAATTGAGTTCTATGCAGCGGTCTTTCCAGTAATTCCCGAACGAATGCTGACCGCCCATTATGAAAGACGTATGATGCCTTCCTGTCACACCTACATTTGGTATATCATTAAACCTCAGGCACATCTGAGGGACGATGAGAGGATCGGCCGGATATTCCATTGTCATTTTTCCTTCATCGATTCTCTGGAAATCCTGTATTGATGCAATCGTGAAGAAAAGATCAGGTCTCCACCTGTCAACGACCGGATACCTTTTTACTGATTTATGACCTTCGTTTTTGAAGAACTTCTCAAATGCTTTCCATGTTTCAATGTAATCCATTTTTCCTTTGGTTATGGTATTGTTTATAAAGCCGTAATCTTCACATGAAGAATCGCTGCATACTGTTCTATCATTATCTGTTGTCCAGAAATTACGCCCGCATTTTGAACATTTTTTTCTGGAAAAGCCTTTCTCTTTGAATATTTCAAGCTCGTAATGCCTCTTCCAGTCTTCCCCGAATTCTTTTCTGAGACCGTCTTTGGTTAGCATAATAACTACCGGTTAGTTTTAGATTATAGTGAAGGACATAATATATTAGAACAAAGTCGTTCACTATATTTCAACGGCGCTTTCAATTTAATTACGCCGGTGATTATATATATGTAGAAATAATAAAAAAGAGCATTATTTCTTTTTTGCTTTGGTCTTTGTTTTCTTTTTATCACCAAGCTCTATCTTTGTTACCATAAGCTTGGTTTTAACAGCTGCATCGACATTAACTGAAATTGTGTCAATGCCTTCTTTAACAAGGAATTCCACATATTCCGGATAGTTGCTTGGCGCCTCTCCACATATACCGACATGTCTTTTGTATTTATGAGCAGTTTTAATGAGATTCGAAATAAGCATCTTGACTGCATCATTTCTCTCATCAAACTCTGAAAGAAGCTTTTCGTTGTCCCTGTCTATGCCCAGAGTGAGCTGTGTTAAGTCATTGGATCCTATTGAGAAACCGTCGAACAGCTTTGAAAACTGGTCTGCCAGTATGACGTTTGATGGTATCTCTGCCATCATATAGACTTCAAGGTCATTCTTTCCGCTTTCAAGGCCTTCCGATTTCATTATTTTTAACACTTTCTCTGCCTCATTGACCGTCCTGCAGAAAGGGACCATTACCTTAAGATTAGTAAGTCCCATTACATCCCTGACTCTTTTTATTGCCCTGCATTCAAGGCGGAAAGCCGGCTCGTATTTAGGGTCTATATATCTTGAAGCCCCTCTCCAGCCAATCATAGGATTCCTTTCCAGAGGCTCAAATTTTGCTCCTCCTTCAAGGCTTGCATATTCGTTTGTCTTGAAATCTGCAAGCCTTAAAATGACAGGCCTCGGATAGAAAGGTGCCGCTATTCCTGCTATGCCCTCTGAAAGCTTCTTTATATATTCATCTTCACGGTGCTGCTCTATCATGTGAAGAGGGTGTTCACCAATGGAAGAACTTGTTATGAACTCTTCACGTGCAAGACCTATTCCGTCTACTGGAAGACATGAAGCTTCAAGGGCTTCTTCAGGTATGCCTGCATTGACAAGAACTTTTGTTTTTGTATTCCTGAGATTGTCAAGTTTTATTCCCTGAAGTTTGTATTTAAGTATACCCGCCTTAACAAAACCTTCTTTACGAGTGCAGTCAACTGTAACGGGCTGTCCGGTTTTCAGAACCTTTGTAGCATTTCCGGAACCTATTATGCAGGGGATTCCGAGTTCCCTGGAAACTATTGCGGCATGGCATGTCAATCCGCCTCTTTCAGTAACAATGGCAGAAGCAATCTTCATTATGGGCTCCCATGACGGGTCTGTCATTCCTGTGACCAGGACTTCGCCTGGTTTGAATTTGTCAATCTTTTTAACGTCTTTGATTATATTCACTTTACCCTGGCCTATCTTTCTCCCTATGGACTGTCCTTTGACAAGAATCTTTCCGTCTTCAAGAAGTATGTATTTCTTTAGGATGGAACTGTCTCCCGAGCTGTGGACAGTCTCAGGCCTGGCCTGTAAAATGTATAGTTTGTGGTCATCTCCCTTTGCCCATTCTATGTCCATAGGACGTCCATAGTGTTTTTCTATCTTCATACCATATTCAGCAAGATGAAGAACATCACTTTCAGAAAGCACAAATCTCTTTCTCAGATGCTCATCGACCTTAACGTTTTTGTTGCCTTTTTTGGTTCTTATGAGCATTTTCTCCTTTGAGCCGAGTTTCTTCATTATTATGGACTTTTTGGGCTTGAAGACATGAAATTCATCAGGAGTGACCTTTCCCTGGACGACGTTCTCGCCAAGGCCGTATGCACCTTCTATGACAATCATATTCTTGAATCCGGTGTCCGGGTCTATTGTAAACATGACACCAGCCACGCGCGAATTTACCATTTCTTGGATACCCACGGAAAGGGCGACTTTTAAATGGTCAAAATTCTTGTCAACACGATAGCTTATTGCCCTGTCCGTGAAAAGAGAAGCTATGCAGTATTTTACGGCTTTAAGGATGTTCCTTCCTGTTATATTGAGGTATGTATCCTGCTGGCCGGCAAAGCTGGCATCCGGCAGGTCTTCTGCTGTGGCAGAACTGCGGACAGCTACATAAAGCTCGTTTTTGCCGCTTTTTTTGCACATCTCTTTGTAATGCTCCATTACCATTTTTTCAAGGTCTTCGGGTATTTTTGCCCTTATTATTGAAGACCTTATACTCTTTCCGACCTTTCTTAGCATGGCCATGTTATGCGTATCAAGGCCTGTAAGATTTTTCCTTATAACTTCTTCAAGCCCACATGACCTGATAAAATACCAGTAAGCATTGGATGTTATAGCAAAACCGTGAGGTACAGGAACATTTGTCTGCGATATCATTTCACCAAGAGAAGAATTCTTGCCCCCGACCAGAGGCGTATCGGTTTTTCTAAGCTCATCAAACCATAAAACAAAACTTTCAGACTTATATTTTCCGTTCATAGTTTAATCTATTGATTAAAGGGTCTTTATATATTTAGAGATTTTCAGGAGAACCAACCGCTTTTGCGTTTTTATATGCTTCGTCTGGTGTGGAATAACCAATTCCCTCGCTAAAATAAAAAGCGTCATCAGGAATTTCAAATTCGTAATGCCATCTAAAATTTAGACCATGTACTTTGGCACACAATCGGACATTAATCATATGCCCTTTTATGCGGGCTGTTCTGGTCTGAAACATAAAATCACAAAATTTTAATTAAAGTAAAAAGAAGAAATAGGGAATTTACCCGAATAATGCGCCAAGTCCTGCTGCAGCTTCTTCGGCTTTCTTCTCAGTGTCTTCTTCTTTCTTTTCTTCTTTCTTCGCTTCAGCTGGGGCAGAGCCGCCTGTTGATGCTGCTGGAGCCGCTGCAGTTACTGCCGCCTTTGAAATAGCCTCTTCTATGTTGACATCTTTCAGGCTAGCAACAAGAGCTTTAACCTTTGTTTCATCTGCTTTCTCTCCGGTCGCATCAATAACTTTCTTGACAGCGTCTTCTGTTATATCCTTTCCCATGCTGTGAAGAAGCATTGCCGCGTATACCATTTCCATACCAATACCTCCGTTAACTATAGTTTTGCCGCCTCCCTGACGGCATTCATCTGGCCATGTGCCTTAGCAAATATAGGGCCGACTGTCTTTTTAGTAACAATGTTTGCATTGATTGCAAGATTCATTGCTTCCATATGAGCTTTCATTATCAGGAACGGTGTTGTTTCTTTTGTCAGGTAGCCTGCATTGTATGAAAGATTGAATGCATTCCTGTAAGCATTTGTGATTTTATTTGAATACTCTTCAAGAGGTACAAACAATACATCCTTGCCGAAAACCATACCATTGTCCCATGCAGCAAGAAGATTCAATCCAATCTCCATTGGCTGTATTCCCAGTTTCATAAATAAGTCTGCATGAGCCTTTGTTACTTCCTGACCCTCTTTAAGGACGACTGTATCTTTTTTGACAGCAATCTTATCTCCTTCAACACCCGCTGGTATTTTCAATCTTTGTAAATCGCCTATCGCTGGTCCCGGCGGAAGCGGTGTCGGGCCGGCTTTTACCATTATATCCTTTGGGGATATATCACCGGCCTTGGCATTTGCGGGGGATTTTGCCTTATCGATTACTCTGGCAAGTTCAAATACATTCGCATTGCTTAAAAGAAGAGCAGGATAATTACCAATATACTGTTCAAGTTTATCTATGTTATCTTTCTTCAATTCTTTCAGAATCATCTTGACGAGAGCTTTCTTTACAATGGTTATCTTTGCCTGTGACTGCAATTTATCCTTCATTTCCTGTAGCTGCCTTGCAGGGAGTTTATGCACATCAAGGACGCCAATAACTGAATATTTACCTATTTCCGGCTTGATTTTAGAGTATTTTTCCTGATTTCTTTTTGAAGTCATTTTATACACCTTATAATTCTACCTTGACGCTTTTTCCCATTGTAAGCTTTACATGAACCGATTTAACATTGTTTCTTCCTTTTGGAAGTTTTTCTGAAACCATGTTGAAAACATGAAGTGCGTTCTTTGCAATTTGTTCGTCGGTCATTTTATCTGTCCCTACCGGTGCATGGACGACTGGGGTATCCTTTGTTTTTATTTTAACAACCCTTCTCGATAGAGAAACAAGACCATCAATTTTTGCTTTAGGTGGAACAGGCTTTGGCATCTGGCCTCTTGGCGCAAGAATCATACCCAAAGCCTTACCAACCAGAGGCATAAGAGGAGCTTCAGCGAGCCATGAATCATATTCAGTTGCCAGTTTCCTAATCTCTTTTTTCTTTCCTGAAAGTTTTTCAATATCGGGTTTTGTAAGCACTTTATCAGCCAGTCTCTTCGCATCTTCCGTAAGACTGTCAGCTATAAAAATAATCTTGATATCCTTTCCCCGGCCTTCAGGCAGAGGAACCTCTAAATTGAGTTTGCTTTCCGGTTTTTTCATGTCCATACCCCTGAGCTCAATGGACATATCCCATGTCTGGGAAAACTTCCTTTCTCTTGACTCTGATTTAGCTTTCTGTATAGCGTTTAAAAATCTTTTCATTATATACCTCCTACCGAAGTAGTACAAGTTTAACGGATAATAGTACTTAGATTGTAGTAAAAGTATATAAACGTTTATGATTTTTAATATTTTGATTATTTCTTATCATTGAGTAAAAACCTTAAAAATTTTACATTTTATTAATATCATGCATTGTAAAAATTCACTTAAACCTGAAGGATTCTTAAAAGTCATTGATTATGTGAATCATCATTATGGCGGACATTCACAAGTCGCAGGAAGGAGTATGTGTTTTGAATGTGGTACGGATATACCATGTGGTTCTTTTAGATACGATCGGAGATCACTTGTGCCCAGTTCTGAAATAATACAATTGAATAAAGATCATATAGAATTTCCTTTAGAGCACTTACACATAGGCGGGCACGATGATATTGAAAAATATGCAGAATACAAAGAAGGAGAAAAAGAAGCCATTGGAAGATTAATTGAAATATCTCAAAATTGGCAGATATACACTGTACCCAAAAACCTTATTGATGTTTATATCGATGTAATGAAAACATCTGGATTGATTACAATAGCAAGCGTCGCAAGGAATCATTGGTTTAACGCAGTTCATTCAACACCCGAATATAGTGAAGATGAAATGAAAAGAGAACCGTGGAAAAGGAAAATAATGGAAGATGAGAAAAGAATTTGCAGTAAACCAGACGAAATAGTTCAAAGCATAAAACCTCAAATAGAAAGATTGACTGAAGGTATTATAGGAAATAGAAAACTACCAAATATTTATAAATCAAAAGAGGGAACTTTGGAGTTTCAATTATACTTTATTGAAAATACTTACGATACATTGAAAGCGAAAAATATATTTTACCCTAGGGGCTCTGTAAAATCTGCAATCAATGAAATAGAACCTGCTTTAAAAAAGGGAATTGAAGCATTACGAAATAGTCCATTTTAATCATGCAAATTTCTTATTCAGATAAAAGTCGAAGGTTTTTCTGAATTCATAATTCTCTGAAACAAACTTTTCAATGTTCTTTTGGTTAATGACCCCGAATCTGGATACTCCTTCAGCTATTTTTGAAGCAATGCCGGCTTCCATAAGTTCGGGAGGTTTCTTTCTGAAGAAATGAGCAAACAGATCTTCCGGCGTTTTATAGTTTCTCCTTATCTCTGCTACATAAATATTATCCTCTACGAAAACCCTCCCCACGTTCCTGTATTTCATAACAAACTGTTTTGAATGCTTTTCATTGAAAAGAGGAGGACCCTTCAGCTTCCTTATAGAAGGGAGTTCCCAAATCTCCATTTCAAAAATAATTATTATATAATTTTCATCTGCATATTCCAAAGAACCAACAATCTCAAATTCATTGTCTTTCAAAATACCATCTATTCTTCTTGAAGTTCTCCTTATCTGGGACCATATTATGTCATCCACTGTATCAGACCTCGGGAACCGCAGCCCTATGAATTTTGTTCCTCTTTTCTTCATATTTTGTATTATACTCTTTGGCTGGATTTTTTTGTTTTCCATGAAAAAGAAATCGCGTGAAGGTTTATTCATGAAATCTTCACACATCTTCACAAATAATACGAAGTTATCAGGTGAAAGAGCAGCGGCAACATTCCTCTTGGGGTCTGTGGGATCGATAGCAATAAGTGGATGATTCTTTGTTATTTGCTGTATTCTTTCTTTGTTTCCATGCTTTTCTATATCAATGAAAATGCCGGGCTTCCACGATTCAACAGCCTTTAAGAGTTTCAAAAAACTTTTATATTTCAATATAAGTATCTCACAAAGATATCCTGAAAACCCTCTTGTTTTTACATCGGAACCATAAACTCCAATTGATTTTGTGAATTTCTTCAGAATCCTGACTTCATCCGAAAGTTTTTTTGTTATATTTTTCTTCATATATTCGTTATGAAATGGCGTTCTGTCAACCGCCGACTGCATCTCCTCAATTTTTCTTAGTTTATAGCAGGGAACAATATCTATACTAAAACCTTTAAACGAGCCCTTTGTATAAGGATGTTCTGCATATGCAATTTCATATTTTCCGCCAATTTTTTCCATTATTTTTCTGCCTATCTGAAGGCCCGTGGTTTGGAGCTCTCCCCTTGGATACTCTTTCGGGAACAGTATGAACAAATCGAATTCCTTCTTATCGGAAAGCCATGTATCTCTTATATAAGAACCGGAAATGGTGTAATCGAGATCCAAAGGTCTTATTATATCTTTGGTCACCATGGTTACCATATCAATAATAGCCTTCATCTGACTTTCTTCATTTTTTGAGGGTTTTATCTCTTTTTTAACGTCTTTGAGGATAGATTGAACGTTCATATGATTAATATTGGCTTTCTGTTATTAAAACTGCAGAAATTCGTGAAAAACGAGGTTTTAAAAGTGAGATTTAACGGAGCCCAAACACATAAAGCATACTTTCTGTTTATCGTTTTCAGACAGGACGATGTGAAAAAATATTTATATGGGATAAGCTAATTATTATTTAAATGACGGTTATCTGAACAGATAAATCTGCGGATAATTGATAATCGGTATGAAGAGAGCCAGCAGAGTGCAAGATTATTTCTATTACCGGAGAATATATTTGACGGGGTCAAATTTAGAAAATAAAATTTGTATAAGATAAAGTTTAAAAGGTAAGCAGGTATATAGAGTATATCACTATATCACGTAGTTAATAATCCTCTATTCACTAACTTTACAGGGAATTAAGGTAAATGTGGCAGGTTTATACTAATTCCATTAATGAGAAGAAAGGTCCTTGAAGAGGGGTTGTTTATATTGCGTGATATCCTGTGATATCGCGCCGTTTGTTCTGAACGGCCATTATGAATCATTAGAAATCAGGAGGTTGATGTTTATGTCAAAACTAGCACCGGCATCGATAAAATACGTTATAAAAGCGACAATTTCAGCAAAAGGTATAATAGAGAAGCCGGACGTAATAGGAGCCATATTCGGTCAGACAGAAGGTCTGCTCGGATCCGATTTGGATTTGAGGGAGCTCCAGAGAACAGGAAGAATAGGAAGAATAGAAGTTAACATAAAATCAGAAAGGGGATCCGCAACCGGCGAAATAATAATACCATCTTCACTGGATTCGGCGGAAACAGCCCTGATTGCAGCAACAATGGAGACAATAGACAGGGTAGGGCCATGCACGGCAAAAATATCCCTGGAAACCGTCGAAGATACAAGATCTGCAAAGAGGAAGTTTGTGGTTGAAAAGGCAAAGGAGATACTGAGAAAGCTAATAAGCGAAGGTGTCCCTGATATAACGGAAATTTCAGAAGAGATAAAGGAAGCCGTAAGAGTAGATGAAGTCACATCATATCAAGGGCTGCCATGCGGACCCAATATGCTCGATTCTGATAATGTGATAATAGTAGAAGGCAGGGCAGACGTTGTCAATCTATTAAAGTTTGGCATAAGGAACACACTAGCAATTGAAGGAACATCTATACCCCCAGTCGTCGTGAAGATATGCCAGCAGAAAGTGGCAACCGTATTTTTCGATGGTGACAGAGGCGGTGAACTTAACATGAAGGCTCTTCTGGAAGTCGCAGATATTGATTTCATCACAACAGCTCCGAAAGGAACAGAAGTTGAAGAGTTATCTAAAAAGGAAGTTTACAAGGCCCTTAGAGATAAGATATCTATTGAACAATACAAACTAGAGAATAGGGAATTATATAGCAACAATGCCAATGAAATTGATAGAAATTCACGTGAAAAATCAAAAATAACAAAAACACAGCCAAAGAAAGACTACAGAGCAATTGTTAAGAAGGAAGTAACGGAAAAAGAAGCAAAAAAAGAGTCTTTACCGGAAAGGGAATTCGAATTGTTCTCAAAAACGCTCGATGATATAATAGGTACAAGGGCTGCGTGTATATTTGATGCGGAATACAATATTTTGGGTAAGGTTCCCGTGAAGGAGATTGATTCCGTTTTAAAGAGCATAGAAAATCCGCATGCAGTGGTTTTTGACGGCAGTGCGGATTCAGAACTTGCCGGATTGGCTAGGGCCCGTGGCGTGAAATATCTGGTTGGCATGAAAAAAGATAACGTAACATCTTCACAGGTAATAATATTGTCAAAGGAAGATTTCAAGAAGAATTAAAGGCGTGAGTATTTATCAATTCTTCACGTCATTATTTCAATTTCATTTTTGTTCGGTATTATTTCAATCTGACTTTCATATTTCTTTACTTCACCTCTCAATTTTAACAATGTGCCTCTTTCTATCTTGTTCCTAAATTCATTTCCAACAGAATTAACTGTTTCGTTCCAAATAACAACTCTTATTGTTCCTGTCTCGTCTTTTAAAGTTATGAATATGTGACCTTTATTAAAATTCATTTCATCAATGAAGCCCATAGTAGTTATTATTGAGCCAATATCTTTCTCCCCTATTTCACAGATTTTTACATAGTCTTGACCTATATTCACAGAGACAAAATAAAGAAACACCAAACCGATTATAGAACCAGCCAATGTTATTTTCTTTAGACTAGATTCTTTCATATTAAATCAATAACTGCTTCATTTATATTAATTTCAGATTTGTGAAATAAATGTGAAGTTATTTAAAGTTTATGAGTTCTTAATGAATATTATGAAAAAACATGAAGATGTGATCCTTTTTGGGTGGAATGAGAACCCTTTCACATTCAAAATACTTCCCGATATTTTTATAGGGTATGAAAATGAGATACAGTCTATACTGTCAGGTATCAAAGGAAACAGTAAAGTGACAATTATATTAGGCCCCACAGGTTCTGGTAAGACTACATTACTCAAACATTTAATAAAAAATAAACTCTCCTCAAAAAATATTCTATATCTCCCAAAACCTCCCAGAGACCCTGCAGATTTAGTGAATATTCTAATGAACTTCACGAAAAATAGTATATTTAGAAAATTACTTTCACGTAAAAAGGACGTGAATTTATATAACATCGCTGATTACATGAACTCGAAAATAAAAAACGGGCATGTTCTTTTGGTAATAGATGAAGCAAATGAGTCAACAACAGAAACAATGGAATGGTTAAGAACTTTATCGGATCAGATAACGAATATGACTCTAGTTATGGCTGGCCTACCCGTACTCGAAAATAAGATGAAATCTGAATTAGAGACCTTTTACAGGAGAATTGATAACTCAGTAAAGTTAACAAACCTTAACCAGATGGAGACAAGAGAATTGATCAAAAGAAGAATAGAACGGGCAGGAGGCGAAGGTCTGAAGCCCTTTACACCAAGGATGGTTGACATGATATACGAAAAAACCGGCGGCTTCCCGAGGGAAATTCTGAGGATGTGCAATTCTTATGTGAATGAGGCAATTAAGAAAAATATAACAATGATAGACGTTGACCTCAAATCTGATATTGAAGACGTGAAAGAACATAGTGTCGTTAGAAATGCTCCCGCTTTCAGAAGGCAGGAAAGCAAAACTGTTTATGATTCAATCGAAGAGATGCCTCAGAAACAAAAAGATATCATTGATATACTCAGTTCCCACATCAAAGGACTCACGCCAACCGAAATTGTCAGTAAAATGAACCTGAAAAGTTATAAAAACAGAGACAATGCAATAAGGTCTGTTAATAATATCCTCAGAAGAATGGGAGATGAGGGCTCTGTTATAAGGGAGAGAAGAGGAAAGGCATATAAATATTCGCTTTCCGGAAAGCTCAGAACAGCAACAGTCAAATCCTGATATATGATATTTAAAAAGCTTTATACCATATAAACAATATCTAATGGGGAGGTTATAATTATGGACGAAAGATTAAGGAGCAAGAAACTCGTTGGCAAGATTCTTATTTCAGAAGAGTCCGGGAAGAAATTCGGTACAGTGGGGGATGTCGACTTCATAACAGAATCGGGCGAACTAATAAATCTCGTTCTTGTCGAATCAACAAAGCATACTGTAGATTTAAGCCTGCGTGAAGATGAAAGAGGAAGGGTTCTGGTTCCATTTTCAGCGGTTAAGTCTGTAGGCGATTTCATCATAGTTTCTGAAAAAGACATTATATAACCGCTTTTTATTCCTCTTTTTCCAATTTATTTATATGTCTAGGTCTTTCTATAGAAGCACTGTAAACAACATAATAAAGATATTTAATGTACTAAAAAAAGCCGAAGAAGACAGTGAAATGATGACCATCTCGAAAATAGCCTCAATTACAGGAATTCATAAATGGAGCGTTTCGAGAACAATAGACCTCTATATGTCATCTTTTGTTGAAATCACAGTGCCTGAGCATCTCGAAGACGTCGGGTTACAACTGAAGATAGTGAGATTGAAGGACCCTGACACAAAAATTGAACAGGTATCCAACTACATAAAGATGTCAAAAAATTTAGAAACGGAGATTTAATCTGTTATACCGTCTGCAGTAACCCGGAAGATAGTCTCCCCGTCAGGTAATGAAGGCGCATCAACCAGCTTAACTAT
Organism: Candidatus Aenigmatarchaeota archaeon; assembly: GCA_016932735.1. Taxonomy (GTDB): domain Archaea; phylum Aenigmatarchaeota; class Aenigmatarchaeia; order QMZP01; family QMZT01; genus JAADIF01. The sequence continues at coordinate 123,112 of JAFGCI010000004.1, forward strand.
TCTTTTGTCTTCTTTGCTCTTTCTTAGATAAAGTCTGAACGTCGATCCGTGACCTATTATATTGCCCCCTATAGGAGAAGTTGGGTCTCCGAAAAGTATAGCCGGGTTCGACATTACCTGGTTTGTAATGAAAACGGCTAAATTGTGCACATCTGAAAGTTTCTTAAGGTCGCTTAAATGCCTGTTCAGTTTCTGCTGCCTGTTTGCCAAAGTTCCACGACCAGTATATTCGGAACGGAATGCACCGGTCACAGAATCAACTATGACCAGCTTTATTTTCTCCTTTCGGGCTATTTCTTCCGCCTTCTCAACCAGGACAATCTGGTGATCTGAGTTGTATGCCCTTGCGACAAAAATATTCTCCAGAGCAGCTTCGGGGTCAAGTCCTGCGCCCATCGCCATCTGTTTTATCCTTTCAGGACGGAAAGTCTGTTCCGTATCTATGAATATTGCCTTTCCTCCAAGCCCGCCATCATCTTCTCCCATCTGAACATTGACAGCTAACTGATGGGCAAGCTGGGACTTGCCTGAACCAAAAGCTCCGTAAGCCTCTGTTATGGCCTGCGTTTCTATGCCTCCGCCTATGAGGTCATCGAGGGCTTTTGAGCCTGTTGTTATCCTGCCTATCTTGGTTCGTCTTTCCATTGCCTCTGTTCCCGTTTCAAAGCCCATGTTAAGTTTCTCTCTTGCGGAAAGAATGACCTTATTTGCAGTATCTTCACCGAGACCGGTTGCTTCCATTATCTCGCCTGCAGAAGATGCAGCAATTGTCATATAATTATCAAAACCGGCTTCTATGAGCTTTTCAGCGGTTTTAGGACCAACGCCAGACAATTCTTTAATATCATCAGCCATACATTGCACCTCTTCACATTATTTTGTTAATCTTTTCAATTTCCCCAATCATCTCATGAGACCGGATTTCTGAATCGATTTCCTCAACCTCATTAGCTATGAATTCAATATTCCCGCTGAAATCGTTCTCCTTCACCGAACCCCTCAAAGATAAATGCTTACCCAAAACATCAGAAGAATCATAAATTGTCAAAGGATCCTTTGATTTTTCTATTAACTTTTTAATATCATCCCCAGTCTTTCCAAGAACCCTTTCTGCATTTTCCTTAAACATGATAGTCCTTATGTTTCCATAACCATCATCAATTATCCCGGAAAGAAGCAAAGCGAATTTTGGGTTGGTCTCTCCGCACGATTTACAAAGCCACTTATCGTTCATTTTTTCAACCTTTCCTTCACACTTTTCACATACCTCATAATATGGCTTTCTTTTAAAAATCTGAATTATTCTACCTTTGATTCTCACTCTGTCACCCGCTTTAAGGTTGTTAATCGTCTTTTCCTGGACTGCCGTGCTGAAAGATACGGCCCTTGCGCTGACTGGCAGGTTTATACCCAGATCCTTTATTTTTTCAATTTTTCCCCTTTTACCTAGACGAAGCTCTGCGTTGCCAAGGTTATCCTCTTTTGAGAGCATTTTTGTAATTTTCACAGTATCGCCCTCTTTGATACAAAATTCATGGAATCTCTCTATTTCATCATTCCAGATAGACAGCCTTATTATACCAGTCTCGTCGCCTAAAAGGACGTTCTGTACTGTTCCCTGCGTACCGTTTCTTTCAAAAGTCCTTATATCGGTTATTTTTGCAATTTTGCAGTTGAGATCGACAGAAAACATACCCGGAACGACGTCCCGTGCCTTGAGGTTTCTGGCCTGTTCTTCGAGCAAAGTCAGGCCCAGTTCCCTTGCGATTATATATGCAGCCCCCTCCTCAGATACGAGACCGGAAAGCTCGTCCTGTTTTTCTTCAATCATCTTTTTTATTTCGTCTTCACTATATTCGGATTTCTTTGAAATTTCCATTATGAGCTCTTCAAGTGACAGCATATAAATTAGTTAATATAAAACCTTTTAAGGCTTTTAATGGTTAATATCGGGGAGGTTTATCATAATTTTCTGAGAAGAAACATTTCTCTTGTGAGCGTCTTTTTCTCTTCACGGAAAGGCTGTTCCAGACCTTCACGCACCTTTGCTTCTTCGAAGCCATGTCGCGTGAATATCTTCCTGAAATTCATGTGAACGTTCTTTGTCTTTGTCCTGTATGAAGGAACGACAATGCAAACATAACCGTCCCTTTTTATAACTCTGGCGAATTCCTTTATTATACTGTCATAAAGCTGTATATTCTTATTCAGCATGTGCTTGGCCGTTTTTGGCGAGGAAATCTTCTTTAGCGCAGGGCCAAAGTAGGGCTCTGTAACAATAGCATCCACTTTTTCTTTAATTAAACCGGATATTTCCGAGGCATCAGAAACAAAAAGGGAATCTGTGAAATTATATCTTTTTAATCCATACTCTTCAATAACCCAGTTCAGGTTTCTTTTTGTACTTAAAACCATTTTTGAATCGATATCGGAGCCTATTATGCTGGCATCCATCAATACTGCCTCCTGCAATATTATGCCCGTTCCGCAGAAGGGATCCATAATCCTTGTATTTTCTTTGACGCCTGCCAGATTGAGCATTATTTTTGCGAGTCTTATGGGAATACCGATTGTAGAGACAGTTACTGGTTTATTCTCATCCCTCTTTTTGAATTCAAGCGGATTATTGAAAGAGCATGTAGATCCAACATATAATAAATCGCCTCTGAAAAAAAGTACAATATCAATTATATCTTTTCTTGATAAATGAACGGGGCTGACCTCTCCTTTGAAATTAATAAATCGGGATTTTAATCCTTCTTTTTTCAATATATCTTTAATATTCTTCTGAAGAATCTGAATCTCGTTTTTGTTTTTCATAAGCCATGATTTTGATTTACCGTATACGCTCATACCGAAGACGGCTTTTTCACCACCCCTGCCAACGTCTTTTGAAACATCAATCATATAAGGATCGAATTTCTCAAACATTTCAGAGATTTTAATGATTTTTATTGTCCCCCCCAATACATTGGCGTCTGGTATATTATCACTTTTAACTAGCGCCGCGTTCTCCGATATCATTGTTAAATCCAGATTCCAGTTCCTGTGCCTGTAATACATTGTTATCTCAGAAACTGAGAGAGGCCTGTTTTTTCCAAGAAGAAATATGTATTCTTGCATCATATTTAATATTCTCTACTCATTATAAATGAATGTCATACAAATATCTGGAAGATATAGCCACGGCAGACATAGCATTCGAGGCCGTTGGGAGGACAACCGAAGAGGCCTTTGAGAACGCTGCAAAGGCGACGTTTAATATAATCACAGATATAAAAGACGTAAAGAGAGAAACAGAAAAGAAACTCGTGTTTGATGCAGAGGATTTAAAGGCATTGTTATTTGAATGGATAGACGGGCTTTTATTCTATTGGGATTCAGAAAATCTCATTTTTTCGGATTTTGTCGTTAAAATAAAAGAAGCATCAGGACGCTACAATATGGAGGCTACGGCCAAAGGCGAACCGTTCGACCCCAAAAGGCATGAAGTCAAACAGAATGTAAAATCTCCAACATATCATCTTATGGAAATAGAAAACCAAAAAGACAGATGCAAAATCAGGATGGTAATTGACATTTAATCCATCATCTTGAGACCGCTTGCCGATTCCTTCAGTTTATTTTTCTTTTTAATCTTGTTTTCACCCTTTGTCGGCGGTATATCACTGTTGACCCAGTCCATAAGCACCGGGCTGTCTTTGTAATATAAATTCACATATTTTGAGACTTCCTGGAAATCTATTACATTATGATTTCTCATCCATGTGAGTATTTTTTTCCTCGTTTCCAGCTCACTTTCCATATGTTGGTAAGACACACCGCTCGCATGACTGATTTTTCTGAGCATATGAGATTCAATCATGTTCTTTTCATAAGCATCAGATGACGGAACCCACTCAAAAGTTTTAACTGTTCTGGCATTGCCGCTGACCTTGTCTATTGATTCAACCTCATGTATTTCTTTCACTCTTCGGGCGGAATCTCCCTTTTCCCTGGCTCTTGCCATTATGATTATTATATCCAAGGTTTCTATGAGGCCGGGGGATAATTCTATCGGGGGCGTCTCAAGCCTTTTGATTACATCCTCAATTGAACCGGCATGTATGGTTCCCATCGATGCATGTCCCGATGCCATTCCCTGAAACATTACGTAAGCCTCCTTGCCTCTTACTTCACCCACTATGACATAATCGGGATTCTGCCTGAAAGATTCTCTGAGCAGGTCAAAAAGGCTGACTTCACCATAAATCTTTCCGCCGATTTCAGGGATTCCGAAACCGATTCTTGAAACAGACGGAATCCAGTTTTCATGAGGCAGGTTCAGTTCCCTTGTATCTTCTATTGAAACAATCTTATTTTCGGGTGGTATGAACATTGTTATAGCATTGAGCAATGTAGTCTTACCAGATGAAACGCCACCACAAATCAAAAGAGATGCCCTGTATTCCATCATTATCCATAAATATGCCATCAGTTCAGGTGAAGCCGTGTTCAGGTTTATGAGCTCTATGGGGGATAATGGCTCTTCTCTGAACTTTCTTATTGAAAATGTTGGTCCGTGTGTAGTAACATCCTTTGCAAGAGTCGCCTGGACCCTGGAGCCGTCCGGCAGGCTTCCGTCGAGTAAAGGCATTGCATAAGAAATATAACGGCCGCATCTCTCGGCAAGTTTTATTACAAATTTTCCAAGATTCTCGTTGTTCTCTAATCTGATATTTGTCTTAATGGAACCGAATCTTCTGTGGGTAACGAACATATTTGTGGTCGTTCCGTCGCAGCCGATGTCTTCAATATACGGATCATGCATCAACGGCTCAATCTCATTCAGTCCTGCAAAATCCCTGAAAATATAATACATTATCTTTGTGTAGGAGTCGGGGCCTACTACTATATTCTCATCGTCTATTATCTCAGAGACTTTCGATTTCAGGTAATTGAAAGTTTCATTCTTTTTCTTGACAACCGATAAGCTTACATCAATAACCTCAAGGAGATCGTTTTTAATTTTTTCCATAACGTCTTTTTCTTTCTTTGTAAGTTCAGGTTCCTGAGCGTAATAGATTATACATTTTTCCTCTTTATCCCATTTTATTTTTGCTGTGACAAAAGGTTCTATAAGAGGATATGTAACGTCAACTTTACTCTTTTCCTTGAAAATGGGTAAGATAACAATGTGTTTTGCATCCCTTATATGGACGTCAGGGTAATCGACTTTCATTTTCCCTCTAAGTTTATCAATTTTCTCCCTGAGCAGCCCACGAAAACTCATTCATTCACCGAGAAGTTCTTCCGGTCTTCTTTCTTGTAATTTTTCTGTGTCTTGAGCATGCAGGGCACGCATAAACTTTGCTTGACGCAAATGCCATACCCTTGTTTCCAAGCTCTTTTCTTACAAGAGGATCATTTATCCTGAAACCTCTGAAAACGGGGATACATTTATATTTTGGTACCTGCCTTCCGCAGAATCCGCACGTTACGGTTGTTTCCTTTCCTCTGCCCTTCGTGTGTTCATATCCTCTTTTATAAGCTTTTCCTGCCATTACATCCCTCTTTATTATAATATAAGATTATAGGTTTTGCTGTTATTTATAAGAGAAAGCATTTATCCTTTTATGACGCCAACGGGCTTCATTTTTGCCACAACTTTCCCTATTCCGGTCGAATTTGAAATGTTGATAACTTCATCAACATCTTTGTAAGCGCCTGGTGCTTCCTCTGCCACTCCACTCCACGACATTGATTTCAGAGATATTCCCATTTCAGCGAGGTCGCTTTTTACTTTTTCTCCTCTGTAGATGTTCTTTGCCTTTACTCTTGACATAAGCCTTCCTGCTCCATGTGCAGTGCTTCCGAAAGATTTATCGAGGGCGCCCTGTGTTCCCACAAGAAGATAAGAAGCCGTTCCCATGGAACCCGGAATGAGGACCGGCTGGCCAACCTTCTGGTAAACTGAAGGAACGTTCTCATGACCCGCGGGCAGGGAACGGGTTGCACCCTTTCTATGAATAATGACTTCTCTCACTTTTCCGTCTATCTTGTGCTTTTCTAATTTTCCTATGTTATGGCATATGTCATATACAATATTCATTCCCAAATCCTCCGGGGATTTCCCCAAAACCATCGACAGGCTCTCCCTGATCCAGTGAGTTATCATTTGCCTGTTGGCGAAAGCGTAATTGGCTGCAGCCGACATTGAAGCAAAATATTCCTGACCTATTTTTGACTGGAAGGGAGCGTTTATCAGTTCCCTGTCAGGAAGTTTTGAAACACCTTCAGTCCCGAGTTCTTTTTCCATTCTCCTCAGGAAATCGGTTGCGACCTGATGGCCAAATCCCCTCGAACCGGTGTGTATCATGACCATTATCTGACCTTCTTCTGAAACACCGAAGGCTTCCGCTGTTTTTTTATCAAAAATCTTTTCGACTTTCTGTATTTCCATAAAATGGTTTCCCGCGCCAAGCGAGCCTAGTTGAGGAGAGCCTCTTTTATATGTCCTTTCATTAAGTGCGGCTTCGCTTCTTGCTGTTTTCATTTCTCCGTTTTCTTCAAGCCTTTCGAGATCCTCTTCCCAGCCATAACCATTCTCAATTGCCCATCTGGCACCGCTTTCCAGAACGTTTGCAAGGTCTTTTTCCATAAGCTTGTCTATCCTTCCCTTGCTTCCGACACCGGCAGGCACATTCTTGTAAATAGAATTAAGGATATCATTCATCTTGGATTTCGTTTCATCATATTCCAGATTCGTTCTGATAAGGCGGACACCACAATTAATATCATAGCCTATCCCCCCCGGCGATATTATGCCTTCATTCACATCAAATGCTGCAACGCCTCCTATAGGAAAGCCATAGCCAAAATGCATGTCCGGCATCGCCAAAGAATATTTTTGAATTCCGGGAAGGCACGCAACATTGACGGCTTGTTGTATTGCTCCGTCCTCTATGAAATCCATAAATTTTTTTGATGTGAAAATCCTTGCGGGAACATTCATTCTTTTGTCGTGTTTAATACTGAGCTCCCATATATCATTCTCAACTTCAACGAGATTCTTCTTCAGATTATTTTCAGCCATGAAACCACCTTCACAATAATATTAAATTTAACGGGATGATATTATAAGGGAAATGTTTAATAAGTGAATTACATGAGATTGGTTTATCTTGATAATGCCGCTTCGACGAGAGTCGATGAAAGAGTAACAGAGGAAATGATACCTTATTTTAATGATAAGTATGCAGTAGCGACATCTGTTTTCAGCTACAGGATGGGACTTGAATCAAAAAAAGCTATTGATTCAGCCAGGAAAATAATAGCCGAAAAGATTAACGCGTCTTCTGATGAGATAATATTCACTTCCGGAGAAACCGAAAGCAACAATATAGCAATACTCGGCACTTCCGGAAAAAACAAAGGTAAGAGCCATATAATAACCACGAAAACAGAGCATCTTTCTGTTTTAAAAACCATAGAAAAGCTCAAAGAAGGGGGCTTTTTGGTAAGTTATGTTCCAGTCGATAAAGAGGGCTTTATAGACTGTAATGCACTTAAAAAATCAATAAAAAAGGAAACTCTTATGGTGGCAATATGTCACGCAAACGAGGAAATAGGAACCATACAGAACATAGAAAAGATAGGAAAAATTTGCAGAGAAAAAAAAATACTTTTTCATGTTGACGCCACTCAAACTTTCACGAAGATGCCTATTGATGTAGAAAAACTTAATATAACAACACTCACTTTATCCGGCCATACGATACACGGCCCGAAGGGAGCCGGGGCCCTCTTCATAAAAAAGGGAACTAAAATAGACAAAATAATGCACGGCGGTTTCAATGAATATGATTTAAGGCCGGGTACAGAGAACGTGCCTGCAATAGTCGGCTTCGGTGAAGCAGTCCGGATTTCCGGAAAGGACTGCAAAAAAGTTTCTGTATTAAGGGACTATCTTATAGAAAGAATAACAAATGAAATCCCCGATATAAAGATAAACGGCCCTTTGGGTAAAGACAGATTATGCAATAACGTGAACATTTCATTCCATCATGTAGAAGGCGAGTCAATCCTTCTCAGGCTTGATATGAAAGGCATATGCGTCTCTACGGGTTCGGCATGCTTTTCGAGAAGCCTTGAGATGAGCCCGACAATGAAAGCAATTGGCAATAATCACGAGCTTTCTCACGGCTCCATCAGGTTCACACTGAGTAAATACACAACAAAAGAAGAGATCGATTATACGGTTGAATCGCTTAAGAAGATTATAAAAGAGTTGAGAAAGATAAGCCCATTAGGGAAATAAAACTATAAATATAACACTGTTATATATTCTTTTATTAATATTTACCGTTCAATGTGGTCTTATGTCAGTTTCGCCTTATTCGTACAAAGTCATAAAGCATTTCCAGAACCCGAAAAACGTTGGAAGGATAAAGAACCCGGATGGGAAGGCAAGCGAAGGAAGTCCCCTCTGTGGTGACATGGTCAGCCTTTATATTAAAGTTGACCCCGTTTCAAATATAATAACTGATATAAAATTTGAGTCTTACGGATGTGCCTCAAATATAGCTACAGGCTCAATAATAACGGAGCTCGCAAAAGGAAAGACTTTGAGTGAAGCCAAAAAAATTGACTGGAAGATGGCCTCCGATGAACTGGGCGGTCTCCCTCCGATGAAAGTTCATTGCTCGGTACTTGCGGTCGAAGCATTAAGGTCGGCAATAAGTAATTATGAAGAGAAGCACGGTCTCGCAAAACCAGAGGACATAGAGCTCAATGAAGATAACGTGAAGAAGAAGCTTAGTCACGTTATAAACCCAAATATAGGCAAAGACATTATCTTTTCCAAGACTATCAAAAGCTTCAGCATAAAAGAAGGAATAGTTGAAATAGAACTTGACATGGATAAGAAAAACCAGTTTTCAAATAACATATCCGATGAAATAAAGGAATCTCTTTCAACGCTGAAAGGACTGAAAAGAACAGAGATAAAATTCTCTGATTAGGCAATGGTTTTCTCTATGATGGACGTTTTTGCGGAAACCGAATCACACGCATTGTTTGTGACTCTTATTTCATTTGCCGTAGCACCCATGTTTCTGTATGATGCGCTGCCATCCAGATCGAGTTTGACATAGACGCTTGCCTCTCTTCCGAGTTTTGTCGTTGAAGTTATGTTAGGGCTTAAAGAAATCAGACTATCGGTCGAGTTGAATTGAAGTATTTCGCTTGTATTATCAATTATAACACCGAATCCATAAATACCCTCAGCGCCCTGGTTTGTTACTTTCATAATAAGATAATTATCTCCCGTTTGATTAAAAATAGCCGATTCTATGATGTAATTGGTTCTGATAATACATGCCATGGAGGAGTCGCTTGTCTGATGGCTGACCCACTGTGTTACCCATGTAGAAAGCATGACCCCCGTCGTGATGGCAACAGCAATCATTATTACGATAGCTATAATAGGAGAAATGCCTTTCATTTTAGAGTGCATGATAAATTATTGTCGTATCCTTGTAATAAATGTATAACATGGCTGCTATCTAATCTACATATGCAACGTTTAAATATGTCAACTATAAAACTAATCTATTTTAATTAGGAATAATTTTAACGGAGGAGATTAAATGAAAAAATATGTATACCTTTTTGACGAGACAAAGGCAAGTGATGAAACAGTTATACTTCTTGGTAACAAAGGAGCTCAATTAGCTGAGATGACAAGTATAGGTCTTCCGGTCCCACCGGGTTTCACGATTACAACAGAGGCTTGTAACGAATTTTATAAAAACGATAAGAATTGGCCAGGTAATCTGAAAGAGCAGGTGCAAGAACAGCTTGCAAAAGTTGAGAAAAAAATGGGAAAGAAATTTGGTGATAGCGAAAATCCATTATTATTCTCTGTAAGAAGCGGTTCTTATGTATCGATGCCCGGAATGATGGATACAGTTCTTAATCTGGGTTTAAACGATCAGACGGTAAAAGGACTAGCAAAGCAATCTGGAAACGAGAGGGGTGCATATGATTCTTACAGAAGATTCCTTCAAATGTTCGGTGATGTAGTTCTTGGTGTAGAACACTCGAAATTTGAAGGCGCACTTTCGACACTTAAAGAAACGAGAGGAGTGGAATTTGATACTGATTTATCAGCAGACGATTTGAAAGAACTCATTGAAACTTATAAAGAGATTATAAAAAAAGAAACTGGAGATTTCCCAAACAGTCCTGAAGAGCAACTTGAATTATCAATAAACGCTGTTTTTGAGTCCTGGAATACCGACAGAGCTGTTTCATACAGAAGGATAAACAGTCTAAGATCCGATGCAGGAACAGGTGTAAATGTTCAGGTAATGGTCTTTGGGAACTTTGGAAATGATTGTGGAACAGGAGTAGGTTTCACAAGAAACCCAGCAACAGGAAAGAAAGAGCATTATGGTGAATACCTGATAAACGCCCAGGGTGAAGATGTTGTTGCAGGTCTTCGAACTCCACAACCCATTGATACTCTGAAGAAAGTGATGCCAGAAGCATACGAAGAATTAGTTAAAATTTATGACAAGCTCGAGAAGCATTACAAAGATATGCAGGATTTTGAATTCACAATAGAAAAAGAAAAACTTTACATGCTCCAAACAAGGAAAGGAAAAAGAACGGCTCCTGCAGCTCTTAAAATTGCTGTTGATATGTTTAATGAAGGATTAATTGATAAAAAAACAGCAGTTATGAGAATAGATCCAAACTCGCTCAACCAATTACTTCATAAAAGACTGGATACGATAGCAAAGGAAAAAATGATTGAGGAGGGAGCTCTTCTTGCAAAAGGTCTTCCGGCTTCGCCCGGAGCTGCTGTGGGAACTGTTGTATTCACGGCAGAAAAAGCGGTAGAACTTGCAGAAAAGGGAGATAAAGTAGTTCTTGTAAGAATGGAAACCTCTCCTGAAGATATAGAAGGTATGCACGTAGCACAGGGTATTCTTACAGCCAGAGGCGGTATGACATCTCATGCAGCTGTTGTTGCAAGAGGCATGGGCACATGCTGTGTTGCAGGTTGCGCTGATATCTCAGTTAACGAGGAAGAAGGATTCTTCAAAGCAGGCGGCATAACTATAAAAGAAGGTGAATATATAACACTTGACGGAAGCACAGGAGAAGTCATGAAAGGACAGATACCTACAGTGGAACCTGATATAAGCGGCGATTTCGGGAAGCTAATGTCATGGGCAGACGAATTCAGGAAACTGTCCGTAAAAACAAATGCAGATACACCGAAAGATGCACAGAAGGCAAAGGATTTCGGGGCAGAAGGAATAGGCCTCTGCAGAACTGAGCATATGTTCTTTGAAGGAGACAGGATAAAGGCTGTCAGAGAGATGATTCTGGCAAAGACAGAGGAAGGGCGTCATAAAGCACTTGCAAAATTAGAGCCTTATCAGCAGGAGGACTTTGAAGGCCTCTTCAGGGTTATGGACGGACTTCCTGTCATCATCAGACTTCTGGATCCGCCACTTCACGAATTTCTTCCAAAAGAAGCCGAAGATATTGAAGCCCTTTCAAAAGAAATGGAAATTTCAGTACAGGAAATTAAAGACCTTATAGAAGACCTCCATGAATTCAACCCGATGCTTGGCTTCAGAGGATGCAGACTTGGTGTCCAGTATCCCGAAATAAATGCAATGCAGACACGTGCTATCCTGAAAGCGGCAATAAAAGTCAAAGGCGAGGGCAAGAACCCGATGCCATGGATAGAAATTCCTTTAGTCGGCCATGTAAAGGAAGTCGAGCTAATCAAGGGAATAATCGAGAAAGAAGCCGAGATGCTTGGCGCAAAAGGAAAGATAAAGTACAAGATAGGAACAATGATTGAAGTCCCCAGAGCCGCAATAACAGCAGATGAAATAGCGGATAAGGTGGAATTCATGTCTTTCGGAACCAACGACCTCACGCAAATGGGCTGCGGGTTCTCCAGAGACGATTCCGGTAAATTCCTGAAAAAATATGTTGAATACGGTATATATGAGAAAGACCCGTTCCAGTCAATCGACCAGGAAGGAATCGGAAAACTCATGAAAATCTGCATCGAACATTCGAGAAAAAAGAACCCGAAAATCCATATTGGAATCTGTGGAGAGCACGGAGGCGAGCCCGAATCGGTGAAATTCTGTCATAAATCAGGGCTTAACGAGGTAAGTTGTTCGCCATTCAGGGTTCCGATAGCAAGGCTTGCGGCCGCGCAGGCGGCAATAGAGGATAAAAAATAACTCCTTACTTTTTCTTTTAATTAAATTCATTTGTTGGACGGAAAAGTATAAAATGCACAGATTCATCTATAAATCAGGTAATAATATGGTTAAGGTAAGAGAGGTCATGAAGAAACACGTCATAACAGCGGACCTCGATACAAACATGTATGTAATATCAAAAACAATGACAAACAACAGGATAGGATCTGTCATTTTTCTGAGAGACGGCAGTCCAGTTGACATTGTAACTACAGACGATATAGTAAGCATGGTCGCCTCCGGAAGGGACCCAAAAAAGACAAAAATAAAGGATATAAGAAAAAAGAGAAAGGAATTGATAACAGTCTCTCCGGAAGATAATATACTTGCAATTGCCAAGAAAATGATAAAACTTGGTGTGAAAAGATTCCCCGTCGTTGAAAAGAGAAAACTTGTCGGAATTATTTCTGAGAAAGAAATTCTAATTGTTTCTCCTGAACTTATAGAAATCCTCTCTGAAAAACTAAAAGAAAAAGTGGAATCCGTTCCGGATTTTGACAGCACGGAAATGTCGGGCTTATGCGAATTCTGCGAGCAGTATTCTGACGAACTGCAGAACATTAACGGAAGGTGGATTTGTCCTGAATGCAGGAACGGGAATAATTAATAAAGAAGTCTAATTAATTGTTAAAAATGTCGAAGCCGTTGATTTTATCTGCATTTATTATATTTTTCCTATTAAACCTTAATCCGGTTTCCTCATCAAATTATACCGTTTCATGTCCTTCTTATTTCAGTGAAGGGAATCCTCAGATAATATCAGTGAACGTGACTGACATAGAGGCCGATTTCGAAGGCGCCCTGACAGTCTTTCTGGAAGTTAATGGAACTGATTACGGGCTTATATTCGATGAAAATGAATGGAAGGATTTTTTAAAATATCCAATTCTAATGGAAGGGCAAAGCGATTCAGGAATCTATTCAGATATTATTTTCAAAGCTAACAGCCTCCCTGAAAATTTCACCGGCGGATTTCTGAAGATAGTTATGAAGAACGAAAATGGCTCCGAGACGGAAATATACAATAATAATGTCACAATTTTCAAAGAGATTGATGGCAGTTATCTGGAATTTTTCTACGAAACGGGGAACAGAAGTTTCATAGAAATCAGAGACGTTTCTGGCATCAGACACAGATATAATCCGGAACAACATGAAAAGAAAAACACAAAAAATGATATTTATTATAAATTTCCTTTATTCGGGGGGAGTGATATCATCGTTTTTTATTTCTGTCATGGCATAATTCTGAATAGCAGTTTTAATGTTTCTAATAATGAAACCGTTAGAATAGGCAATATTTTTGACATGAAAATTGAATCAATCATTGACGAAAAAATATTTCCGAAAATTAAATATGATAATATCTTTAAAATAACCAACAATGACCACAGGACCGGAGAAAGGGAAAATATAGAAGTTCTTGTTTCGTATTCAGTAAGAGACCTGAACAGCGGCGGAATGCAATATTTTAATTTCACAAAAGATGGTATAAATTCATATTCTTCAACGGGAACCGGTGAACTGACTCTGGATAAAGGGGAATATGAAATCTGCGGCGATATAGAAAGTATAAAATCAAACGACTTAAAGGCTGTTGACCCATTTCTGGAAAATAATATCGCCTGCAGAAACATTACAGTAAAATTTGATAAAATTAACGCTTCCTGCAACCCCTCTATATATTTGAATCTGGAGCCAAAATATAGGGAAAAGAAGAATGATATTTTAATTACAATAGTCAACTTCTCCGAAGGTGAATATTTAATAAAAATTATTTCGAAAAATATTTTTTCAAATAATTCCGAAGAAAAATATTTTCTGGCTTCAGAAAATGAAACCATTTTTGAGATAGATTTTCCCGACTATGCTATTTTTGATGTTTCCGCAGAAATTCTAGAATCAAGTTGTTCAAACACAAATTTATCTGATAATTCGATTTCAAAACAAACAGCAGTTATAGAAGATGAAGATTTCGGCATAGAGACATATACCGAAAACATGACATATGAAATCGGAGACATTTTATATTTTCCTGTTTTCATCTACAACGGACTTAGTGTTGTAAATGAACTGGAAATTGAGACATCCATCAAAAGATATATGGGAGATGAATGGGAGGAAATCGATATATTAAATTTAACAACAATAACTCTGGAACGGTTTGATTACTCGTGGTCTTTCTATGAATTTCCGGTTGGAAATGAAAGCATCTCAGGTTATTATAAAATTCAGGCGAGGGCAGAAATAAACGGAACCTTCCGTTACTCCTATTCATATTTCAACATAAACGGAATACCTGATATGGGCGAAGAAAATCTTTCAATATTAATCAATCCCGATTCTCTCAGGTTTGGCGATATAGAGTCCGTTCTGATTGATTTCTATTCCGGCAACCGGCACGACATTGAACCTGTTTTTGTTGTCTACATAAACAAATTCATAGACGAGGACAAAACCAAATACGCCGCTGTCGATTTCGATCTCTCTTCTCTGCAATCCAAAATATACGAATCGATGGCATCCGTTAAAATGAAAATAGAGAGAGGAAAACATTATTTTATAGCTCTCCCGCTTTTCGTAAATCCTAATTGTGATGATAATTATAGACAGGGCTATTACAGGGGAGTTGTGAGAGCATATCTATCCGAAAACAGGAACAAATACGAATCAATCGATTTTGTAATAGAGCTAAAGGAAGGCAGCGGGAAACTGTGCCCGAAATCTTCATCAAAATCCTCGGCTCCTGCTTCTGTTATTCTTGAAGTCCCCGAACAGGTTAAAAAAGATATAAAATATCCTGGAATCGTTCATCCGGGAGAAGAATTCGAGGTAGAGGTTGATTTAAAAAATACGAATTCCTTTAAGCAGACCGTGGAGATTTATTCATATGTTTATGAAGGCAGCAAACTCCTTTCCTACGGATTATCTGAAGACGGCTGGGGAAAGGCATGGACATCAAATAAGATCACAGCTGAAATCCCTCAGGGGAGCGGGAAAACGGTTAAGCTGAAAAACATGATAAAGGAAGAAACCGCTCCGGGAAAATACAATCTGCGTGTAAGAAAGCTAATAAATGGTAAGAAAGAGGATATTGACGGAGAAATAACCGTAGTCGAAAAAGAGGAGGAAGAGTTAGAGAATCAGGATTTTGGTAACGAAACCGACAAAAAACCGGACATAAAGGCTTTGGATGAAATTAATAATCAATCCCATTTAAATTTAAAAGAAGAACCAGAATATAATGGAATACCTACAGGAGCAATTGTAGGAAGGCAATTCGATGTCAAGATAATAAATATAATAATTGTGCTCCTTAGGTTGTTTATCTGATGGGCCCGTAGCTCAGTTTGGAAGTCACACTATGCAGGAAACCGCGATGACCGACATTAGAGCACTTGCCTCCTAAGCAAGGGGTCGAGGGTTCAAAAATTGGAACCAGTTGCCTCCGGCAACATGAAACACGAATTGAAGTGTGTTGGTTCGGGTTGAAGTTCCCTCCGGGTCCGCTATATTTTCAGGCTCAATAAAGGTTTATATCATTTTAAATACAAATGATACATATGGGAAGGGTAATAGCTGTTGCTTCTGGAAAGGGCGGAGTCGGAAAGACTACTTTGGTTTCCAATCTTTCAGCATCACTGGCCCGCTATGGCCAGTCTGTAATAGCAGTCGATGCAAATATAACCACTTCAAATCTGGGCATACATCTTGGAGTCTCACTTTTTCCTGTAACTCTTCATGATATTCTAGACGGAGTAGCTGATGTTAATGATGCGCTATTCCATCATGAACATGGATTTAGAATAGTCCCGGGAGACATTTCAATAAGGAAACTGAAAAGCTTCAACAAGCGAACAGTAGGCAATACACTCTACAAGCTTTCAGATAAAGCCGATTTCGTTCTCATAGATACAGCTGCAGGCCTCGGCAAAGAGGCGACGGAGTTTATCAGGGCGGCCGACGAGCTTATAACCGTTACAAATCCAAACCTTCCGGCTGTAACCGATGCATTGAAGCTGAATGCAATAGCGAAGAGCCATGACACTGTTCCTATTGGGGTCATAATTAACAGGATAATGAACCATCCATCGGAGATGCCTGCGCATGAGATAAGCGATTTCCTCAGCCTGCCTATCCTTGGGAAGATACCTGAAGATAAGACGGTTCATAAGTCTGTAGCGGCAAAAACGCCAGTAATAGCATACGCACCCAAATCACCTGCCGCACAGCACATGAGGTCAATTGCAGCATATCTTATCGGAGAAGAGTTCATACCGCGAAGATCTCTGGGCCATACATTTTTTGGCTGGATGAAGTAAATTTCGTTTTTCTACAAAAGAAATTGTATAATACTTAAATATATGTACTTCAACTAACAATCATGAATGAACTTGATATCCTAATTTATCTGGGAAAGATGGGAGCCTTTTCAAATCCTATACCGGTTACTACATCAAGAATAGGAGCAGATCTGGAAGAATCCCAGCAGAATGTCAGCAGATGGCTAATCAAGATGGAAAGGGACGGCCTTATCTATCGCAATGACGGAATAAAGGGATATCTAATACAGATAACACCTGAGGGAGAGAAAACTTTGCAGAGAATTAAGAATGAAATAGAAGCCGCCCTTTCAAGAAAGAACAGGATTGTAATGAAAGGAAAACTTGTCACCGGAATCGGCGACGGAAAGTATTATATGTCTCTTCCACAGTATGCGGGCGGAATCAAAAAAACGTTCGGATTCAATCCATATCCGGGAACAATGAACATGAAGCTTACCGACATGTCCGGCATAAGGCAGAAAGAAAGAATAACAGCAAGATGCGGTTTCCGGATTCCCGGATTCGCAGAAGGCAACAGGGTATTCGGAGGCCTGAAATGCTTTCCCTGCAAAATAAACGGAATGGATTGTGTCCTGACGATACCTGAAAGGAGCCACCACCCATTTGATATAATGGAAATAGTAGCTCCTGTCTCGCTCAGGGAAAAGCTTAAGATAAAAGACGGAGATAACGTTGAAATAGAGGTAGATCTTAATGAAACTCAATGATAAACTGACTCCTTTTTTAGGAGCGATTGCTGTCATATTTGCAGCTTCTCTGTGGGGGGTTGACGGTATAGTACTGACGCCGAATCTTTACCATCTCAATGTCCCCGTTGTTGTCTTCCTTCTCCATTTCGTCGCTTTTCTAATAATGTCAGTTTTCCTGTTCCGCGAAATACCAAAACTAAAAAATATCAAAAAGAAAGAATGGGTTTCATTCTTCTGGATAGCACTATTTGGCGGAGCTATCGGGACGATGGCAATAACACAGGCGCTCTTTCTTGTTAATTTCGAGCATTTATCGGCAATCGTGATACTCCAGAAGCTTCAACCTCTTTTTGCAATAACTCTTGCTGCAATACTGCTTAAAGAGCGCCCGAAAAAAAATTTTTATCTCTGGGCAGCGCTCGCAATTGCCGGGAGCTATTTAATAACATTCGGATTCGCACAGCCGGTATTTGAAGGCAATTTGCTTTTCA
Organism: Candidatus Aenigmatarchaeota archaeon; assembly: GCA_016932735.1. Classification (GTDB taxonomy): domain Archaea; phylum Aenigmatarchaeota; class Aenigmatarchaeia; order QMZP01; family QMZT01; genus JAADIF01. Next base: position 140,919 of record JAFGCI010000004.1, read on the forward strand.
CGGCTGCTATTTATTCAGTGCTGGCAGCATTCGCATTCGGCTCATCAACAGTTTTTGGGAAGAAAGTACTCGAGAAAACCGACTTCAAATTATCGACCTATGTCAGATTCGGTCTCACATCGCTTATCATGATAATAATCGTCCTCCTCACAGGAAGTCTGGGAGGATTCGCCCAAATTACGATGGATAATATGCTGATCATATTTCTGATTGCAATAACGACAGGAGGGACAGCGATATTCATCTATTACTGGGGTCTCAAAAGAATAATGGCATCCAAGGCAACGATATACGAACTTGGTTTCCCCGTGACAGCGATAGTGCTCGATTATGCAATCCACGGAAGCTTCATGTCAGCAGGGCAATGGCTCGGAACGATACTTGTAATATTCTCGATGATAATGATAGTCCGCCTGAGGAAGAATGGCAATAATATTAAGAAAAAATGACAACTATAAAACATGAAACTCCTTGAGCATATATTCTGCCGGAAAAACATCGCAAGGAGGAACTTCATAATATTCAGCATACTTCTGAATGGTATTGGACTTGCAGTTGTCCTTTCGTCTCTCGTCTCCCAGAGAAGCACTTATTACCTCATCATTTATCTTGTTTCAGGAGCTACCGGATTATTGATAGAAACAGTCGGAACGCATCTTGGCTGTTGGGAATACTACAACAATGACAAGCTGCCATGGATAAGCTTCTTCGGATGGGGCTCCGCTGTTGCGATAGTTCTTTTGATAATTAATTTTTTCGGGCTGGTTTAGGGAATTATTTTTTGAAAACAAAATCCAAATCAATCTCGAATCCTATTACAGGATTCTCGATTCCCCAATTGTTCAGAACCTGAGGATTTATCTCTCCGAGAGTTCCGACAGATCTTCCATTGTTTATGATTTCAGCACAGCGTCCTTTTATGAATATCCCGTTTTCGGTTTTTTTGAACTTGTAACCGATTCCTGTCGTCCTCATGAACGCATCCAGAATTGATGCAATTTCTTCGTAGGAAACCTCTCTTGCAGTTATTCCGCAGGCGAGACTGAGGTTGTCCCTGTATTTGGTTTCACTTCTTGAATCCGGAATTATGCAGTTTCCGATTTCGAATATTTTCTGTGGTATTTCATGATGTTTGTTGTTCGAAAAGAATTCTAAAATCCCCGGAAGAAGAGAGTCCCTGAATACTGACCAGGTCATGCTCACAGGGTTTTCCAGTTCACATATGGGAGAATCTTTTCTCTCCATTTTTTTAAGTAGATTCTCCTTGTTCGTGAGCGTATATGAAAGTATTTCCTGAAGGCCGAGTCCAACCATCACTTCTGCGACCTTGTTTGTTATACCCTGCGGTTTCAGAAGAGAGCCTTTCGTCTCCATTGAAACGGGAACCGGCTCTATTTCATTGTAGCCTTTTGAAATCAGAATGTCTTCAATAACATCCCTTTCATGCATTATGTCCTGGCGGTAGGCCGGATACTCGACTTTTACTTCATTTTTTGTAATTTCTGTAACGTCATATCTTGCCTGTTCAAGAAGATCTTTTATTTCCTTATCGGAAAGGTCAATGCCTGTTATACTCTTTATGTAATCCTTATTGGCCGTTTTTGTCTTCGGTTTTAAGTCAGGAGTTTTGATGGTTTCATTTTTGTAAATCACATCAACCGTCTGTATCCTTCCTCCACGATCTGCAAGCGCGCAGACAAGAACATTGAGCGCGGGTTTCAGGGCATCGAGATTAAATCCACTGCATTCAATGAAGACATCAGTAGTGTTCTCTGTTACCTTTCCGGTGTAATTCGAGTTTATCACGGGAGGCATTGAAAGGACGTTTCCTGCATCATCAATGAATATCGGATACTTCTCTTTTCCTTTCAGAAGATGAGCAAAATCCATCCCTTTAGGATGCTTTTCCAGAATCTCTGAAAGCGTCAATTCCTCATTAAATTCCAGAGGAATGAATTTCAGTTCGTTGGGTTTGTATGCTTTGTAATTGACCTTTCCCTTGATTTTATTGTAATCATAAACACCGATTGCAACGTCCTGCCTGTTTCTTCCGTAAGTTCCGGCAACCTTTTCCTGAAGCTGGATTGTCTGGATGAGGAGGTCTTCGGTAATGTTCAGATTTCTTACAACAGCGCAGACTGTGAAAGGCCTCACTTTGCTGACGCTTTCATCAACCTTGACGACAAGGCCGGATGGTTCTGTCGTATATTTAGGCAGGCCCTTCTTTCCGTATCTTCCGGCAATCTCTCTCGCAATACCCTCCGTGCTCCAGAGGTCCGGACGATTGGTGTCCTTCTCATCGATTTTCATTTCATCTTCATTGATCTCATCGATTTCTCCCTTAGCGAACATGACTGCCTTGTTCCTCAGTTCTTCCCTGTCTATCCTTTTCCCTATGAGGTTGCAAAGGTCCCTGTATGAAACATCAAGTGTAGGCATATCACATCACCGTCTTCTCCCGGAGCCATTTTATATTGTCGCTGAAAAGATAACGAATATCCTTTATTCCGAGCTTGTACATAGCAAGCCTGTCGATCCCGAAGCCCCACGCTATTACAGGCTGCTTCACGCCGAGAGGCTCAGTCAGCTCCGGGCGGAAGACACCCGCTCCTGCAAGCTCGACCCAGCCAAGCTCCGGATGCTTTGCTGATATCTGGACAGAAGGTTCCGTGAACGGATAATAGTCAGGATAGAACTTTACGTCTTCAGCTTCCGTCACGTCCATTACAAAGTCCTTTAGGACACCAAGAAGATTCCGGAAGGATAAATTCTCATCAATTATGAAGCCGCCGCACTGGTTGAACTCGACTCCATGAGTCGCATCAATAACATCAGGCCGATAACATCTGACAAGGCTGAAATACTTACCTGGGACTTTGACATTTCCGGAATGGCCAGAAAGATATCTAGGGGATATTGCAGTATCGTGGGCTCTTGGCATTATTTTTGAAGCCTTCTTTTCATCCCATTTATAACCCCATCCGGTGGAGCCCGTATTTCCACCGTTCTCGTGGGCAGATCTAACATTTTTTATAATAGAATCTTTTGGAAGGGTTCCTTTGCCCTCGCCTTTGATGCTGTAAGTCTCGGTCCAGCTTCGCGAAGGATGGTTCTGGGCCTGGAACAAAGAATCAAAATTCCAGAATTCGAGTTCAATTGTCGGGCCTGTCATCTCAACAAAGCCGAGCTCAAGAAGCTTGTTCTTTATCTCGTTTATGAATGCTGCATAAGGCTGCCTTTTCCCCGGATATATAGTCTTTCCGGCAGCTTCGACGTTATAAGGCTTCATATTCACCTCTTTCCAGAGGCCTGTCTTTATCAGTTCAGGAGTCAAAGCAGTAATCGATTTGCCGATAAGTTCACGAGCAGCAGTCAAAGCAGTGGTTTTATCCTTTTTGATAATATTTCTGTCAAGCAACAATGAAGCTATTTTATCCGGGGGTGTTTTCCCCTCAGAAACGAGTTTTAGGCCTTTCTCTGCATCAGTATCAGAGACAACACCTTCCCGGACAATAATACCTTTTTCTATCTTCACCCAACCATTCTTCTTCGCCCACATGAGGCCTATGCTAAAATCATCTATCATTTTCTGGGCATCTTTTATGGGAATTGCATCCTTCACTAATTCGTAAAGCCTCCTTTCAGGAAGGCCTTTCTTGAGGTATTTTTTGCCCTCATCCGTCAGTTGGTACATAGACAAAAGTTATTGTTTTAAACTTAAATGTATTCGATTTCAAAGTGGATTTATGGAATTAAAAGGAAAAACAGCCCTTATTACGGGAGCTAGCAAAGGCCTTGGCAAAGAGATTGCATTAAGGTTTGCATCGGAAGGATGTAATCTCATCCTTAATTCCCGCGGTAAAGATTCACTTGAGAGGGTAGCGGAAGAATGTAAGAGGATGTGTATTTTTTGTGAAACCTTTGCGGGAGATATTACCGAAAACAGAACAATTGATAGTCTGTCTGAAATATCAAAAAGAAAGGGGCTGGACATACTCTTTAACAATGCCGGAATGATAATAATACAGCCTTCAGAAAAGAACACTGACAAAGAAATGAGGGATATCTTCGCCCTGAACGTTCTTGCTCACATAAATCTGACACAAAAACTGATTCCGTTACTAAAGGAAAGAGGAGAAGCACAGATAGTGAACATAATTTCAAACTCCGGCCTTGAAGGAAGGCCTAACATGTCTTTATACTGTTCAACCAAATTTGCTTTAAGAGGATACACAGATAGCCTGAGAAAAGAAGTCAACAAACACGGAATAAAAGTCTTGGGGGTCTATCCGGGAGGTATAAGAACCAATCTTTTCGATGAAATAAAGGATTATAATATGTCAGGATTCATGGACCCAAAAGAAGTTGCTCAGATAATCGTCGATGCATGCAAATTAAGCAAGGGAGCATCAGTAGATGACATAGTAGTTAATCGCACAAATAAGTGAATTAGAAACTTCAGAAAGGGGTCCTTGGATAATTTGTGGGAACTAAGATTTTTATATGTTCCACCAATTATATGGCATGAGACAAATTTGCAAATACATCTTCGTTGTAGGGGGAGTAATGTCCTCTGTCGGCAAGGGCGTTGCCGCTGCTTCTATAGGAAAGATTCTGCAATCAAAAGGATATCGGGTCGCAAACATAAAGGCGGACATGTACGTGAATATTGATGCAGGAACAATAAGACCTGCGGAGCATGGTGAAGTCTTTGTCGGCGAAGACGGCATTGAAGCAGACCAGGATCTGGGAAATTATGAAAGGTTCACAGACCAGATATGCATTGCTGACAATTACATAACTACGGGCCAGGTCTATCAGGAAATCATAAAAAGGGAGAGAAACCTTGAATTCGACGGCGAGGACGTTGAGGTCGTCCCAGACATCCCGAAGGAAATTATAAGGAGGATAAAATCATGCCAGAAGAAGAACAATTCAGAAATTACAATTATTGAATTCGGCGGCACTGTCGGCGAATACCAAGTCCTTTTGTTCCTTGAGGCTGCAAGGATGCTGAAGCTTCAGCAGCCGAACGACGTTTTCTTCATACTGGTCAGCTACCTTCCGACACCGAAGCTTCTTGGCGAGCAGAAATCGAAGCCGACGCAATATGCAATCAGGACTTTGAACTCTGCTGGGATAAATCCCGATTTCATCCTTTGCCGTGCAGACAAACCGGTGGCGGCCGATATAAAAAGGACGATAAGCATAGTCTGCAGCCTGCCACAGGAAAGGATAATATCCGCTCCTGATGTGTATTCTATTTATGATATACCCGTGAATTTTGAGAAGGAGAATCTAGGGGAAATAATGCTGAAAGCCATGAACATGGAGCCGAGAACCAAAGATATGAAGGATTGGACAGCATTCTCGGAGAAAATCAAGAAACTTAAGAAGGAAGTGAGAATAGGCATAGTGGGCAAATATTTCAATTTCAAGTCTTGCAAGGACACATATATTTCCGTCATAGAATCAATAAACCACGCTTCATGGAATTTTGATGTGAGACCCAGCATATTGTGGCTTGATTCCGAGAAGTACGAGGAAGATAAGAACACTCTCAATGAACTTGACGGCGTTGACGGCATAATAATCCCCGGAGGATTCGGAAGGCGTGGCACGGAAGGAATGATACTCGCGGCGGAATATGCAAGAAAAAATAAAATACCCTATCTGGGTCTATGCCTCGGGATGCAGATTATGTCGATAGAATTTGCGAGAAATGCATGCGGTTTGAAAGGAGCCAATTCAGAAGAACTCGATCCTGAAACGCCATATCCGGTCATACACATTATGGAAGAGCAAAGGAAGCACATGAAAGAATCCAATTATGGGGCGACGATGAGGCTCGGGGCATACGATTGCAATATAAAGGAAGGCACACAATCTTCAGCGGCCTATGGAAAAAACAAAATCTCCGAGAGGCACAGGCATAGATACGAATTCAATAACAAGTACAGGAAGGAGATGGAATCCAAAGGATTCGTGCTTGCGGGCATAAACCCCCAGAAGAATCTTGTTGAAATAGCGGAAATAAAAGACCATCCATTCATGATAGGGGTCCAGTTCCACCCTGAGTTCAAGTCGAGACCGCTCAAGCCCCATCCACTTTTCAGAGGATTTATTGAGGCGGCGGCGAAAAACAAACAGTAAAACCTTTTATTCCCAATTACAATTCTTCTTCATGGCAGATAATATTGTCCTTATAATGGGGGGTTTAATAGCCATTCTCGTTATTTTCGTTATTATTTCAAATTTAATTGAAGGCGTTTCCGGGAACACGATGGTGGAAATCAAAACACTGGAATATATGAAGACCTTAGACCCTATTCTGTGGGCCTCCGAGGAAGAGTGGGAAATATTTTATTGCAATCTGTGCGAATACGGGAAAGCGGGCAACATTAACGTGGGAAACGTAACCTGTCCCGATTATCCTAACAGTAAATGCGGATGTGAAATAAGCATGAAACTGAAATTCGAAGCCGTTATAAAAAACATGCCTCAAAATGCCAACTGCAGCGTTAAAGTCAACGGCATTGATGTGCAGACAATAAGCGGTATCAATGAAGGAAAAAACGAATTCGACATCCTTCTGGGGCTTTCCAGCGGAGCCCGGATAGACGCTGTAAATGAAATAGAGGTCTGCTGCAACTCCGTCTGTGCTTCTAAAACTCTTGGGATGATATGCAATTTCAATAATAATCTATATTGAGGACTTCGTAAATCTTTTTGGCCCTTTCCTTGCCGATGCCTTCAACCTTCATGATTTCCGAAAGGTCCGCATTGAGAAGCTTTAGCGGAGAGCCGAATTTTTCCAGCAGATTCCTGCTCAGGACCGAATTGATGTCAGGGAGACCGGAAACGAAATATTCCTGCAATTCTTTTGTTGAACGGACCTTTTTTGATATTCTTATCGAAGGGGTTCTGTTTTCCTGAATCTGTTCCCGCTTTGCGATTGAAAACAGCTGGGCAGCCGTTTCCTCCAGACCATGCGTCCAAAGTATGGGTATTTTATAATCAATTATAACTGAAGAAAGGGCACCTCTTACAGCATTTGGATGGACATTTCTCTCTGAAAACAAGCATTCGGGATTTCCTTCAATAAGCAATACAGGCATTTCAAAAGAATCTTTGAGCCTTTTGAGCTGTTCGAAAAGGCGGCCGTCCGTTATAGATGAAAGAAAATCCACAACGGTCTTTCTTTCAGCGCATACACGGTCCGAACATATATAATCGCCGGAATCGAGTTGCTTAAATTCTGTTTCCACACCCAGCGATTTGAGAACTGACAGGATGCCCGAAGGCATTTCCCTGTTATCTGCTATTATTCTCACTTTTTGTTCCTGCATATCTATTAATTTCATTTTTGCTTTAATAGTCATATGGATATATCTTGGCAGGAGCTTGAAAGAGAAATGAGAAGATGCAGGAAATGTGATTTGCGGAAAAGCAGGACAAATTATGTTATCGGCGACGGTGACACTCACGCTAAAATATTGTTTGTCGGAGAAGCCCCCGGAAAAAACGAGGATATACAGGGTAAGCCTTTTGTGGGAAGAAGCGGAAAGTTCCTTGACGAGCTTCTGCTATCGGTAGGGCTGTCAAGAAAAGATGTATACATAACAAACATTATTAAATGTCGTCCTCCGAGTAACAGGGACCCGAAACCCGAAGAAAAGCAGAAATGCTCTGCTTTTCTTCTGAAACAGCTGGAAATCATAAAACCGAAGCTAATAGTTTCTCTGGGAAGGCATTCAATGGAATATTTTTTCGGACTTTTTGGCATGAGAAGCCAAAAGATAGGCGATTGCCACGGTAAAATATTTAAAATAGATTGTCCCGTATTCACAGGAAATTTCATGGTGCTCTATCATCCAGCCGTCGCTATTTATAACAGTAACAGGAAGGCAGAGCTCCTGAAGGATTTTTCCAGGCTGAAAGAGTTCAAATAGTTGAAAATATAATTTATTATAATGTTCGATGTTTTTTGGTTTGCGGGAATAATAGGCCTTGTTCTGATAATATCAGGCCTTTTTGCAAAAACAAGGAAGCAGCAGTCCTTAATTTATGTTTTCGGGGGAATTTTTCTGGAAATATACAGCATTTATATAGGAGACTCGATATTCATAGCGCTTCAGGGAGTATTTACTATAGTAGCCTTATATGAATTCTACCAATATTCCAGAAAGAAGGAAAGCTGGTTTAGGAAATTTCATCTCAGTTGATATCAGATTTTTATACTGAACCGGATAATTATATACTATGAAAAGAAAAGACAGGAAGGGAGCTTTCCAGTTAAGTCTTGGTTTTATAATCGGGCTGATTTTTGCGGTGATACTGCTTACCTTGTCAATATCATGGATACAAGGCACATTTGTCAGTATGGAAGGGCTTACAACAGATCTGACGGGAAACGCGAAGGATACTCTTTCAAAGACTTTTGAACAGACGAAAACCAATTTTGACGTGTCCCCAAGCTATTTTGAACTTGCTCCAGGAGACGGTCTTAAATTCTCTGCAGGAGTAAAAAACGATCATAAAGACGGCAACACACATACCTTTGTCATAAGAGCCTTCCCCGGAACTGCCGAATCGATAATAGTTGATGGGTGGAGCTGTGATGACTTTGAAACATGCACAGACCTTCAGGAAGAGATGGCATCATGGATTACATACATAAAAGCAGCTGATAATGTCCCCGGCAACGAGAAAATGATGAGGGATATCACAATAAAATTCCCAAACAACGTCAGGAAAGGCGATTACATGTTCAGGGTAATAGCATGCATTGACAAGTCGCATACTGAATGTGAAGCCGGTAACTGGGGCTCGGCCAAGACAATAACATTAAGAGTTAAGTAACTCTTACTTTTTTTATTCTTTTTATTTGACTGACCACCTAATTAATAATAGGTGTGATTATGAATGTAAATTTGATTTTCGCCATTATTTTCGCCATAATAGTGATGATTGTTGTAATCTTTTTCGCTGCCGGCCAATTCAGCGATTTGTTTGAAATCCAGAATCAGGCTACATTCTATAATCAGGTCACAGAATTCGACAAGACCGTTAACAGAGTAGCTGATATGTCTATGGGAAGCACACAGCAATTTGAGTTCAATATGCCCTCTCAGATAAGTAAGGTGTGTTTTATTGACAGGAACAACCCGGAATCCAACCCGCCGGGGAACTGGGAAACCACTAATATAATAGAGGCGATGATAACAGATAACGATTATAACCTTTTCATCTATGATGAAAAGAAGGGTATACCTGAAGGAAAGAAAATAAATTATCTTATACCAAGAGAGAATTTCTGCATAAGCAGTTCGAAGACCCTTTGGATTGAAAATAAAGGCAGGTATGTAACGATAACAGAATAGAAACGGTGTTAATATGGATGCCTTTGGAGTATTCAAAATCGTTCTAGGATTGGTAATTTCAGCTTTTATCCTTATAGCGGTCCTGAATTTTGCAGGGTCTTATATGGATATAAACGCCTCAAAAAAACAGGTTTCAGATTTAAAGGCTTTTGAAAGGAGCGTTGGAGATGCATATGTTAATGGCATTCCTTCAAACTACTCCTTCGACAATGAAGCCTTTTCGGCCATGAAAATTTATAATCCCCCGCTTCTTGTAACAGAATTCACAAACATAGACTTTGGTTTTGTACCCTTTTTCTTCAAAAGCGGGAGGGCAGTTTCAATCAGCAGAATGACCGAAGACACCGGTTGGTGGAGATTCGATTATATAGTATCGTTGCCCAAAACCAGGATTGTCTTTATACCGGTCAAAGACTCCTCAGATGTAGAAGAGACAGTTAAATTGATCTCTTCAGCATTACCGGATACAGAGAACGTGGAACCTAACATACTGTTCGGTTTCGGATGTGAAGACGTTTCTTATTTTATTCTGGAAAAATGGACGAGGGACAAGTTCATCAAGGATATAATACCTTATATGAAGACAATGGTAGATTTTGAAGACAACTGTATAGGGAGCACGGGGGCAGATGAAACAATAATATACATTTCTGATGAAATGACAGAATTCGAAAAAGGAATTCTAGTAGTCACTTCAGGTCCTTATTGGGGCCATATATACACGAATACATCAGGAGTTCTCAGAAATTATACATACAAAGACGGGATGGATATAATGGCCTTTTCGCTGGGCGGACCGGATTTCTACATTTATAAGAATGATATATACCTGAAACAGCTCAGGGCGGCGGCAAAACTCAAAATGGATGAAACCGGATTGCTGGGAGCCAGAGCAACAAAACACGATTGCACTGCTCTATATTCAGTATTTTCAGGAATTCTGCAGCAGATATACGATTCTTCAGGTTCCGAATATAACGATGATATTAACGCTATAATGCTGGCCGAAAATCTCAGGCGGTCTATAGATTTCTATAAGATTCTGGAGGAATCGGGATGCGCATAGGACAGGCCCATATGATGGAGTATATACTTCTGACCGTGTTCATAATAATACTAATGGTAGCTTTCATGATAATGATGACGGTTTTTCAGATAGGAGGAGTCCGCTCAGAGGGAGCTGAACATGTATACAGGCAATCGATAACCACAACGAGGTTCATTGTCAACAGCCCATATTTCAATAATCCGAGATTCTCCGACGGGTCGGTTTTTGACGATTCCAAACTATCGGTTGCTGATTGTGAAGAACTGAGAGAAGTGATAGGTGAAGGCTGGTTTGCTTTTGTCGTTATACCGGGAGCCCTTCAAGAGACACTCTGTGATGAATTCAATTACCCAGAGTGCAACAAGTGGATAATATGCGATAAGGCAGATGTTAGGAAAGAAACATGCGTTCATGAAGTTCCTGTGAATATTTACAGGAAGATGGACGATACGATTGATATCGGAATATTAACGGTGGGTTTGTATGGCAAATGCACATAATCAAAATCTAAACATGTCCCATTCAAGAAGCATGGGATCTTCCAGAACCAAAGGGCAGATGAGCATGATGGTGTTTGCTTTAGGTGTAGTTTTCTTTATAATGTTAGGCATATTTCTTTTTACTTCAAACATAAAATCAAAAGACACCGATTATGTCAATATGTACGTTCATAACCTGCTCTTGTCCACGATGAGAACGAGTACAGGTTATGGGCATCCATGCATCTCAGTCTCTGACACCATTTCATGTGCGTATCTGACACCGAACAGGTTGTGCGGAACAGAGAAATGCTCTGATATAGTACAAAGAGTAACAGAAAGCATCATAGAAAGGGCAATTAAACCGAATTATGGTTATTTTATTATAGTGGAGCCGGAAAACTGGGATATTGTCGGTGGGGAGAGAATAACCATGGGAGACCCTGACACTGAAAGCAAGAGACCACATTATGTCGCGAATGAAAAGATACTTGCCTACGGGAGCAACCTGAGAATAGAACTGATAATTACGACCGGCTAATCATTTTTATTCCTTTTGCACATCCTTTATGAATGGGAAAAAAGGTTTCTATACTCAATTACGGATGCACTGCTAACCATAGCCATGGAGAAATAATAGCCGGCACCCTGAAAGAACACGGTTTTATTGTTGTAGGAGAACCAAAAGAGTCAGAAGTAATTATAATTAACAGCTGTATAGTCAAGTCTGTGACAGAGAATAGAATTAAGTCCAAAATAATAGAACTAACAAGAAAACATCCACAGAAGCTCATTATACTCACGGGATGCGGAGCCGACGCTGAATACGGGACTTTCCGTAAAATAAATAAAAACATGATATTTGTTTCTTCGCACCACGTTAATGATATCATTGAAGCAATTGAAGAAAAGAAAGATTTTCTGGGTATCAGAAAAGAAGACAAACTACTGAAACCGAAAAAAAGGAAAAATGAGATAGTGAATATAGTGGAAATATCACAGGGATGCCTCGGCAATTGCACGTTCTGTATAACAAAGAATGCCCGCGGAAAGCTGGAATCATATGATTCTGATAAAATCGTCAGAGAAATAGAAAAATCACTGAATGAAGGCTGCAAAGAGATATGGCTGACGTCACAGGACTGCGGTTGCTATGGTCTTGATACCAAAGAAAACCTATGCACACTTCTGGAAAAAATAGGTAAAATAGAAGGAAATTTCAGGGTCAGAATCGGAATGTCAAATCCACAGTTCATCAGAAAGTTCCCTGAAGAATTATCACGAATTTTAAAAGATGATAAATTCTTCAAATTTCTTCATATACCGGTTCAGTCCGGTTCTGATAAAATATTAAGGCTAATGAAAAGAGGCCACACCGTAGGCGATTTCAAAAAAATAATAAATGCCATGAGAATAAACATTCCAGATATTACAATATCTACTGATATCATTGTGGGATTTCCTGAAGAGACAGAAGCCGATTTCAAAGAATCAGTGAAGCTTCTTCGGGACGCAAATCCGGATATAATCAACATATCTAAATTCGGAGCAAGGCCGGGAACAGAGGCAAAAACAATGAAACAAATCGATTCAAAAAAGATAAAGGAAAGGACAGTTCTGTTGGGAGAAGTTGCTGAAAAAATAAAGAAAGAAAAAAACAAATACCATATAGGCAAGGCATATACAATACTTATTGATGAACACGGCAAAAGAAAGAACCAGATGATAGGCCGTAGCGAGAATTATAAGCCTGTTATCATTGAAACCGAAGATGAACTGATGGGTAGATTTGTTAATGTAAAAATAAAGGAAGCAAAAGAGACTCACCTTCTCGGGGAGATTATATCGGAATGAAACCCGCGAGCAATTCTATTATAGTCGGTATAACAAGAAGGCTCAGTACAAATCCGATAACACCTATTATGATCGCGTGCATCATGTGGACATCCTTGAAGAATAGTTTTATACCCAGAATCCATACAATGAGCGGAAAAATTATACCGATTAGCGGTATGAAAGCAATATATCCATATATCAGGCCGGAGAATATCGGCATGTTAATGATATTGATTAGCAGCGCCAGCATAAACGCATGAGTCGGAGCTATGTCCTCATCGGGCCCTCTTGCAATTATTTTTGTCAGCACTATTATTACAATGCCCATAACTATTGTGGATAAAATAATATTTACAGCCATTCCTATGGGGTCACCGAAGTTGAGGCCACCGGTAACTGCATCAAGAATATCTGTCATATTATTTAGTTGGTTTTCTTGTTTAAAAGTGTTAGGCGGTTAAAGTGGAAGCATCTCACTGTATTTTTCCATATATGTAGTCATTTCAATTATCCTGTTCTCAAGAAGCTCTTTTGTTTTGGCCTCAATATTAAGCCTCAGGACAGGGTCATTTGCAGAAGGCCTTAGGTTGAATCTCCAGTCATGATAATCCACTGATAATGTATCAAGACGGTTTATTTCATATTTTCCGTATTTTTCCTGCGTGAAATGTTCTTCAACTTTATTCACTACAAAGCTGAATTTTTCATCGTGCGTATCTCCCACAGCTTTCGTGACGTCGAAATTCATTTCGAGGCTGTCGTGATACGAATGCGTTTCTTCAAATATCTCAGAAAATTTCTTATTATATTTAGACATCATTTCCATTATCTGCAGGATTGGTATAAGGGCGTTATCCACCATGAAATTATCAAAATTATAGAATATGTGACCCGATTTTTCCCCACCAAAAAGCGCTTTCCTTTTATTCATCTCGTTCTTGAAATATGCATGACCACATCTGACCCTTACGGGATTTCCGCCGTATTTTTCAGCCATATTCCGGATAAACCATTCCGCGCGGGACTCATGAATTATATCTCCTTTACCTTTTTTCTTTAACATCTCTGCCGCAAGAACACCAACTATAAACTCACCGTTTATGTAGTTCCCATTCTCATCTATGAAAATTGTCCTGTCGGCATCTCCATCAAAAGCGACTCCGAAGTCAGCATTTCCGGTCTTTATCGTTTCAACGATCTGCTTCCTGTTTGATGCCAGGAATGGATTCGGGTCGTGCACGGGGAAATGACCGTCGGGATCGAAATTAAGTGGCATAATGTCACAGTTTACATTTTTGAATATTTTGTTAATTAAAAGGCCGCCAACACCGTTGCCGGCATCAAAAACAACTTTGAATGGCTTTATTTTCTTCAGATCTATGAAAGAAAGGCAGGAATTAATGAAATCGTTTGTTATATCTTTCTGAGTTACTTTACCCTTCTTTTCAGAAACTTTTCTGAACTTTCCATTATCATAAATTTTCTTGACTTTCTCAAGTCCAAAATTCATGGCAATTGGATGCGCGTTCTTTCCTACTATCTTCATTCCGTTAAAGTCCTTGGGCATATGCGATGCCGTTATCTGGACACCTGCATCATAACCGTAGTATCCGACCGAAAAATAAAGGAAATCGGTCCCATTCATACCTAGATCGATTACATTAACACCGAGCTCGGTGAAGCCTCTTATAAGACCATCTGCTATTTCCTTTCCACTGCGCCTGGAATCCCTTGATATTGCTACATTTCTACATTTCAGGTAGGTAGTAAGAGCCTTGGCAACCCTGCAAGCGACTTCACTATTAATATCTTCCGGGTAGAATCCGCGCATATCGTATTCCCTGAAAAGTCTCATATGCCTTTCTTTCATAAGCTCTTCCATGTAACCCACATCATCACCTCAGTCAAGATAATTTCCTTCCAGTATGAATTTTTCAGTTTTTTCCAGATCTTCAAGTGTGCTCATTTCCTTCCAGTATCCCCCGACTTCCAGAACTTTAACTTTCTTCTCTTCAGCGAGAAGAGATATCGCATCTGTAAGCTCAATTTCACCCCTAGTTGATTTTCCGACCTTCAGAAGTTTATCAAATACTTCGGGAGTGAATTTGTATAATCCTGTATTGACAAGGTCTGAGACGAAATCCTTCGGTTTCTCAACTATCTTTACAAGAAAACCACTTTTCTTTATTATTACACCATACCTTTCAGGATGCTCATCCCTTATACCGAACATATAATTGTATTTATCCCGCATGTCGAGCTTGCTTATATCTTTGTTTGAATAGAGATTGTCACCATAAATAACAACGAAATTATCCTTCCCTACCCAGTTCTTTGCGAGCATAACTGCATGGCCTGTTCCCAGTTGCTCTTCCTGAAAAATAAGTTTGTATTTTATTTTCTCCTTTTTTAAGAAATCCTCAATTTTCTCTTTCTTATAGCCTACTATGAATCCGAAATCATCAAAACCGGCTTTCATAAGGTTCTCGATTACATAGTGAAGGAAAGGCTTGCCTGCGACATCTATAAGAACCTTCGGTTTATCCAGTGTAAGAGGCCTCATCCGGATTCCCTTTCCGGCAGCCAGAATCAATGCTTTCATATAATTACCTGTTTACACCGTTAATTAAATTTATCAGCACTCCGGCTATTTTTTCAGGATCGTGTCTCATTATATCAGGATCATGTTTTCCCCTGTCGGGTCTTTCCTTCATTTCCCATAAAATATCTTCCTTTATCTTTTTAAAATACGATTCTTCAATATCATCAGTAACAATTTCCAGCCCCTCCATCTTATATTTTTCAATAGATTTCTTATCCGGAGATTTTTTGTTAACTATTATATAATCAAGAGTTTTACCCATATATTTTTCAAG
Organism: Candidatus Aenigmatarchaeota archaeon; assembly: GCA_016932735.1. Taxonomy (GTDB): domain Archaea; phylum Aenigmatarchaeota; class Aenigmatarchaeia; order QMZP01; family QMZT01; genus JAADIF01. The sequence goes on from JAFGCI010000004.1 coordinate 156,541, forward strand.
GTCTTTTATGTGGTCCGAGAGCAGGTAGCCTTCTGTCTGTCCTTTCTGGGTTACAAGATTTGAAATATAAATTATTTTCGCCCGTGTTTTCTCCAGAGATTCTTTCATGCCTTTCATAAGAAGATTTGTTATTATACTCGTGTAGAGGCTACCCGGCCCTATTACAACCAGATCGGCCGATTCGATTTCCTTCAGGCATTCAGGCAAAGCAGATGCTTCAGGCTCAAGGAAGGCTATTTTTATTCTTGCCTTGTCCTCCCTTTTGTAAATCTCATAATCTTTCTTGAAGACAGTTCCGTCTTCCAGTTCAGCGCATATATGGCAGTCTTCCAAAGTAACTGGAAGAACCCTTCCTTTTATATGAAGAATCTCTCCAGCCTCTTTAACAGCCTCTTCAAAACTTCCTGTAATCTTGGTCAGCGCCGCTATGAAAAGATTACCAAAACTCATGTCACCAAGTCTTCCTTTGCCCTCGAATCTGTATCTGAGCAGGTTCTGGACGTGCTCCGATCTTTCTGAAAGGGCTATCAGGCAATTCTTGATATCTGCCGGCGGGAGAATTTTCAATTCCTCTCGTATTATCCCGGAACTTCTGCCTGCATCTGTTACAGTCACGATAGCTGTTATATCGTTAGTGTATTTTTTCAGACCTTTCAGGATTCTGGATAGGCCCGTGCCTCCGCCTATACAGACTATCTTGGGTTCTCTTTCAGATTCGAGAATTTTAATTACTAAAGGCAGTTCTGTTATCCTTTTTATTTTATAGTCAGGCTCTTCGAACTTGTCTTTTGGCTTTACATCACTATATTTTCCAAATAGCATCTGGACGGTTTTCATTCTCAATTTGTTGCCTATTAATATTTCAGAATTTATCCTGTCCCCGACAACAACAAACTCAGAAGCACAGAATCCAGATTTTTTCAGAACTCTCTCAAAGTCGTTTACTTTATCTGGATCCTTTTCTATATCGTTTATTACTATTTCATCAAACTTGTCTTTCAATCCAAGAGCTTCTATCTTCTTCATTTGTCTTATATGGAGACCCGCCGTAATGAGTATCAGCCTGTATTTTTTTCTTAATTTTATGAGGGTCTCACTGGCGCCTGGAAATGATTCTATTTTACCAACGTCATCGTTATTATAAGCTTTTAATGCATTCTCAACAAAATTCTTTTCCTTTACTCCGAATTCCTCGGCCATCTTATTGAACACATCGCATCTTGGACCGAATTTTTCCAGATATTCTATCTGTTTTTTATAAGCCCGATTCTCTGACAGAGGAAGACCGTCAGCTATCATGGATTTTGCGGCTCTCTTCATTGCCTGTTTTCTCAATACTCCGCAATCATATAACGTGTCGTCGAGATCAAATATTATGGCCTTTATTGACATAAGTTTCACCTAGTCAAAGAATATACTCATTAACCACTCGCCTTTTCCTTTATAGTAATGGTCTTTCAATGTAACTTCATATGAGAAACCTAATACCTTGTAGAATTCCTGAGCTCTCATGTTATCTTCATGTGTGAGGAGATATAGCTTCCTCAGAGTGTATCCTTTCTCTTTATAGTATTTCTTTATATCCTCAAACAGGAATTCAAAAAGAAATTTTGAAACGCCTTTACCTCTGAATTCGGGTAGCAAGCCAATCCTATCTAGTTCTGCAAGCCCGTGTTTTGGGAGTCCATGTATAATCCATGAAGCAATTCCAATAATACCAGTTTCAGAAAATGAAACAACGAAATTGTGACCTTTCTCTAATTCACTCAAGAACGTTTCTTTTCCTTCATCAACATCTTTAATATTGTAGCATTCTTTTAACACGAAACCTATTTCTTCAGCGTCACTTTCTTTGGCTCTTCTGTATTTTATATTCATTCGACAGTCACCGATTTTGCGAGATTTTTTGGCTTGTCGGGATCCAATCCCTTAAGGTCTGCAATATGATAAGCCAATAACTGCAGTGGGATTGTATTTATTATTGGCATCAGCTCTTCCCTACATTTTGGCACATAAATAACATGGTCGGAAATCTTCTTAATTTCCTCGTCACCTTCGGTTGCTATTGTTATTATTACACCATTCCTGGCTTTTATCTCCTGCATGTTGCTCATTATTTTTTTGTAAGACTCCCCATTCTTGTTGGCTATAAAGACGACGGGCATCTTTTCATCTACCAGCGCGATTGGGCCATGTTTCATCTCGGCGGCGGGATAGCCTTCAGCGTGTATATATGAGATTTCCTTAAGTTTTAATGCACCTTCAAGCGCTACAGGAAAGTTTATTCCCCTACCAAGATAAAGTGCATTCGGATGATTATAGAAGTATTCAGCTACATTTCTGATACCAGCACTCGTTTCCAGAACACTGCTTATTTTTTCCGGAATACTTTTTAGACTTTTTAACAGTTCTTCATCAACATTTTTCCCGAGTTCCTGGTTTATTGATAATGCCAGAAGAATAAGAGATATTATCTGGCTTGTGAAAGCTTTTGTAGATGCAACACCTATCTCAGGACCCGCATGTATATAGATGCCGTTTTCGGATTCTCTGGCTATTGTGGAGCCTACGACATTGACTATTCCAAGCGTTTTTACTCCCTTTTTTTTTGCTTCATGGAGGGCTGCCAAGGTATCAGCAGTCTCCCCCGACTGGCTTATAACTATTACTAAATCGTCTTTGCCTATTAACGGGTCTCTGTACCTGAACTCTGATGCGTAATCGACTTCAACAGGGATATTGCACATCTTTTCGATAAGATATTTTCCAACAATGGCAGCATGCCAACTCGTGCCGCATGCGGTTATAACAACCCTTCTCATATTCTGCAGGAAATCTTTACTGAGACCAGTGCTTAATTTTATTGAATCGTTTTTTATCCTTCCTAACATAGTGTTCTGCAGAGATTCTGGCTGTTCCATTATCTCCTTTAACATAAAATGTTTGAAACCTTTCTTTTCAATTTCCTTTATATCCCATTCTATCTTTTCTATTTCATTTTCAATTTTTCTGAAAGTTCTGCCCATGATTCTGACGTTATCTTTTGTAACAGAGGCCATCTGGCCGTCCTTAAGATAAATTATATCCTTTGTCTTCTGAACTATCGCGGAAACATCTGATGCGATTATATTACCACTTTCAGATACACCTATTACTACCGGACTACCATTCCTTGCTGCCACTATCTTTTCTTCAGACATCTGTATTGCAAGAATACCGTATGTTCCTTCTAACAAGCCTACGGCTTTATAAACAGCCTTTTCAAGATCGCCTTTGTAGTACGTTTCTATAAGATGGGCTATGACCTCAGAATCCGTATCGGACCGAAATTTGTGGCCGTGTTTCTCCAGCATTTTCTTCAGCCAAGAAAAATTCTCTATTATCCCGTTATGGACTATTGCAATATCCTTTTTATTATCAAAATGCGGATGCGCATTTTTCTCGGTGACATTACCATGCGTTGCCCATCTAGTGTGACCTATTCCCATTTTACCCGGAATGGATTTTGAACCATCCTCGCTTATTTTACCAACATGTTTTCTCAGCTCTATTTTATGATTTTCGCAGACAGCTATGCCATATGAGTCGTAGCCTCTGTATTCCATTTTTCTGAGGCCGTCCATGATGATAGGATAGCATTCTTCAATTCCTATATAACCAATAATACCGCACATATTGACACCGCAATTTAGAGATTATAAGAGATTATATGCCTTCTTTAAAAGGCTTTCTCGAGGAAAAAATCATAATTGAACGTCTTTTTGGCCTTTCCCGAAGAAAGCTATTTAAATATTATTATAAATTATTTTTTAATATTATGAATAAGGTTATAATATGTCTGGGTATTTTATAATTGAGTCAGGAAGGAAGAACAGAACATGCGAAATCATGATTGTTGATAAGCCTGAAAAACTGGAAGCAATGTCCAATATCATAGCATGGAAGCTTCTCGAATTAATGAAGACTCCTCAGTGTCCTATTGACCTTGCAAGAGCGCTGAAAATTCACGAGCAGAAAGTCTATTATCACATAAGAAAGCTGAGAGATGCAGGGATCATTGAGGAGGTCAGGACAGAAAGTCGGCATGGAACCGTGGCAAGGTTCTATGAAATAAAATCCAGTGCTATTGGCACGTTTTTGCCAGGAGCAAAAATGGAAAAGATAACCTTTGCTGCTCCCCGATACAACAGGAACATGGAACCTTTCATTGTTGAAGGGAGATCGAACTTTACGATAGTGGTCGGCTCACCGGAGCCACACGGACCATTCCGAGCCCGCGCCTCGGATGCGATGTGTGCAATCGATTTAGGTTTGTTCTTGGGTTCCTTCACAACGGGAATTGAGGAAGCCAACTACAAACTGGACGTCGAAATCAGAGAAAGGGATTTGAAACAGAATTTGATAATAATAGGCGGTCCTGTTGCCAACATGATTACGAAAAAAATAAACGAGAAGATGCCCATAAAAATAATGCTTAAAATGGACAGGAGTATATTCTCAGCACTTTCAAAAAAATACTACGATAACGATGCAAGCGGTTATATCATTGTAACTGATAATCCATGGGCAAAGGGAAAAAGGATAATGGTTCTTGCCGGAAAAAGATTTATCGGTACGCGGGCAGCAGTGCTTTTTCTGATAAAAAAATTCGACAAAATATTCGAGGGCAACAGATGGGACAGCAATATACTGGCACGCGTTGTCAGAGGATACGATATGGACGGTGACGGGATAATAGACACCGCGGAGCTCATTGAATAAAGACCCAATAAATATAAATCCTATACCGATATATTAACTAACCGTTGGCCAAGTTCATTAATTCAAAAAAGGGTTGTCGGGATAAGGTGTGAGGGGGATTCAGTGAGCAGCACTTATAAGTCACAAGGTACAGCTTCAAGTCTATTTATAGTCTTCTCGGTAATATTGTTCTCGCTCACAACACTATTCGTATTAACAGTCTTTGCTTCTTCTGAGTTCATTGTTTATACGAATAAGGGTACTTATAATCCTGAAGAGCCTATAGTCATAGTCGTAGAAGGTCCCCCCTTCACCGAATTCTATCTGACAGTTCTCAATAAGAACATGAAGCAGGTATTTCCAATCGGAGACCCTTTATGGAAACTGAACAGCCATGGAATGCACAATTTTTATCTGGAGGGATTTTCAGAAAGCGGAATGTACACTGCTAAAGTACTTTCCGGAGAAAAGAATACCCAGTCAACTTTTTATGTGGCCTCTTCCCAGACCGAATTAACAGAAGAACCGGCTGAACAGGAAACACCTGCTTCTGAAAGCAACATCCAGATACAATCAAAAACTGAAGAAAAAAAGGTTATTGTCGCATCTAGGGAAGAGGTAAAAGAGATTGAAATCTCTGAAAAGCCAAAATATGGACTTGGATGGGAGGAAGTCTGTAAGGAAGGAAAATGCACAAAGACCATAAGCTCATATTTAAGCTCGATGCAGGACAGTGAAGGAGAGTACAGGCCGTTCAACGAACTTGTAAAGCTTAATAAGAAGAGTTCAGGCTCTTACCAGTATCTTGAGATAGACTGGAATTCAAATAAAGTCGGAATGGACCCTTATGCTGTAATAAACCGCCAGAAGGTGGATGACCTTCCCCCATCAATGAGCTTTAACACGATAACAAAAGAAATCGCGGGCCAGTATAAATGGTCCTACGAATTCAGGAATATACATAACCTTGAAGCAATTGGAATAAAAATAAATTCGAACGGAGGTATTCTAGAAGTCGTGGATGATGACACTATAATCATTGACGGAATTGAGTTAGACTTCTCCGACCTTTACAATTCATGCGACGAATATGGCATCTGCACAGACTCGGGAATTATGGTATCGATAGACCAGATAGATTTGAACACAGCCGACGTAAGAATAACCAATTTTGAAGGAACTATAGTGCTCCTGGATCCGACAATAAAGTTGCAGACGGCTGACACCCAGAATCTCGATGACTCCCATGTCAGAAGCAACTCGGCTACCTCGACTTATGGAACAGACACCGCCTTAAGGCTGAGGTCGAGGTCCAACTTCAAATACAGGTCATATGTGAAATTCAATATCTCTTCAATACCCTCCGCAGCCACGATACAGGATTCTAAGCTTTGCCTTTATTTGTACAGCGACGACTCGACGCCTTCTGCAGGGGCGTACCACGTTTACGATTACACATGGACAGAGGAAGCGCTCACATGGAACAACCAGCCATGCGGAACCAACTTTGATAGCACCACAAACTGCAACATTACAGCCGAGAACACCCAGACTACAAGCGGAACCGGCTGGATTTGCTGGAATATCACAAAGATGGTTGCAACCGAGAAATATCAGGGAGATGAGAACGTTTCTGTGGCTATTAAAACAACAGAAACCGACGGCAATGTAGGAGAGGATGCTTTTTATTCGAAGGAGTACACAACTGATACGAGCCTTCGACCTTACCTTAACATAACCTATGAAATGCCTCCTGCAATTACTTCAGTCGCAAACTCGTCAACAACTGATATATCAACACTGATAACATGGACAACCGATAAGAACGCCAACTCGTCGGTAGTTTACGGGAACACTACATCACTGCTCGACGGCTCAAATTCATCTGCAACATTTACAACTGCTCATTCAATTCAGCTTACAAACCTGAATCCTCAGACGCTTTATTATTACAACGTGACCAGCTGTGGTTTGGGAACCAAGTGCAATACAACAGGCCCTTACAATTTCACAACTTCGGAGTCTCCTGATGCAACCAATCCGATAGCTTCGCTGGGAACGAATCCGGTCGCCAATTACAACGATACTGACGGTTCGGTCACATTCGACCTGAAATGCTCCGACAATAGGGGTGTTGGTACACTCCAGCTCTGGAGCGACTGGACAGGCTCATGGTCAGCCAATCAGACCAACTCATCCCCGGTAAACAACTCGGTCTGGTCGGTCCTTGTCGAAGGAATCCCCGAAGGCATATGGTCATGGGGAGCCCACTGCAACGACACTTCAGGAAACGAAGGTTGGACAGACTTAAATAGGACAATAACCATTGATACGAAGCCGCCACAGATAACATCAGTTACCAATTCATCAACAACATTTGACCATACCGATATAGTATGGACGACCAACGAGCCTGCAAACTCTTCAATAATATACGGAAAGATCGAATTTATGGAAGATGGTTATGAGTCATCCACTTCTCTGATTTATTCACATTCACTATACATTGAGAACCTTGACTCCGAAACGCTGTATTATTACAATGTGACTTCATGCGATTTTATAGGAAACTGCAATACTACGGGACCATATACATTCAAAACGGCTAGAATGCCTGAAGCGGGGATACCTTTGGTCTATCTTGGAGGCGAACCCCAAAATTACTTCAATTCATCCTCAGGAAATGTAGAATTTGAAATCAAATGCATTGATGACGGCGAGATAGATTCGCTCCAGCTGTGGAGCGACTGGAGCGGTTCATGGTCTGGAAATGAAACCAACTCAACATCAATAAATGACACATGGTGGAGCTTTTCTGTCAGCGGAATTCCTGAAGGTACATGGATTTGGGGGGCATCGTGCAGCGACAAAGAAGAGAATACGGGATGGTCGGCACTTAACAGGACGCTTACAATTGATCTGGCACATCCCGAGATTTCTTTGCAAGACCCTGAGCCATTTTATAACACAACTTCACAGGACGTGAATTTTATTTTCAGGGCGACAGATAATATGGCAACTGTCCTGTCATGCTCTCTTTACATAAACGGATCTTTTTCCGCGGTTAACTCGTCTGTAATAAACGGCTCATTGACAACATTTGAGAAAACGGGTCTTTCCGAAGGACTCTCTCAGGACTGGGCAATAAACTGCACGGATTATGCAGGAAATTCATACCAGGCTCCGGAAAGGCACTTTTCAATTGATGCAACGCCCCCCATCACTTCTTTTGAGAATATGCCTATCGATAATTACAATTATTCTTCCCGTTCTCTCTTATTCGAGCTTTACTGCATAGACAATACAGCTCCTCACACCCTTCAGCTATGGAGCGACTGGTCAGGCTCATGGTCAGCCAATCAGACCAACTCATCCCCGGTAAACAACTCGGTCTGGTCGGTCCTTGTTGAAGGAATCCCTGAAGGCATATGGTCATGGGGAGCCTACTGCAAAGACACTCTCGGTAATAGCGATTGGACTGATGTCAACAGAACCCTTACAATTGATATTACAAAGCCTCAAATTACAGATGTAACAAATGAATCGATCACTCATACATCGACAATAATATCATGGAATACTGACGAGCCTGCAAATTCCAGTATTTCATACGGAAGAACGGAAGACCTTAATGAAGGAATTTCATATTCATCAAATTTTGTGTTTTTTCATCAGGCAAGCCTTTCAAGTCTTTTATGCGATACGCTCTATTACTATAATATAACGTCCTGCGACTTTGCAGGAAACTGCGACACGACAGGGCCGTACAGCTTTAGGACAAAGCAATATCAGCCTCTTCTAGTGAATACGGTTACGGCATGCGCAGCACATGATTCCAAGGCGAGAGGAACATTTGACATAGCATGCGACGCTCCCGACGGCTCTTACCTTGAATCAAATGACGGGAACTACGAAGACCACACGTATACAAAATCGCTTTATGCCGGAGTGAGGATAGAATCAGTAGATGCAGAAGAGACCAAGTGCTATGGAATTGAGTCTGTTTATATATGTTACGAATGGTGGGGCACCAATACTCCTCAGGACTGCGATATATCTGTTGATGCTGATGGTGGCGCAAGCTATACAGTCGCGTCATCAACATGCCCGGGAACGATAGCAGATCCTGGACCCCAATGCCTTGATGTGACATCACTTGAAACATGGACATGCCAGAATTTTTTTGGCCCGACCGGAACAAGGGCAGTTGCCAAGTCTGAATTCAGAAGGACGAGTGCGGGCGGAGGCAGCACTGAAATTGCATATTGGGACATATTATATTTTAACGTGAGCTATCTTGCAGATATAAAGCCTCCCGAAGTTGTTCTCAATAATCCTGCTGACAATTTTAATTCAAGCTCCGGAGATATATACTTTAATTGCACAGGTTTTGATGAAGTTAATCTTACCAGCATAAACCTTTATGGAAGCTGGGGTCCGGGATGGCATCTCAATGCAACAAATGACAGCGTAATTAACAACACATTAACAACATTCAATGTGAAAGGAATAAAAGAAGGGACATATGAATGGAACTGCTATGCATGTGGTAACTTTACAAATTGCCAATTTTACTCGGTTAATTATACAATCACAGTCGATACGACAGCTCCAACAGTCTCACTCTCCTCACCAATTCCGGACTTCAACACGACCTCAGAATCAATAGACTTCATATTCACGGCCACCGACAACCTCGCATCAGCCCTTTCCTGCGACCTTATAATCAACGGCTCAGTTGCCGGAACGAACTCATCAACACTAAACGGCACCCTGACAACATTCATCCAATCATCTTTATCAGAAGGCTTAGACCAGACATGGGCAGTCAACTGTTCCGACTCCGCGCAAAACAGCAATCAGCCATCAGCAAGGACATTCAGCATCGACCGCACAGGACCATCCATCGCCTTCCCATACTACGCCAACGCGACAAAGAAAACATCATCCCAGACACTGACCATAAACCTCTCCGTGACAGACACAGGACTAGGACCTGACATATGCCTTGTCCATATTGAAGGGCAGTCAGCAAACCAGACCATCCCATATGTCAGCGGATGGTGCAACGGGACGATCTCACTGACCAATGCGAATGAAGGCAACTCAACAATCTATGCATACGCAAACGACACATTGAACAACTTCGGCCTCAACAGTTCCTATGTAATATACATAGACGACTCTCCGCCAATAATCTCATCAGTAACAAACGCATCCACGACCAACGAAACAACATTAATCACATGGTCGACCAACGAGCCAGCCAACTCTTCTGTAATCTACGGGACCGACAACACGACCCTGTCAGACGGCTCTAACTCATCCGAAACCTTAACAAGCTCACACTCATTAGCCCTTAAAGACCTGACACAGGACACCATGTATTACTACAATGTGACATCCTGCGACTCACTAAACAACTGCATAACAGAAGGTCCATACAGTTTCAAAACGGCTTTATCAGAGGACGATTTTGATTCTCCGGTAATAAGCCTTATTCTTCCGTTAAACAATTCCGGGGACAATGACGGAAACGTCTCTTTTTCATACAACGTCACAGACGACTCTAGCATCTTGAATTGTTCGTTGATTTTGAACGGGCAGATAAACCAGACGAATTCGACTGTCCAGAAAACAATTACCCAGTATTTCAATGTTACCAGCCTTCCGGCCGGTCATTACAACTGGAGCATAAGATGCACTGACGATTCGCCTAATGAAAACACACAGACCACAGCATCAAGAAATATTGACATGATAATTTATTCGGCCCCGGTGGAAAACTTTACAATGACAGACTTGTCACAGGTTGATACTTCAAACATCACGGATTTCTATATAGAGATAGAAAATAAGACGAGACTTATATTCAACGAGACTCTGGATTTATCAGGCGGATTAGATTTGTCATCAATAATAACAATCCAGAGCAATTTCATAGATGTCGATACAGCCTCTGAGCCAAGGCTCAATAAATCTGCAGAAATAACTTTCCATAATCTTTCCTATATCTTTAATCCGGTCATACTAAGGAACGGGAAAGAATGCCCGTCTTCTATATGCATGGACAATTATTACAATTTGGGAGAAGGTGTTCTCAGGTTTAATGTAACCCAGTTTACAAACTATTCAAGTTCCGAAAACAGCCGGCTTGAAATCTGGGACAGCGGTGATGAAGAGGGCGGGCTTAATATACACAATCCCGGTGATATTGTGGCATTCTATGCCAATTATACCAATTTGACAAGTTCCGAATCAATAAACGGAACTGGAATAAACTGTACAATAAATTTCGAGGATGGCAGCATCAACATGACCTTTAATGAAAGCTCTGCTATATACTGGTATAACAGGACTTTCACGACAGCCGGGCTGAAAGAATGGAACGTTTCCTGCAACGGTTCAGTTCAGGACTATGAGCCCCTTATCGTCACGGAAACAATTACCATATACGAGCCATGGTGGAACGACAGCTGGAAGTACAGGATTCCAGTGACTATAGAGAATTATTCATATGTGCTTGAAGACTTCCAGGTTCTGATAACAATTGACAGTTCAAGCGCTCCTGAAAACTGGAACTGGTCCCAGCAGAACGGAGTCCGCTTCGTTTGGGTGAACGATTCAGGCGACATTGAAATTCCTCATTATACACCTTACTGGAGTGCCGTTTCTGAGGAAGCGCAGATATGGATAAAGATGCCTGAGATTTCGAATGTTACCAATGAAACTGTTCACCTGTATTATGAAAATCCGTCAGCTTCAGATACAAGCAACGCCACAAAAGTCTATGATGTCTATAATGACTTTGAATCCGGAATGGATTATTTTACACAAAGGAACACAGACGGCGGAGCATGTTCATTAAGCGGGGGAAGGCTTGTCTGCGATCCGAACACACAATGGTCAGGCGCTTATGCCTACACAGATTACAACTTCACAACAAAGTATGGATACTACATAGAATTCCGGATGTGGAAAAACCAGTCGACATCAGGATCACCTCCCTTCGGATTCAGTACAGTTTATATGAGGAAACCTTATCCGGATCTGGGCTATGAGACTACCTATTATTATACAGCCCAGTCGTCGTCGCTGATAATAGAGGATCGTGTCGATACAGGAAGCTACAATGAACAGCAGACTTATGCCAAATGGAACAACGGCACATTCACAGGCAAAGATGACAAATCATGGGCTCAGTACGATAACCAGCCTTATGATTATATTGTGGTATGGGATACGGACAGCAACATTCTTTCCCAGAACGTAACCCATAACGGTACTTTGCATTCTTCCCAAAGTTATATTCCTGAAAGCGTAATAACCGACATTGGAAGCTGGTGGAAGCTGGAAGTCGGAACCTTTGGCTACTATGACACTAATGCAGAATATGATTCCATATCTATGAGAAAATACATAGCAGATGAAATTGCTCTGTATTACGGCGAAGAGGAGACATCCGGACTCGTTCTAAGCGTAACCAGCCCGTCAAACACATCCTATTCGAATGCGACAATGACTTACAGCGGATATACAAACAACAACGCTACAATAAGAATGAGCATCAACGGAAACGATAATTATACTTTCTGCTCAAGCTGCACGTCTTTTGGCCTGTCGACATCTGAAAATGTTACGGAAGGCTCCAATAACGTGACCTTCTGGGCAATCAGCACTGCAAATACATCAGTGGTTGTCAATGAAACAGTATGGTTTTACTTAGATACGATTGTGCCTGAAGTTGAATGGAATCCGGAAGCGACCGAGTCAGGGACGCAGTCAAACGTTGAAATTTTGATTAACTGCTCTTTTGATGAAACAAACCCCCATACAAAAGGATACCAGTTCAATGGAACAAATTCGACCTCATGGGACGGCAACGACGGAATGAATTACTGGGTTGTAAAGAACAGTCTGGAATTCGGAAACTACAACGATATATATTGCTGGATAAATGACACCCTCGGACATTATAACGAGACTTCAAAAAGAGAAATAAGCATTCTATGGCTGGATTGGTGGGACGCGGACTGGACACTAAGAACACCCATAAGTCTTGAAGAAAAAGCGGATAAATATGACTTAATTAATATGACCTTTATGCTGTCGATTAATACATCAAAACTTTATAATGAAGGCAAAATAAGAGACGACTGCGGGGATATAAGGTTTGTCTATAATGAATCGCATAAGGAGATTCCATATAACTTCACGGAATGTGAAATCACGGGCGGAAATACGACATTCTGGATAATGTTTGATCTCGATCGTGCTGATACAATGCTACTGTACATGTACTACAACAATTCAGAGGCGTCAGCAACAAGACAGACTCTGAAGCCATACGATACTGAGGATTGTACATTCTTTGACAGTCTTGACGGCTCGACAGCAGGTTCTATAACAGGCTCTGAATTCACGGACTATGAATGGGTTACTGATGGCAGGGGAGCAGGCATGCTTTATGAACTTACATCGTCATTTGAGAATTCATGGGCTTACAATCCGGGTTCCGAGGGAACTATTGAATTCTGGCTAAAGCTTGACGAGGAAATAAATACATCAAGCACGGTGTCTGCCAAGACAATAATTTCATCGGGAAGGAACGGCATATCATTTGATCAGGCAAGCGGCGCAAATAATGTTCCGGGCCACATTATATTTGGCATCTCACCATCTGCGGGATTCTATTCGGAGATTTACACAAATCAGGACAAATGGTATGAAGATAACTTCTATCATATAGCCGTTACGTGGGACGGTTCCACTCAGAGCATATATGTAAACGGAACCCTTGACAAGAGCCAGACGCAGACGAGAGCAGGTGGATGGGGTTCATCTGTTCTGACAAACAGGAATTCCAACTGGGGGAGCAATGCTTATAAGATAAGTAACGTAAGATTATGCCCGGCAGCAAAAACATCCTTCCAGTATGTCGTTTATCCGGAGCCGAATTCAACTATTCAGCCGGAGGAAACAGTGCCTTTCCTTGATATCGGTTCACCAGTCAATACAACCTATTATTCGTATCTTGTTGAAATATTCGGTGAGACAGCTGAACTATCCAATGTTTCGTGGTCGATGAACGGTAACACAAACCAGACTAGCTGCTACAACTGCACGACTTTCAGCAATATAACATCCGATTTTGTCGTTCAGGGACTCAATAACATAACCATTTATGCCAACTCGACAGAGACTTCGACAAAAGAATCAGAAACGATATGGTTCACCGTCGATATACTCAACATAAATATGGAGTCTCCGATGAATCACTCAGGGGATTCTGATGGTGACATAATTTTTGAATACAACCTGACAGGGAATAGGGGGATAAACAACTGTTCCCTGATTCTCAACGGCCAGCTGAACCAGACAAATACAAGCAGCCTGTCCAAGGATACGAAACTCAACTTCACACTAAACGATTTGCCTGTTGCAGGATACAACTGGACCGTTAACTGCACGGCATCTGACGGTCAGATTGTCGGCGGAAACATAAGCTATGCTGAAGTTATTTACACTTCCGACTTTGGAGGCTCCACGACAGACTTGTCGACGGTTGATATCAGGAATATAGCATCATTTACAATTGAAAACCCGGATTATGGAAAGATAGTTTACACGCCGAACATAGACCTTTCAGGCGGTGTCAATCTTAACTCTGTAATAGACATTTTATATAACGGCACATATGTCAACTCCTCAGCAGACTCGCGTCTCAATGTCTCAGCAACAGTATCAATTTATAATCTGACTTATAAAGAGACTCCGGTAATACTCAGGGACGGTACCATATGCTCCGGTTCAATGTGCTCATTTATATCATACAACCCGTCAACCGGATTATTCATATTTACTGTGAGTTATTTCAGCAATTATTCATCAACCGAAAATGCAGGTCTTGCTATATGGGACTCGACAGATCCCGAGGGCGGTTCAAATATAATCTTTGTAGGACAGCCTTTGATGATATACACCAATTACACAGACGTGACTGATAGCCAGCCGATAACAGGTAGCGGCGTTTATTGCAACCTGACAGCAAGCGGCTCCGAATATCAGATGGATTATAACGCCACAACAAAACTCTATGAATACAGTCATACATTTTATGACAGCGGCAATCAGACATATTATGTATTCTGTAATGGCTCGTCAATGGGGTACGAGCCAATAAACCTTACAGACAACGCAACAATTGAAGGGACGTCACTTGAAGTTGAGCTTATAACGCCGCCAACGATACCCGGCGATGGCGATGCTAACATGAGCGTCGGCTATATAGTCGGAGCCAACAGGACATTCGTGATAAATGCAACAGTCATATGCCGGCAAGGCTATTGCGCATATGTAAATGCTACTGTCCGTTATAATAAGTCCTCAACAGACCCTGATACAAATGTTCCGGTGGCATACACGCCCGGCGAGGCATTCTTCATGCAGGACGGCATGAACACGAAGAACTGTTCAGAGAACCCTCTGGATGAGGACGAATGGTGCAATATTACATGGACAATAAATGCCTCAGCCGACCTAAACACTATCTGGAAAATAGATGTGATGTTCAACTCATCAGTTAACAGGACGAACACCACAGATATGACTCAGATACAGATCGGTAAAATATTATTGATGGACCTTTCATATGAAGTGATAGATTTCGGTATATTGAATCCGGACGGGGAAGAAACACTTTATCCTGCAATAAATTCAAGCAATATGACGTATAATGTGACTGTGGACCAGAACTCCAATGACATAGAGGAGCTGTGGGTAATGGGAACACATCTCACAAACGGAACAATAGATTATAACAGATTTATCAATGTAAGCAGGGTGAAATGGGCCCGTTCATATCTGGGCGACAATCCAGTCGGGGACCCCAATCTATACAATCTCACACTGTCATTTGACAAGGTAAATAAAGACACAATTCCGATATATTCCGGAACAAACGAAACGATGTACTTCTGGATAGATTCTCCGGGAGGCGTGCTGCCATTGACATACACGGGAACCCTGACTATAATGGGCAACGCCACATTCTGATTCATTCCAGAGCCAATAATTATATAAATTATATAATTAATTAACCAACATACGAGTGGGCAAGAATCAGTGCTTGTCAGAGCAATAGTTAAAACACGAGTGCGAGGTGTTTTGTGAGGGGAGAAGCGAGGGGAGTCGTTAGATGTTTGGTTATATCTAATAAGAACTCCTCATTTTTTTTACCGGTAAGAGAACAGCCGATTTACTCTTATCTCTCCCCCAAATAACCGGTCAGGGAGAGTCAGATGGAAGTAGAAAGGTTTGAATGGAAAGAAGAGGCAAAAAGGCGAATTCCGGATTTAAAAAGGTACATATTGATACTGACAGTTGTACTTATAACAGTCGCAATTATTACGGCGCTAATATTATTTCCCCCCGATTTATCTATTTTCAGTTTTAATCAGCCGTCAATTGAAGATATTAGTTCAGAATTGACAATATCTCCCGCGAGAAACGTTGCGGAAGAAAAGTATATAATGACGATAGGGGAGGAGTCTACCATAAATTTTTCATTCCTTCCTGACAAGACAGGTGAGGTTAAATCCTCTATAGAACTCCCTCCAGGAGTGCAGTTGATATCCGGTGAAATGCAGCTGAATGACAGTATTCAGTCTAATCAGACAAACTCTCTTAATGCTTACATAAGGGCTGTCCGTGTCGGCAAATGGACTATAAAAGGTTTAGTCATAACGGACAACGGGACATTCGAGAAATCCTTTGATTTATGCATAGATGTCCTGGAAGAAAATGCAAGGGATAGGTGTAAATGAAAAAATCCCAAGTAAAATTTGGGTCTGGGCAGTTATCAATCCTTTTCGTATTCATAGCTGTGCTTATTTTTACGGTCTCATTTACAGGCATAGGGCAATCTGCATCTCCTATAGTAGTAACATGTAACAAGGATAACTATGACACTAATGAGGTAATGGCATTTCAGGTTCAGGGAGATGCCGGCAAAGAATTCGGATTCTACATATACGGACCGGACGGGGAAAAAGTCTTTCCTTTAGGAGATCCTGTCTGGACTCTGAACAGTTACGGAATGCACAATTTCTATCTTGAAGGATTTGGAGAAAATGGTTTATACAAGGCCGTTGCTGTATTCGGTGAAGAAAGTTTTGAGAAAGTCTTTACTGTCGTAAGCGCTGCTGAATCAGAAAGCAATATTGAAGATAAGCAGGAATTATTGCCGGTTGAAAAGAATGTCGAAGAGGAAACAATGAACGGGGAAAAAACCGAGACCGAAATACAGGCATCAAAAAGGCCGCCCGGAAAATATATGCATTACAAAAAGATATTGTCGTACCAGCCTGATGCAATAAAAGAAATACCTGAAGGAGCGATAAACGTCAATGTCTATACAGTCGGTAAGCCAGGAAAAGGAACTCTTGCGGATAAAACAGGACCATCTGAAACCGTCATAGAATATTACGCGCCTTCAGGGCCAGTAAGAGGTTCGGATTCGTTCGGGAATCCTATACAGGAAAGCGCAGAAAATGAAAGATACAAGCTGGCAAGTTATGGTACCGTTATAAATCTCGTTGAAGCGAAGGAGACACCTGGAAAAGTAAGACTCACTTATGAAATCATGAATGAAGGCGGAAAGGATTTCAGTTACATAGCATTAACCTCTTCCCAGAAGCCTATAGTAAACGCTTTCCGATTTGCTGAAAGGTCCAGAACAGTGTACCATTCCAACGAAACTATTTATGAAGGTGACGTCAGGGAAAGCCACCCCTACGCGACACGAAAGGATTACATACCCTACGATGAAAACCTTCAGGAATCAAACTATACTGTAATATGCTATGCATACGAGGATTCCGTCCCTTACACCGAAAGGGAATATATAGAAATAAAATCGATTGCAATATTAACAGACTTCATTAACGAATGGAATGCGGAATCCAACATCATATTCGATCCGATAAAGGAGGAGCTGGAAGCGGCCGGAGCCAATTATGACATAAATATGCTTGAACCTGATATACTGCCCACATTTGATGAGACCGTCTACATATACCGCCTTGAACATAATCCTTCAGAGAGCACATACATAGAATATGAAACTCCTAATGAGAAGACGAAGTTTCTTCTTCTTGATCCTGCCGGAGGCTCCTGGTGGAATTCCTCCTGGCTTTATACAATGAACCTGACCGTGGATTCATCCCTGGTTGATGCGGAATTGACAGACTTTCCGGTAATGGTCAACCTCACTTCCGGAAGGTTTAATTTCTCCAGAGCGCAGAGCAATGGAGAAGACATAAGATTCGTGGATAACTATTATAACGACTTGCCACATGAAATCGAGTACTGGAATGCGACATCACAGCAGGCGATAATCTGGACCCGACTTTCAAATGTATCAAATACCACCGACACAACGTTCTGGATGTATTACGGTAATGATGCTGTATCCGACGGTCAGAACATGACAGGTGTATGGGATTCCGAATTCCTTCTTGTCCAGCATCTGGATGAAACCAGCGGGACATACCATTACGATTCGTCTCAATATGGAAACGACGGAACGGTAAGCAGCGTCACAATGGACTCCGCCGGAAAGATAGACGGCGGAGACCAGATTCTTGGCGGAAGCGGCAGATATGTACGCCACGACTTCAACACTTCAAATGTTGTGACAGTGTCTGCATGGGCGCAGCTTCCGGATAACACCGACGACGACATGATATGGGTGATAGACAGGGTCGGCGTAAACGACCTTGACCTTTGGTTTACTGATGGATACACATCACCGAGGCTTTTCCTGAATACATGGGACAGCGACGGCAACCCTATATGCAGCCAGCCATCAGGTGTCGGCAACTGGCATCTCTATACAATGGTTATTGATAACGGAAACACAAACCTATACATCGACGGACAGCTTGCAGGCTCTCCTGGCTACAGAGACCCTACAGGAGTCGGATTTTACATATCATGGACAACGACTTACGGATGGAATGGCTACGTCGATGAAGTCCGTGTATCCAATACTTCAAGAAGCCTTGCTTGGATTAATGCATCTTTCTACGCTCAGAATGATTCTCTGATTATATACGGCAAAGAAGAGGCAAGTTCTGATGTCTGGTGGAACATTTCATGGGATTTCAGAATTCTTGTAATTGTCAACAGCACCAATTTCACAAGAGACGACGACCCCATTGAAAAGTTTATCAATTTCACGCAGGAATTGGAAAGTCTGGGCGCGGCGGGAAAGACCTTTGACAATAACTCAATACGAGTTTTTGAATATGATACAGCGACAAACCGTTATCTTCATGAAGTCCCGTCCCAGTTTGACAATTCTTCCAGTTATAATGCAACGACTAACGCCTACGGCGAAGTCATATGGATAATGAACGGGACGACGCAGAACAATACTATAAGGAAATATTACATTTATTTTGATACGACAGATAGCCCTAAGTCAGAGCCTTCATATTACACCGACTTGTCATACACGTTTAATTCCGGAAATGCTGTAATACAGAATGAGCATTTCGAGGCGACTCTTGACGATTCTGGGGTCATTTCAGACATTGAAAATTACAATGGAAGCGGAACAGATGTCATTGAAAACGACTGGTACTGGAACGCTTTCAGGACAGTTGACGATTGGGCAATACAGTCTTTCACGGCAGATTGGGTAAGAAGATATTGCGGGCCCGTAAGATGTACCATTTCCTCGGAAAACATAACGGTCACGGATACTTCCTATGCAAACACAACATATTATGTTTATTCAAAAGTCCCCGAAATCAGAAGCCTCAAGTCGTGGACAATGTCCGCAAATGAAGGAATGCAGATAGTCGATGATCTTAATGTAGGTGGAGGGAACACATTCAACTGTACTGCAGGAGCAAATCCGTCAGTCACGGGAACAACTATGATGGATTCTTCAGGCGACAATGAGAGAACAGGCATTGACAGAAGTGCCGCCGGTCTCTATACCAGCGGCTGGTGGTCTTACAGAGTTATCGGAGCTTCAATAGACGCTTTTGCCGTTGTCAGAAAATACGCACACAACAGCACAGGAGGCGACTTCCAGATGCATACAAACTGGTACGACGGCGGCGAGCATTCCGCAGGCTGGGAATCCGGATATAATGGGGGAGCAGATTTCCAGAATGGGCAGACATACACAATCGCAAACTGTTATTACCTGGCAAATTCGACCGATTCCGACTACCAGTATGCTTTCGGTTATTATAATAAGACAATGTCTCCGGTAAATATAAATCTCAACAAGACAGAAGGTCTCGCAAATCCGATGATTTCAAGCTCAAATATACAGGCAAACGACACCAATCCACAGGCCGGAGACGCGGTATTGATAAACGCCACAATAATAAATGACGGCTACAACAATGCAAGCAACATTAAAGTGAGGTTCTTTGACGGCGATGAAAACGGAATACAGATAGGTTCAGATAATTTGATAGAGTTTCTCGGACCCGGAGAAAACGGAACAGTAGAGGTTGTATGGGACACGACACTCAAAGGCGGAAGCCATACAATTACCGTTGTAATAGACCCCGAAGATTTTATCTTATCAAATCCTTCCGATAACATAGCAAACATAACAATAAATGTAGAATCGTCTCTCGATCTAACAGTTCTTAACAGCGAGATATTTTTTGACAACGATGTCCCCTCTGCGGGAGAGGCTGTTAATATTACAGCCACAATACGCAATACAGGAACATCTACGACAGCATCTCCGGACGTGCGTGTGAAATTCTTCGACGGAGATCCCGGAGACAATCCCAGCTCGCCTTTATCGAACCAGATAGGAACAGATAAACTCATCTCCTCACTCCCTCCGGGAAATTCCTCAAACGTATCCGTTCTCTGGGACACCACAGGAGAGGATGGCTATTACGACATTTATGTATGGATAGATCCATTTGACGTTTTCTTGGAAGACAATGAAACAAATAATAAAGCATACAGAGAAATCGCGGTCAACCCCCCGGAGCTTTATCTGAGTTCTAACGATATTATTTTTAATGTGACAAGTCCGATAGAAGGAGAGGATCTTCTAATTAATGCAACCATTCACAACAGCGGAGGAAATCCCGTTTACAACGTTCTCGTTTCATTCTATCAGGCGGCTGACGGACAGAACTACACACTGATAGATACAACGACATTGTCAGAGATAGGCAATGCTTCTTCAGAGAACGCCAGCGTTTACTGGGATACAACAGGGAATTCAGGAAGTTACACCATATTGGTATCAGCAGATTCTAATGACAACATTCCTGAGCAAAATGAAGACAATAATAATGCAACGAAACCTCTTTTCATAACACCCAATGTATGGGTATGGTGGAACAGTTCGTGGCATTACAGGATTCCGGTCACAATAAATACAGGAAGCTATTCAAGAACAGACGAGCCGATAGAGAAATTTATCAACTTTACATACGAGCTTTATTCCCTGAATGTGACCGATGCATTAGACAACAATTCCATAAGGGTCATAGAATACAACACAACCACAGGAAAGGCGATACACGAGATGCCGTCGCAGTTCGACAATGTATCGTCTTATAACAGCTCGATAAATGCGTACGGTGAAGTAATATGGATTCTTAACGGAACTACTCCAAGCAACACCGACAGGTATTTCTTCATTTACTTTGACATTATAAACAACTCAAAAACAGCTCCTTCATATATCACAGATTTATCCGGCTCATTCAATGCCGGAAATACCCTTATACATAGCGACCATCTCAATGTGACCATAGACAACTCGGGCGTCATAGACGACATAAGAAGCCTTGACGGAAACAGCTCTGATGTCGTCGAGAACTGGTACTGGAACTATTTCAGGGTCGAGAATCCATGGACGAACCAGGATTATGCCACCGGCAACTGGGCATACCGCTACTGCGGTCCTGTCAGGTGCAAGGTAATAGTGGACGGCATAACGCTGAACGCCGACTTCTCCAATCTCAACACGGCATATCATGTCTATTCACAGTCAAGGGAAGTCAGGAGCTTCAAGAACTGGACAATGGTCAATTCACAGGGCCTTCAGATAGGCGACGACCTTAATGTCGGCGGATTGACCAATTTCACATGCACAGGTTCGAACCCGAGCTGGATAGAGACAGATTACATGGATACAGTAAGCGATGGTGAAAGGACCGATAGGAGCGGATCTTATGCATACGAAAGCGGCTGGTGGGCATACACAATTACGAGCAGCAGCTACTGGGACGCGTATGCAGTTGTCAGGAAGTATGTAAGGGATGATCTGGGAAACAACATCACGATGCACACGAATTGGTGGGATGACGGCGAGCATGCCGCCGGATGGGAGCAGGGAGCAGAATATGGGGGAACAGATTTCACAGCAGGAAGGTCTTACTCGGCGGCAAACTGGTATTACGTGACGACGAACACGAACACGACGAGCTACCAGTACGCGGTCGATTATTATGACAGGACTCTTAATCTTTCACAAATAAATGTTTCGGGGGCTGAAGAGGTTCCCGAATTCAATGCCACGATAACATCTTCTGTAGGCGACCAGATAAGGGGAACTCTTATCAATCTGGAAGCTTCTGCCACAAACGAAGGAACTGTGGACGCTCTTGATGTATGGCTTAACTGGACACTGCCATCCGGATGGTCTGTTGATACAGGAACAGCAGAAAAACCTCTCGGAAAATTGTCAGCTGGAGATACCGAATGGAACAATATAAGCGCCAATAATTATGGCGCCGCCCTTGGAGAACAAATATTATACTTCAACGCAAGTTCAGCCGACGGAATTGCTGGCGGAGATTACATAACTTTCAACCTTTCAGCAAATACATATCTTTTTGATTTCCAGAGCGATAAAGAGGAGCCAAAGGTGGGAGAGACCATCGTGTTTCAGGTCAAACTCGCATACGATAACGGAACTCAGATACCTGGCCAGAACGTCACGTTTTATGACAAGACCGACGGCGTCCTGATGGGTTCCAACATTACAGGCTCGCCTGCCTATCTTGAATATCTCATACCTTTAAGCGCCAGCGTCGGTACTCACGAAATAAACGCATCGTTCACAGGAAACGATTCGGTTTTCATTGAATCTTCTTACATAATTTATGAAATAGACGTGAAAGATGCTCCGCATATCAACAGCGTCTCAGCTTCTCCCCAGACAATCGGATACGGTTATACCGTTACTATTACTGCAAATGTAACGGACCAGACAGGAGTTGATACTGTAAGGATAAATATAACTTATCCTGCAGGGTCTTATTACGAGTATGATATGATTAACACCAGCCAGGACATTTATGAGTACAACTTCACAGACAGCTATACATGGGGTTCTTTCAGTTATACGATATGGTCTAACAACACAGACGGTGAGAATATCACAAGCTCTGTCAATTATTTCTATGTAAAGCCCAATCAGACAATGTCCATCCAGACGGATAAAACAGGCTACGGCCCCAATGAAATGGTTGACCTGAAGCCGGCAGGTGATTGGTGGCGTGCATCATGGACATACAGGATTCCTATAAACATAACCGAGAATTCCGGGAGCAGCCTTACTGATTACCAGATATATTACACCTTTGACAGCTCTGCTCTCATAGAATCCGGAAAGATGAACTCTTCATGCAAGGACATACGCTTTGCAGATACTTCCGGAACGGAGCTACCTTACTATCTTGAGGAATCGAACTGCAACACCAATGAGACGAATGTCTGGATAAAGGTTCCACAGATAACCGCGTCAGGAAACACAACCATCTACCTTTATTTCAACAATATGGAGGCGGAGAGCGAAAGCAACGTTACAGCCGTCTTCACTTATGACGAGCTTCAGGAACTTTATTACGAGATAAACAGCAGGCCGTCAAACGACAATCTAAATATATCGGCTTATGTGAATGGAACCAATGTTACCATCTCGACGCAATCAGCTCTTATAGACATTCAGGAAGTCGTGACTTTCAGTTCAATATCCCAGGGAGCCATCATAAATTCGACAGGTCCGATATCTGGAAAGATTCTCGACGACCAGACCGATACTTTCGCGCCCATGGCTTTTGCCGGGTCAAAATTTGGATTCCCGAGGACAAGAAATGGGACGGCTTATCTGGATGTATGGTTCATAAGGACGCCTTTCGGCGATGCGAACATCACGATATACAACTATTCTGAAACAGGAATCCTCCAGAACAGCGACTCATTCTTCGTCGCCGAAGGGTTAACAACGACCCTGACATTCAATATAGATGATGAGGGAACAGGCCTTCTGGAATCCAACGTCTCAATACTTGCCGGATACAGACAGGGAGGAAACGATGCCGTGATTCTTTATCCGGCAACGACGGAATTATATGGCGTGTCAGCTCCAGGTTATGTGACCGTTCTTGAAGATGACACTGATTTGTATATATACCGTAGCGGAAGCAGTACATCTGTATCAACGAACCTGCAGAGGGGACAACAGTATTCTCTCGGTTCAAGCGGAACCCAGGGAACGGGAAACGCCTTCCATCTGTTATCTGACAAGCCCATCGTTGCGGCAAGCTTTGGAGACGGTGACGGGGGGGAGGCAATAGTCTTCTGGCATCCAAAGGAATTGAACACGGAGTACATAATTCCGACAGATACACAGTACATATCAATCTCATGCCCGCGAACAACAGAAATATCGCTTTATTACCCGAACGGGACACTGAACTCAACTGAGATTTGCACTTCTACAGATTCCGGTCCCGAATACCCGAGAAAGGCGTATTTTGGTTGCGGAACAACGAGCTGTGGTGCTGTATATCCTGCCGGCATGAGGGCTTTATCAAACGATACATTCTATGTATTTTATGAATACACTGACCAGGATGAAACCAATGTGTTAGGCCACATCCAGGCACGTAAGACGTCGTATCCGGAGCCAAACCTGTCTTCCGGAAACGAAGAGCTGATCGGCTCCATTTTCGACAACTTCGGCAGCGTTAACAGCACCGGATATTTCCTGATGAAGGTCCAGAAATATTCCGGCGGTTCCTGGGCTACTGCGTCTTCAGGAATAATACTCGAAGACAGGAATCCTCCCCCAACCCAGAGGAACTTTACAGCATTCACATCGCTCGACCTTTCAACATTGTGGGGTGGTTGGAATACAAGCATCTGCGATCCCGGAACTTACAGGGCTTATGTCGAGGTTGTCGATTCTGCTAATAACATACTTAAAGATGCATGGGGAAACGATCTTGTTTCAACTTACAACTTCACGCTCCTGTCCCCGAATCCGGAAATAACAAACCTGACTCATGAGAACGGTTACGAGTACGGCATAGACGAATATGAAGTCGGAGATACGATAGAATGGATAAACATAACCATAACCAACTACAATGCGACAGCCCTGAAGGCCAACATGACGCTCAATGTCATAGATTCCAGCGACGAGCAGGCTTCATGGGGACCCAGCTCAAGCCAGTATTGCGGTGATATACTCCCTGAAAACTCCTGCATGAAGAGATGGGACAATTCAAGCAACGGTTATCAGATACCTTTAGATGCGACCCCGGGAACTTATACGTTTACATGGAACGTCTCTCTTGAATGGGAAAACGGAGACGGTTTTGTAAGCCTCAACTCATACACGTTCAAAGTTCACAATCTTTCAAACTATCTTGAAAGTGAGCTTTCCCCTTCCAGAATAAACCTGGGCGAAAATTCCACATACAACCTCACGATATTCAATCCATGGTCTAAGAATGCAACCGATATCAACATAACAATCAACTGCCCGGAAAATATAAATCTGACATGCCGGTGCGACATGTCGGGGCAGAGCGGCGAAAACTGTACTATAAGCAACATAGAAAGGACGCTTCTGGACACCTGGCTGGAAACTTCATGGCCTTACAGAAGGCCCATCAACATAACAGAAAACACCGGCGAGGAACTTAGTGATTACCAAATTTATTATGTTTTCGATACTACCCCCTACATAGCCTCCGGAGTCATGAATTCATCATGCAAGGACATAATGTTCTCTGATTATACAGGGGCAAATCTTCCTTATTTCCTTGAGCCGGGAACATGCAATACGACAAACACGAGCATCTGGATAAAGGTTTCCAATATTGCCGCATCGGAAAACACAACAATATACCTTTATTATGGCAACATGAACACGGAAAGCGCAAGCAATGAAATCAGCACTTTCAGTTACGACACATTGCAGGCTTTGTACTATGAGCTTAGCGACGAAGCCTCGGGAAGCAATGTCTATATATCAGCTTATCAGGACGGAACATCAGTAAGCGTTGAAGGGACGACAGAGACGGTTGACAGGCAGGAATCTGTTTTGTTCGGATCTGTCTCACAAGGAACTTCAATAAGCTCTACCGGACCTGTTTCAGGAAAGATGGCGATAACAGAGACCGGTACAATAGCACCTATAGCATTTGCCGGAAAGCAGTTTGCATTCCCATATGTAAGGACGGGAAACAACAATGATGTCTGGCAGGTCAGGACGCTTTTCGGCGATGCGAACATCACGCTTTACAACTACACAGCAGCGGGAGCTTTTGTAAACTCTACATCTTTCATAATTCCAGATTCAACGACAACAACTATAACATTCAACATAAATGATACAGGAATGGGAATTCTGGAATCGAACGTTTCAATAATTGTTGAATACAGGGCCGGAGGAGGGAGTGACTCCGAAGTCCTTTATCCTGCAACAACCGAACTTTATGGAGTGTCAAGCAGCGGCTACGTCGGTGCTCTGGAAGACGGGACGACTGTATATGCGTACAGCAGCACCGGGAACAGTCCCGCCACAATAAATTTGGACAGAGGCGAAAGCTCTGCCTTGGGTTCTACAGGAGGTCAGGGAGCAGGCAGTTCTTTTCATCTCGTTTCCAATAAACCCATTGTCGGAATAAGCCAGGCAGACGGTGACGGGAATGAGGCAACAGTCTTCTGGCATCCGAGAGAATTCAACAGTGAATATATCATCCCCTCACCCTCGGAATATATTGCAGTTGCATGTCCTCGGACAACAAATATCACGCTTTATTATTCCAACGGAACCTATTATTCGAGCCAGCTCTGCCAGTCCACAAACTCAAGTTCTGAATATGCAAGGAAAGCTCTTTTCACATGCAGTGGAAGTGCATGCTACACTGCAGGTATGATGGTTTCATCAAACGACACATTCTTTGCATACCACGAATACACCGACCAGGATGAAACCAACATGCTTAGCTTTAAGCAGGCAAGGAAGTCGGTATCTTCCGAACCGACATTATCGACATTAGGAAACGAGGAAACAAACATGTATAATGAATCGGTAAGCTTCCTTCTGATTACAAATTCTTCCACAGAATTCGGCGACTATGACGTGAATGTAACGGTCACATACAAAAATCTCGGCAATGAAACAAAAACATACGAATACAGGAACAACCAAATACTGGAAATAAGGGTTGAAGGAGTCCAGCTCACTGATTTCAATTACCCTGTTAATGTCACAAGAAACAACACGATAAACCTGACCACTTATGTCAACAATACACGCGATTCCGGAGACGCGACCAACGTGTGGGTAAATTACACGACTTTGCCTGCGAACTGGTCGATAACAGCAGGCTACCAGAACCTTATGGTAGGTGACCTCTCTCCGGGGGAAATCAACTGGAGCAATATAACAGTTGATATAAACATAAACGCCACGCAGGGCCCCCAGCAGCTTGCAATAGAATCTAGCTCCGATGAAGGCTACTTCGACAGGATAAGACCGGAGATAACAGTCTTTGCTGGGACCGATGTGAATCTTTATTCAAACGTTACTGATATAGTCATAGGAAATCAGGTAAAGCTTCTCGCCCACCTGACACTGGATACAGGAGCGGATTCAGTTTCAAAAAATATATCATTCTATGACAATTCCACTTATCTCGGCTCTGCAATAACCAACTCCACTGGCTGGAGCCAGCTTATTTACACCATACCGGTAGGCTCTGAAGTCAGGAACCACACATTCAATGCTACATATAGTATCAATTCCACTTCATACACATGGCAGTCTTATGATGAAAAGAATATCTCGGTTCACGACAAACCTTTAATAACAAATATAAGCGCATTGCCCAATGTACAGGGATTCGGGCAGAATGTAACCATAACAGCAAACGTTACGGATGAGGAAACCGTCGACTTTGTTAGAAGTTACATAACATATCCCAACACATCCTCGTTGTTGCTGACGCTTTCCAACGCGACTATGGACATCTACAACAATACTTTCTCCAATACATGGCAGGCCGGCATTCATAGTTATTATATATGGGCAAACGACTCTCTTGGATACTATAATACATCAGACACATTTAATTTCCGCGTAAGCTCAAACGGAAGCCTTATAATAAGAGGCGACAAGAGTTCCTACGGTCCCAATGAAAATATAGCCGTCAACGGGACGCCTCTTGACTGGTGGAACGATTCATGGATTTACAGGAAGGCCGTCATCATTCAGGAGACAGGCGGCAGCAACCTTTATGAATACCAGATAAAACTGAACCTGACTTCCGGTAATTTCAATTTCTCAAAGACTAACCAGACAGGAGATGATATCAGGTTCATCTGGTATAATTCGACAAGTTCCCAGTATGAACTGGTCCCATACTGGATAGAGAAATGGAATTATAGTATGCCTTCGGCTTTAATATGGATTCAGGTACCGAAAATCACCGCTTCCCAAAACACGACCATATATATGTATACCACACCATCACTTGAGGTTTCAGCTGCGAGCAACAAGACTTCTGTATTTTCTTTCGATGCGGGGAGGGGAATCTATTATATAGTTAATTACAGGGATTCAGGTGTTCAGGTAAACCTGACAGCCTACGAAAACTCGACAAATATAACCATAGGAGCTTACACCACACTGATTAACGAATACGATACGGAAACCATAAACCCTTCATACGTATCTCAGGGAGCGGAGATAAATGTAACGGGACCCCTGTCCGGAAGGGCTTTGGGAACATCCAACGATGCAATACACCCGATATCATGGGCTGGAAAAAACTTCACCATGGCCTGTACCAGAAGCACCGATGAATGGAGCTTCTACTCGCCTTTCGGAAATGCAAACGTAAAGATATATGAAGGTGTATCTGGAACCGCGAAAACCTCTTTCACTGTTACAAAAGGAACTGCATATACATCATCAACCGATATTTCAGATGGCAACGGTGTTGTCATCGAATCGGATTATCCGATCCTTGTGACACACGGAAGCTCGCAGGCTCAGGATGTTGCCCCCTTATATCCGGCAAGCAACGACCTTTGGGGCGTCTCTTCAGGAAACTCGTATTTCTCAGTTCTTGAAGACGGGACAAGCGTGACCGTGTATTTCAGCGACGGTACATACGACAGCTATTCTAATCTTATGAGGGGGACATACTCTACAATAGGGAATGGCGGAGGAGACGGAACAGGCGACGGTGTCCACATTGTCTCCAGTAAAAGAATATCCGCCATATCTCAGGGAGACGGCGACGGAGGAGAGATAACATCGTTCCTTCCTGAAGACGAGCTTGACACAGAATACGTGCTCCCGACAGGAGCTGAATATGTGGCTGTAGTGTGCGTAAGAGATAACACAAACGTGACAGTATACAATTCCGATGGCTCGTTCAATTCGAGTATGATGTGCAACACGACTTCATACCCATATCCGAATAAACTGGTGTTTGGAAACATATCGGGAGATACACCGGCTCCTGTCTGTTATTCGCAGGGTGTCAGGTTCGTTGCAAACGACAGCATATATATATACTATGAATTCGCTGATGGCACGAACGACGGGGAAGAAACAAACATACTTAATGAAAAGCAGGGCCGCCAATATTTCTATCCGGAACCCGTTCAAAGGATATCATATGAAGAAGAAAATATGGATTATGCACATCTTCAGGACGTCGGCTCGACCAACATGAGTGGTTACCTTCTTGTAAAAATACAGCAAAACTCCGGCGGCGGATGGGTTGATTTTGCAACAATTATTAATGATATTTCTGATTCGACAACAAGAACGATTAATACATCCATACCGCTGAACATAACAAAACTATGGAATGATATAGGCGGATGGAACACCGACAGATATCAGAACGGAAGCTACAGGATATATGCATCATTTCTGGATCCTTCGGGCAATGTCCTTTACAGCGACGACAGAGGCTATATGACATATATACACAATTTCACCATAACACCTCCGCCGGCTATAATATATATTACTAATATAACAGTCTACGACGTGACCGACAAAGAGAACCCACAGACCAATACATCAGAATTGACAGGCTATGGGACAAACACAACATTCAACATGTATACAGGAAGCCAATACCGTGTTGAATTCCTTCTTGAAAGCAGCGCTTCAAGCACTGGCTCTTGGAATATAGCCGGTTCCAATGCAACCCATTCCGGCCTCCATTCCAACTGGACAGTCAATGCCAGCAAGGGTTATGGGAACTGGTGGAACTCTTCATGGACTTATAGGTTCCCCGTAACAATAAACGCGACGTCGCAAAACAGGACAGACCTTCCGATAGAATATGTGGTGAACTTCACCCAGAAGCTGGCCGATTTCGGTATTACAGAAAAAACATTCGACAACAATTCCATAAGGGTTATAGAGTATAATACAACAACTGACGCAGTCCTCCATGAAATACATTCCCAGTTTGATAATTCAAGCACATACAATGCAACTATAAATGCCATAGGAGAGCTTATCTGGATAATGAACGGAACCACTCTTAGCGGGGACGCAAGGAAATACTACATTTATTTTGATACGACAGATAACCCTAAGTCAGAACCGTCATATACAACGGAACTGTCTTATACATTCAATGCCGGAAATACCCTTATACATAGCGACCATCTCAATGTGACCATAGACAACTCAGGCGTCATAGATGACATAAGAAGCCTCGATGGAAACAGCTCGGACGTCGTCGAGGACTGGTACTGGAACTATTTCAGGGTCGAGAATCCATGGACTCTCCAGAGCAACGTCAACGGAAACTGGGCATACCGCTACTGCGGTCCTGTCAGGTGTAAGATAGTAGTCGATGGAATAACCCTGACAGGTGACTTCTCTGACCTGAACACAACATATCATGTCTATTCACAATCAAGGGAAGTCAGGAGCTTCAAGAACTGGACAATGGTCAACTCCCAGGGCCTTCAGATAGGCGACGACCTGAATGTAGGAACGCTGTCCAACTTTACATGCACCGGTTCAAACCCGAGCTGGATAGAAGTTGATTATATGGATGCGTCGGGTTCTTCAGAGAGAACTGACAGGAACGGTGCGTATGCATATGACAGCGGCTGGTGGGCTTACACAATTACGAGCAGCAGCTACTGGGACGCGTATGCAGTTGTCAGGAAGTATGTGACAGACGACCTTGGGAATAATTTCACAATGCATACCAATTGGTACGATTCTAGTGAACATTCAGCAGGATGGGAGCAGGGAACAAGTAACGGAGGAACAGACTTTACCGCGGGAAGGAGTTATTCAGCAGCAAACTGGTATCATGTGACTACAAACACGAATAAGACGAGCTACCAGTACGCGGTCGATTATTATAATAATGTCCTGAACGAGGTCTCAATAACCAACGGAAGCGTGAGCCAGGTTCCGTCACCTTCAGATGTATGGTATTCGAACATAACATCAACTTATGTGGGCGGCAATTTTACATCAGGCATTGTCAGCTGGAACACAAGTCTGGGAGGGACTGTCGGAATAGGAGGGCAATCTAAATTCTATTACATACTGAACATAACAAATAACACGCAGGGCGTATATCCGGTGACTCTTCTGGTTGATGACAGTAATTTCATAAAGAACGATTATTCCACATTCAATATTATATTCTCCGAGACAAATCCACCGGTGTTGTATAATAATATCTATGGAAGGACTTTGTCCAAGATAAACAGAGGCCAGTCAACCACATTTTATGCAAGGTGGAACGAGACAATAAAATCAGCATTCATTGAATACAACTCCACCACACCTGCCCTCAATAATTATTCCATAACATTGCCAAGCCCGAATTTGCAGAATTGGACAAACTATACGATATCGACGACAAATATATGGATTCTTGGACAGCATTCAGGGAAGATATATGCGACAGACCTCAACGATAACCAGAACAATACACTGAGTTACCTTACGTTTGAAGTGTGGGGAGTCGCAAAACTGTCTTCGTCGGCACTTTCACCCTCTGCCATAAACGTTACAGAGAATTCGACAATGAGCTGCAGGGTAATAGATACAACAGACAATAATGCAGTGGCGAATTATAATGTATCATTCTACAGGAACGGAACCTATCTCGGTTCGAATAACACGAATTCGACGGGCTGGTCCATCCTTAATTTCAACAACACATCTCCTGGAGTTTTCCAGATCAAGTGCAACATCACCTCAAACAGCACGGGATTCTATGACCTCGATTCCACAAACTCGGCAACAATACAATTAACAGTAAGAGAAAACGAAAAACCGAATTATACGCAGGTCGCCCAGAACGTCTCCCTGATACATAAGGGTGAATATATACAGTATTCTGCTTACTGGGAAGACAATTACAACCTCAAACAGGCAGTTCTGGAATCCAATGAAACCGGCATCCTGACCAATTCATCCTTAAGCTCCCCAAAGACTATGACAGGAACCGGCAACTGGTCCAACTTCACCGCCCAGATTCCGGTGACAATGAATCCCGGAACGCTGGCATGGAGGATATGGGGGAATGATTATTTTGACAACATAAACGTGACAGGCCTCAGCAACACCGAAGTCTGGGGATGGATGGGAGCTTCA
>JAFGCI010000005.1 GCA_016932735.1 Candidatus Aenigmatarchaeota archaeon
ATCATAAGAGCCAGTTCCGTCAAGAGTGAAAGACTCATATCCGTTGTTATCTGTATCTGTCTTCGTCTGGTCAGGTCCCGCATCTGCAACTGGTGGTTGGTTTGACGGTTCAACGGTGACCTGCATGTAATCCGTATCGGTCCTTCCTGTAAAATCATGGACAGTGGCTTCGCATTTTATCACATCACTATAATATGTGTTGCTGCTTGGAAGGGTATCATATACTGTTGCGTCCGAGCCACTCACAGTTTTTGTTTCCTCTGAACCTGTTATATGTGCACCATTTTTATACCATCTGAAGACGACTTTCTGAAGGTTGCTGTCGCCGTCATAAACACCAACAGTACATGTCAGGTCATTGTTCGTGCCGGGATTTAACGGAGTAAGCGTCATTGAATATATTTCAGGGTCATGTTCAACCGGAGCAGATGTCACTGTTATTCTGAATGTATCTGTTTCATATAGTCCGCCGGTATCAGTCACCCTGACCGTGATGTCACTGTAACCTGCCGAAAGCCCGTTACCGCACGCAACGTAGTGACCACCCGTTATGTAACAATCTATTACTCCGGTGTTGCTTTCATAATCAATAGTATAAGTAAGCTGTTCGTCGGGATCCTGTGCATCGCCTGCATAATTGTAAAGGTCTATCTGGCTTATCGTCTGTCCTACCTGAACCGATTTGTCAGGAATACCGCTTAATGTGGGTGGAGTGTTCTCAGGAGCCGACTCGACTGTAACCTGCTTGTTTGCAGTTGCAGTCCTTCCTGTCGTATCATGGACAGTTGCCTCGCATTTTATTACATCGCCATAACCCGTGTTGCTGCTTGAAAGAGTATCAGATGAGGAAGCAGATGCACCGTTAACAGTCTTCGTCTTCTCCGAACCTGTTATATATACGCTGTTCTTATACCATCTGAAAACAACATTCTGAAGGTTGCCGTCTGTATCAGAAACACTTGCAGTGCATGTTATGTCCTGGCTTAGTCCTGGGTTTGCCGGGCTTATTGATAATGAGATTGTTGGGTTATGTTGAGGAGGTTGTATTGTAACTGAAGATGATTGTGCTTGAACAGCACCGTCGAATAATATTTTACAAACCCAAGTTTGCCCTGTATTTGTTATACCCGAAGGAATTAAATCGGAACCATAGCCTGAATATGAACTCTGGACTGCACCATTCTTAAGCCATTGATAATAGAACCATATTTTATCCTGCGGATCA
The DNA here is from genome assembly GCA_016932735.1 of Candidatus Aenigmatarchaeota archaeon. Taxonomy (GTDB): domain Archaea; phylum Aenigmatarchaeota; class Aenigmatarchaeia; order QMZP01; family QMZT01; genus JAADIF01. The sequence continues at coordinate 1,226 of JAFGCI010000005.1, forward strand.
TTTATATCGTACCCATTTATTTTAAGAATACATGTTAACCCATCGCCCTGATAAGGAGTTGAAGGTTCAATTCTGGCTGTTTTCGGGCCAGAAGGCGGTTCATAAGGTGCTTCTCCAATTAAAGTGTTTGGAGACTGTCCTTGAACGGTACCGTCAAAAAGAATCTTGCATTGCCAATAGTCGCCGTTACTTGTTACTCCCGAAGGAAGTGCATCTGTCCCATATCCGGAATATGAATTCTGCGGATTTCCGTTCTTGACCCACTGATAATAGAACCATATCTTGTCCTGGGAATTTGTTACATCGTATCCATCAACATTGAGAATACATGTGATTGATTCTCCGATTCCAGGACTGGAAGGGTTTAAACGGACTGAATAAGTGGTAGCATAAGCCGGTATGGCAGCAAGTACTACCATAAACAGCATGCATACCAATAACATTACACTTCTTCTCATTTCAAGCCACCTTTATTTTCTGACCGGTATTACTTTTTTGCTATGCTTGTACCGAGCCTTACTGCATTAACATTCAGTGGATCTTCTCCACCATAGCTGACGTTTTCATGGGTATATTGAATGAATGGGGTTATTGTCATTCCCCTTACATCAAAGGTGTATGAACCAGTTGCATTCAGTAAATTATGTTTTACTGTTCCATCCGGTCCTTTCATGGAAGGCTGTGTTGCGTAATCTACCATGATCTGAAGGTTATTCATTGGTTCGACGGCGATTGAAGGCTGGACTTTTACTCCGCCTTTCGTTACCGAAGTCGAGCTTCCCATAGGTGACGAATAACCGACATCAACATCCGCATATATATTTCCTATATGTGTCGGTATCTTGGCTCTAGGGCCTCCCTGTATATCGATTGTATTCATATCTGCTTCTGTCTCAGACATGACCGTGCCGCCGAGCAAAGGAACTCTTCTCTGGGTATGTATCTTGTCTGCAAGAAGCCTTACTCTGCCGCCTATGTAACCATTCTCTCCGAAAACGCCGGGGAACAATTTCTGAACATAGCCGCCGAATCTTGTCTGCTTCCTCGCCTGGGTTCCGACATTTGATGAAAGCATTTCATTCCTGGCTTCATGGACAACGTCGCCGTTTGAACCGCTCATTGAATAAGAAACTCCTGTCTCCCAGTTCTTTCCTAAATTCACTTTTGCGAACAGACCAGCAAGGAATCCATACAACCTGGACTTTTCTCTGCCCTCAAAACCGGCATTTCTTTGTCCTGTCTGGAAAGCAACTTCTCCGCCAAAGCTTGTGTTTGTCCAGAAGTTATAACTTGACGTGTCTGTCTGGGCTGTTCTCCTCGGTGATGCAGGCTGCTCTTCTCCACCTGCCGCTGCTGCTATATCTCCAGCAACAGTTCTTGCGCTGTCCATAAATGCTTCTGCATTATTGGCATTATCACGCACTATGATGTTCTTGGCATTGATATCGGCTTCAACCTGTCTTAACAAAGCTGATTTCGCATCTGGGGAAAGCGTATCAGCTGCTGCTATATAAGATTCGCGTGTAGCATTGCCCTGATCAATGGCTGTTTTTGCAAGTCCAAGATAAGCTGCTGCTTTCTGCAGGAAACCCTTATATCTTCCTGCCAATCCCCTTACATTTTTGTTTTTATGTTCAGTGGTTTTAGCAGAAAGCGTATCAAGCGCTGTATAGTGGGCTTGCAGGCTGTCATGTGCCGTTTCATCCATCAAAGGCAGTTCTCCGAGTGCAGCCGCTGTTAAAGTATCACTGGCAGAAGTATCTGCTGGAATCGTTTCAGAAGCAACTGGAACTTCAGCCGCTTCCCTGAACTCGCCTATAAGACTGGCGTTAGGCAAAGTACTGTATCCTCTGCCGGTGCCGAACTGGATTTCATCTACTCTTGTATCAAGGAATATATTGGTTTTTGGTTTTGCGCCGCTTACGTATTTCAGCCATGTCTTTCTTCCCGGAACCCAGTTCTGCCTTCCCTGTATCTCATAAACTCCTCTGCCACCGTTGCCGAAATCGAACTCGATTTTAGTTCCGGGTTTCATTGCCGCATAATCATCAATCTGAGTGTGACTTTCGAGATGAAGTGGGGTTTCTGCTGTATCGGGAACAACAGCCTTCGGCGGAACAACTGGAGGATTCTTTTTTTCCGGCTCTGCTTGTGTCTTTCCTTGCAGACGTTGTAACAGGAAATCACTTTTACTTTTTATTTTTACAGTATCTTGGTTAGCGTTCTGAGCAAGCGCATTCGATGCCGTAAGAGCGCCAATAAGCGCTCCGGTATAAGCCAAAAACTTTTTTGTTCTTCCTTTCATCATAATCACCTTTATTTGCTGCCAATTCTCCCTTCTATTTGTTTATGAAGAGAATCCAGAGTGGTTTCCGTTTTTTTCAGACCGGCTTCCATTTCTTGATTTTGCTTGACAACTCCCACTAGATATGTTTTTTCATCTTCGGTGGCACCAGGCATACCGAGCAACACAAAACTTTCGTTACCATTTATTTTTGTCCTGAAATCATTTCTGTCTATCTTAATGCTATTTATCTCTACCTTTTTCTCAACATTAACAAGCCTTGTATTATTCTGTGACACATAAGTATCAAAATCCTTCTGGCTGACGCCGTCGCCTCCGCCAAAGTGTAATGTGAGAAGGGTTGCCAGTGCAGCCGATCCGGCGGCTACGCCGCCATAAGTAGCGCCTGTTCTATATTTAGATCGATTATCAGCTAAATGTCTTTTAATGCCGTAAATTATTGCTCTATCGTTTGCATGTTCTAAAACATAATTAAAACCATCTGATTCAACAAAACCCGTATCCTTAAAAAACTGTGTTCTTCCCGGAGATTTTGTTGCACCGTGCTTGATATCATTTATTCTTCCCTGAACTTCGACAGGACTGATACCGTAAGATTTTGCAGTTCCGTAAGTTCCGGTTTTCAGATAACCGGCTACCGCTTCATTAATTTTGATATCTTTTTCATTAATCTTTTTTGCTGGCATGTATTTCACCTCTTACTCCTTTCGATAAAACATCATTTCTCTATATTTTTGTCACTTTGATATGACATTATTCACCGTATAGTTTTATAAACTTTTCGTTTTGTTACTATTCTCTGATAGTCTCATCCTTGATTATTCGTGCTTAGCTTTAAAGAGCTTCTTCTGCTTCCCTTCGGATCATAAGCCGGGGATTTTGGCGGTATTCTTTTTTCTTCAAGAAGTTCCCTTATTGTGAGCGGCTTTTTCTGAATTCTCTGGACATTGTTGATGACTAGAGTCATGTTGAGTGCCAAATCTCTTCTTATATATAATAAATGTGAAAGTGAAAGGTCGTCCGGACTCTTCACTCCCATCTGCCCCCCCTTCTGGTATCTGAGAAAATTAAATAAAGCGACATCCTCTACGGCAGATTCGGCGTTTCTTGGTATTATCGTAGGTGTTGTTTCTGTCCAATCGCTTTTATATTTTGTATATTGTAAAATAGACTTCATGTCCCTTCTCTTAATACCGAAACTTTTTCTGACATCTCTCAGTCCGTGCTTGACATCAACGCCTTCAGACGTCTTACAAAGGCGATAGACTTTTCCAACTATTTCGTTCATTTGCTCATTACCATATCTTTCTGAAAGTCTTTTAAGACGGGGATATGCAGCATCGAACCTATGAGATTCAATCTCATCAAGCCTTCTGATAGCCTCAAAACCGCTGATTTCCTGGGGAGGCTTGCATCCGAAAAGCCAATAAATGGCTCTCGAACCTTTTCTTAAATCGGGATAATTCTTGATTTTGCGTTTTCCATTTAATTCTGAAATGGCCTTTGATGAATAATACCATGTAGAAGTATCGGTCTTGAAATTGGCATTATGGGGAAAGATTCTGCCGTCGGGCATGATTTCGATTGTTTCCTGACTGTTGTCTTTGTTTCTGACAGTTACAACAGCTCCTACACCTTTCTTTCTTTTTCCACCGCTGAGATAAATCATGGGCTGTGATTCAATTCGGAAATCTGCATTCTCGTATCCTGTTGTCCCGTTCTTGCTGAGATGCATTTCACGAAGATAGTTTATGGAATCTGATAAATGATTTACATCCACTTCTCTCCCCTTCTCTTGTTTCCGGATTATTTGGGGGAAAAGACAAATAGGAGGAACACTGTCGTTATAATCCATATTTCTTTCAGTTTCAAATGCTATATTCCGCTTGTAAATCGGTTTCTCATCTACAAAAGTCATAGTTTTTTTTGTTTTATGCCTTGAATCAAAATACATTGCCGCAGGTATCAGGAATATAGAAGCAACAGCATCTCCACATACCCTGCCAACAGGTTCTGCAACCTCATTATAAAAATCGGTTTTCTTGAACGAGGTTTTCATCCCCTGCCAGGCAGAATCTGCCTTTTCTATAAGGTCTGCTGTCTTTAGAGCAAGAATGCCGCCGAGACCAAAACCTACTGCCTTTGAATATTCCAGAAAAGTTCTGAAATCCATTTTCTGGGGAAAATCGGGATGGACTATCTTACCGTCAGGAGTCACAAAAACACCTTCCTTTGAACCATCCTTGTTTTCAACATTAACAGAAAAGCCAAGCCCTTTGCTTACTTTTGAGCGGTCGCCATTGAAATACTGCATTGGCAGCATAGTTAAAGACATCCTGCCCTGCTCTCCGTTTACCTTTTTATGCATTTCATGAAGGTAATTAAGGGCTTCTTTTGAGCCGGAGATATCTACTTTCCTGCCGTCGGGGGTTCTTTTTGCATAGCTGTCATCTCCTATGACATTACTCCCTATCCTTCCGCTTCTGCCCCAATTGTATGAATCGAAGAAGTGACCCGAACTGTATGTTTTTATAGGTCTCTGCGTCCTGAAAATAGCGCTTCCTGCATTTAACTGGGGATTGTACTCTCTGCCTTTTTTACTATCGGATATCAGACCGGAAACAAACATAATAGAACCTTTTATTTTTACTTATTAGTAACAATTTTTATTTATTATACATAAAGATTTAAAAAGCTTTCTGTATCAAATATTACTATTTTATTACAAACTGATAATAAATGAGGTGAAATATGAAATTTGGATATAAGATGGCAAAAATCGGCGCATACGGCACTATAGGAACTGTTCTTGCTAATATATTTGGTGGCTGCGCCGCTACGAGGCAGTCGGCTTCTCAGCCGGTATATGAATTCCCGATAAAGATTCCGGGAGGTTATAGTGTTGTAGGACAGAGTTCCAATGATTATTTAGCGAGAAGAAAGGCACAATCAAACGCAACGCAAATGCAAATGATCTCCATGGAAATGAGTGGTGAAATAATACCTGATGTAGTATGGTCTCAGGTAATATCCGGAGATACTACATTTACAAATATCAGCAAAACGTCTAAAGCGACTATTATAGGCGGAACTGATTTAGCTAAAGCAGCTTCAGTTGCCCCGCTTATCGATGCTAATGGAGACATGAAAATTGATAGTCGGGAAATTTTTGAATTCAATAAAGCAAGAATGGAAAGTCTCCGAAAAACTCTTTCCGGGGAAAACCTTTTGCAAAAAAATTGAACCGGTCAAGAAATGAGTATCATTTCAATTTCTTTTTATTATATTATATTCTTCACTATAACCCAGAAAACCAGAGTGTCTATTATCAGGAAAGCAGCTATCAGGGCGGCTCCTGCGGAAGCCGGAACCGAGAACTGGCTTATTTTGCACCTGCCGGAGCTGCAATCCATCGTATCTGCTAAGAACTGGTCGAACGTAAAGAACATGAAAAGTACCGATGTGAAAACGACGACCATGCCAAGAATGACTATGATGTTTATTGATCCATGAGCCATGTATTATTTTTTGTCTTTCCTGCTCTTATATGGATACCTTTTTATTGAACCGCATTTTTTGCATTTTATTACTATATTCTTCTTCTCAGAATCAAGCCTCACTATGCAGTTGTTCCCCGGAACAAGATACTCGCCGCACTCTTTGCAGAACCTCTTTTTCATCTCAGCAGATAATGTTACGTTGTGGCGTGTTCCTATCTTTCTTGCAAGTTCAATGAAGCGTTTAGACCTTTCCGGATGCTCAGGAAAAGACCCTTCCGCTTCAGAAAAAAGCAATCTTATCCTCTCTTTAGCAATCTTCTGGTTCATTTTTTTGTTCATAGAAAAGATTTTTTTCCTCATCATATAATAAGTAACGTTGAATTCCGGACATAAATTAATTTGTTATCTGCGCCATGTCCTCATATTCTCCTGAATATAAGGCCTTCATACCGATACCGGTTAAAAAATTGTTTGAATTAAACAGTTATATGCTATAACCAGAATCTGGCTTTGTTTTCTTCGGCTTTCCGAGATTGACCTTCAGCTTTATCCTGTTCTTCTTCCCGAAGGAAACTATCTCTATGATGTTCCTCTCTGAAAGGTTCTTTATCAGGCGGGAGACCTTGGCCTTTGAGAAATCGCTTTCAATGACTATCATTTTCTGCATGACCTCACTGTCGTGGTTCCTGAGGATGTCTATTACCTTCTTTTCATCCTGGTTAAGGAGAGGCATGACATTCTCTATCCTAGTTTCTGAAGAGCCCCTTTTCATGTAGATGCCGACACCCATTATAACAATAAGGGCTATCACGGCAAGAAGTGTTATTATGAAATTGCTGGTGTCTGCCGGCTCTCCGGGAAGGATATACATAACCGCATATTTCAGCTCTTCCGAAGACGTCACGTTTTCCCTTTCCCAGTAAAGGAGAATATGGCGGCCGTCCGAGAGCGTTTTTCCATTCTCGGGATAATATGATTCTGAAGGGTTGGAACTTGCCAATACGCCTGTCGGAGGCATATGTATAAGGGCTGTCATTGAATCTATAGGCAGCGATATGCCGTAAGACTCTTCAAACCTGTAATTGCCGAATAGTTTCTTGATGCTGTCGGTTGTGTTGAAGTCCATCTCTATCTGAGTCTTGTTTGCCTGTTCCGGATCCGTCGTTACTTTGCATTTGATATTGGTGCCCATCACAGTAAAGTCTGAAGTGCACGATGCATGACCGTAATTATTCTTTACTTCAAGCCCGTATATTTCTGAGGGAAAATTGTATTCAAGGTTTGAGACGAGCCCCTCAAATATCAATGTAACATGATGTGAAACAGAGAAGTCCTTGTTTATGGTGGCCTCTATACCATAGTACTGGACCCTTTCCAGCAGGCCGTCCTCTTCAGCGGCAACAGTAAATGAGGGTGCAATTATCAATGTCAGTAAAACTAGCAACAGTACCCGCTTCATAAATATATGATTGTAGAAACTGTTATAAAAACCTATTAACAATCTAATGGCATGAAGAAAAAATTCGACCATGTTTTCCAGCAGGGGAAATCCATCTTTACCGAGGCGCTCATCAAGAACGATAAAACCTTCACCAAATCGATAGCCAAAGAGGCCGGAAAGGAATACAGGGAATGGAACCCGATGAAATCTAAGCCTGCCGCTGCAATAATGAAAGGCCTTAAGAGCTTCCCCCTGAAAAAGGGGATGAAGGTCCTTTATCTCGGTGCGGCATCAGGGGCGACGATAAGCTTCTTCTCGGATATTGTCGGAGAGAATGGGATAATCTATGGAGTCGAGATTTCAGAGAGGTCTCTCCGTGACCTTAATGACGTTGCCGAAAGAAGGGGCAACATAGTACCGATAATCGCCGATGCAAGAAAGCCGGAAGAATATTCATGGATTGAAAAATGTGATATTATTTTCGAGGACGTGGCAAGCGACGACCAGCCCGAAATAATGATAAGGAACGCTGACAAGTTTTTGAAGACGAACGGGTTCGGGATGCTCGCCCTGAAAGCAAGGAGCATAGACGTCACGAAGAATCCACAGCAGGTATACAAAGTCGTCGAGAAGAAGCTGAAGGAACATTTCGAGATTCTCGAGAAAGTCGTCTTGGACCCATATGAGAAGGACCATGCATTCTATCTTCTGAAGAAGTGATACTTAAATTTCAGCCACTATTATAGTTATATACATTTCATTGTGATTTTCATGGAAAAGCCCAACGTTTTTGTACAGAACCGCCTCAAAAAGATTGAGGACATGGTTAAGAAGAAAATCAATCCTTACCCTTACAGCTATGATGTTACACACAAGGCGAAAGAGCTTCTGGAAAAGTACGCGTCGCTTGAGGAAGGCGGCCACACCGAAGACAAAGTGAGCATCGCGGGTAGGATAATGACTAACCGCAACATGGGAAAGATTGCCTTCATGCATATTCTTGATGCGACTGATAAAATTCAGGTTTACTTTGAGACGAACGCGCTCGGAGAGGAGAAGTATAAGGGCCTTAAGCTTTTTGACATTGGCGACATTATAGGCGTCATGGGGACTGTCATGAAGACAAAAAGAGGAGAAGTCACAGTCTTCGTGACGGATTACACGCTTCTTACGAAAGGAATCCGACCCCTTCCGGAGAAATTCCACGGGCTGACGGATGTCGAGCAACGCTACAGGAAGAGATATCTTGATTTAATCATGAACCCTGAAGTCAGGGAAGTATTCAGGATGCGCTCAAGAATAATGAAGGAAATCAGGGACTATATGGACGAGAACGGATTCATTGAATTTGAGAATTCAACCCTCGAGACACAGTATGGCGGGGCGGCCGCAAAGCCCTTTGTGACCCATCACAACACCCTTGACACAGACCTTTACCTCCGGATTTCGCTTGAGCTTCCCCTCAAGAAGGAGCTTGTCGGAGGATTCGACAGGGTATATGCAATGGGAAAGGTTTTCAGGAATGAGGGGATAGACCTTGACCACAATCCTGAATTCACGATGATAGAATGGTACGAAGCTTATGCTGATTATAACACGAAAATGGACAGGTGCGAGGAACTGATAAAAAGATGCGCCAAGCTCACCGGAAAGACAAAATTCAAGTTCAATGGCCATGATATAGATCTCTCAAAGCCTTTCCAGAGGATGTCCATGAAGGAATCCCTGAAAAAATATGCAGATATTGACGTTGACAAGCTTTCTGACGAAGAGCTTGCAAAACTCATAGAAAAGCATAACATTGAGCTTAAGCTCCACCCATGCAGAGGCGTCTATATACAGGAATTGTTTGAAGCTCTTGTAGAGGACAAACTTATCCAGCCCACGTTCATAACAGACCATCCCGAAGAGGTTTCCCCTCTCGTAAAGAGAAAAAGGGACGGCGAGAAGGGCATAACCGAGAGGGCCGAGCTCTTCATAGGGGCAAGCGAATTCGGCAACATGTATTCAGAGCTGAATGACCCTGTCGACCAGAGAAACCGCCTCTTAGCCCAGGCTAAGGAAAAGAACACAGACGAGGCGTATGCAATGGATGAGGACTTCTGCGAAGCCCTTGATTACGGGATGCCGCCGGCAGGCGGAATCGGAATAGGGATAGACAGGCTTGTTATGCTTCTCACAGAATCTGAATGCATCAGGGATGTTATTACGTTCCCGACGATGAAGGCTGAAGTAAAGGACGATGAGAAAAAGGAAAATAAAAAATAAGGGCCGAACCCTTAGAACTCAACTACAGGAGCATTCTCCGTCCCTTCTCTGGATTCAAAATATTCTCTTGCATTATAGCCAAGCATGCCTGCTACAATGTTTGCGGGGAAGAACTTTATTGCTGCATTGAAGTCCCTGACAGCCGTATTATACCTGCCCCTTTCGACAGCTACCCTGTTCTCCGTTCCTGCAAGTTCATCCTGAAGCGACAGGAATGAAGCGCTTGCCTTGAGATCGGGATAATTCTCAACTGTCACCAAAAGCCTTGACAGCGCGGACTCCAAACCATTGGCTGCCTGTACCTGTGCCTCCGGAGTCTTTGCATTCATCCATGCGCTTCTCGCTTCCGTGACATCAGTTATGACCGTCTGCTCAAAGTCGGCGTAGCCTTTGACCGTGTTCACAAGGTTTGGTATAAGGTCAGCCCTTCTCTGATACTGGACCTCGACCTGCTGCCATTTGGCCGTCACGTCCTCGTTCATGTAGATGAGGCCGTTATAGGTTGAAATGAACCATAAAACGACAACTATAACCACGAGGGCGACAGCACCGAGGGCATACATAAGATTCTTATTCATAAAAACCACCTACTCAACTATAGATTGATGAAATCCTGAGTTAATAAAGTTTATGAAACCAAAGTTTTTCCTGTCTTAATTTTTAGTTTTCAGGGATTTAAAAACAAATTCTGCCGGATAAAAAACTTGCAGCCAAATTCCAATATTAAGGACTTTCGGTGAATATGAAGTGTCTGAATTTATAGGACATAATTGCGGAATTGCAATAACCTATACGCTTCATGATGCACACAACTTTCTATATTCTTTACAACACAGAGGCAGGGATGCCGCCGGAATTGCCGCAGTTGGAGATACAATCGATATTCTTAAATGGCAGGGTTCAGTCAAGAGATTCGATTTAGCAGAGCTTCATAAACACTTCCCAGATGGTAGATATCAGTATTTTATTGCGCATAACAGATATGCAACTAGGGGAAGAAAGGACAGGGTTTTACAAGATGCCCATCCCCATCATATTGGGGGGAAGGTAACTGATTATGGTACATATATAATTGTAAGAGGAGCCAAAAAGGCCATCGTCCATAACGGACAGATTGAAACAGAATCGTTAAATATAGATAAAAGCAGGCTAATGTCCGGCTCTGATAGCGAAGCTTTGCTCCATTATTATGATAAGCATGGAACTCATGGAGAGGAAAGAGTTTTACAGGATATACCCGGATCATATTCAGCGATTATTGCTGATACATCAAGGGAAGGTGCTATTGTTATAAGAGATAGATACGGAATAAGACCGGCGGCCCTTGGCTGGAAAGATAATAAATTTGTAGCGGCTTCAGAGGATATTGCAATCAGAAAAAACGGCGGATCTTTCAGGGAAGACATTAAACCGGGCTCTGTATATTATCTTTATCCAGATGGAAAATATGATTTTGAACAAATAATAAAATCTCCATACCTTGCACTTTGTAAATTCGAACAACTTTATTTGGCAGACCCCGAATCCGTGATAGACGGCATTCCTGTAATCGTGGTTCAACAACAAATGGGCACAATGCTTGCACGTGAAAGTCCCAAAGATGCTGATATTGTTAGTTTTGCCCCCAGAAGGTCTGAAGCTGCTGCAAGGGCATATGCAAATGAATTGGGACTCCCGTTTGTTCATCTTTTAACAAAGGAAAGCGCTCTCAGGTCTTTCCAGGGACCTTATCAGAAAGAAAGAGAAGAAGCCATCCAAAGAAATTTGCATCTTTTGAATCCCCCATATTTTGAAAGAAGAGGAGATATTAGAAGAGAATTCAAAGGAGCAATAACAGATATCGTCGATGATAGCATTATAAGAGGAACAGTTGGAAGCACGATAGCTGCATTGGTTAAGCCTTTGGATATAATTCCTCGTCTTAGAAGTTATACACCCTATATAGGAAGAATAAGAAAAGATGGGGTAAAAACTGGTTGTTATGACGGAGTTGATATGCCTCCTGAAGAGACAGCTGACCATAAGTTTGTTGCCAGAGGCAGAAACAGCAGAGGTATAAGTAAAGCTATAGGAATGGATACAAGGGCATTAAGCGTGAGAGGCATGAAAAGCGCCTTCAGGAAAGCTGGGATGGATCCCAATAATCTTTGCACATTTTGCATTGGTGGTCGTCACCCATATAGAAAATTTGATTGATTTGAATCAGTTCCCTGCTCCCCCGCCTCCGCTTTTTCCTCCGCCGAAGCCGCCTCCGCGGCCTCCGCTGAGAAGCATCAGGATGATTCTTAATATGAGCCAGACAACCCATATATTGCCTGTAAGGGCGAGCACCACTATGAGAATTATTATTATAACGACCACGATTATGGCTGTCACAGGGTCTATGCTATCTATCATATCGCTTATTATATATTCCCCGCTGTCCTGAGCACCCATTATTTCCTGTCCTATAGCTATGACAGCTTCATTGACCCCGGAGCTGTAATTGCCCGATTCGAGCGCTGGCTCGAGATATTCCCTTCCGATTCTGCCCGCTTTTGCATCATTTATGATGGGCTCAAGGCCGTATCCGACCTCAATCCTCCATTTCTTCTCCTTTACTGAGAGGAGAATAAGAAGTCCGTTATCGCGGTCGGCCTTTCCTATGCCCCATTTTTCGAAAAGCTCGACGCCATAAGTCAGTGTATCATAATTTTCAGGAAACTCGGGGATTGTGACAACGGCAATTTCGGCTGTTGTCTTGTCCTCTATGTACGCGATATTGCTCTCGATTATGCGGGCATCCTGCCCGAGAACGCCTGCGAAATCATTGACATAACCGACATAGTCCGGAAGTGCTGCTGATGAAGCTATCCCTGCCAGAAGAAATAAAGCCAGAATCGCGGGCAGAAATCTTTTCATGAGAATTTTATTGTCCGGCTGGGTTTTATTAGTTATGGCTAAAATCTAATATTAAACTTATTTTGTCACTATATAGTAACATTTATAAAGCTAATTATTAATTATTGTTAGGTGGCGAGATGAATAGTTATTCTACTGGACAGGTTATAGTATATACTAAAAAAGACGAGAATGGTCGTGATCGAATACACTGTATAAACCAAGCGGGTGTCGATCGTTTTATTGGTTACTCTAATCCTATTGATGGTAAGAATCCTTTATCCAATGCCAGAGAAATGTACTGGAATCAGACCCTTTCCAACAATAATTAATAGAATTATTTTCTTACGAATCAAGTGCCATATTCCCGAGCATGTCCACATGAGATATGTTTTTATCTTCTCTTGGAACGTTCCGGAATTCAATGGATTTGAAAGGCTTTGCAAGCTCTTTTACCATTTCGTTGAGTTTTTTCAGATGGGGCTTTTTGATCTTAAAATCCCCGTTTAATTGGCTTACCATCAGCTTTGAATCTGAAAAACACGTAATCCTGGTTTCAGAATCCGAATAATGCGCTGCGACTTCAAGAGCCTTTATGAGGGCTTTGTATTCTGCTACATTATTCGTATCGAGGCCAATTTTTTCGCCTTTCTCGTACAGAAGCGAGCCATCGCCTTTGAGAATCATGAATGCTATTGAAGCCTGTCCCGGGTTTCCCCGCGACGCCCCGTCCGTGTAAATTATGAGTTCCTCCATGAGGAATATTTTGTCTTCTACAGGTTAAATGAGTTTGCGGAAACTGGAATGTCTGAACTCTTTCAATACAGTCCGGACTGTAATCCATTAAGTTCACGTTTAGTATGCTCTTGTCCGGGCTTGATATATGAAGAGTCCGGTAACCCATCAAAGCGGCATCGTGTGCCACCATTTTTGGCTTAAATGAATCGCAGAAAACCAGTATATTTCCGAACGACAAAAGCATTTCATCAAACGACATGCTTCTGAAATGATAGCCTGTCGGAACCTCGTTGAAATATAACGTTCTGCCCTTCTCATCAATAATTCTTTCAGTTTCTATCATATGCCCATCTGGGTCTACGATTGCGATAGCTCCTTCTTCTATTCTGGGTTCATAATCAGCAAGAGATTCACTTCTAAGAAAATTCAAGGCCTTTCTTGAATATCTGATTGCACGAGGAAGTTTTATTTGTTCTCCACTGGGATTGGAAGGCTCTATAAGATATACAGAGTTGCTATTTGTATACATGAGAACGAGTAGCTGTTTAATTTTAAATCATGCAGATGTTCCAGAATATTGCCCTAATTCAATATCATTTCCACGCCTCCTTGGACTATTTTCAGGAGGCGTCCGTCATCGGACAGGTAATGGGTCTGTCCTATGCTGTCTATGACCTTCGTGGCATTGACCTTTCTTCCTTGGACCGCTATTTCCTCTTTCAGGTCTGTTTTCTTCATCATGAGAGGAATGAATTTTGCTACATTGGGCGAGAAGATATTGACTGTATAAGTTTTCCCCTCTGTCATTTCTATCGACCTGAAGAGTATGTACCAGTGGCCTATCATGTTGTTAGCTGCTATGTATGCATTCTCGTTGGCAGGAAGGTCAAGCGATGTTTCCTTGCCGAGCTTTACGACATTCTCGACAGTCTTTTCATCATAAAAATTTACTTCGATTTCATTTTCCATTCCGTTGACAATTATTTTTGAGTAATAGTAGAGGGGAAGCCCCGAGGCGGAAAGATAAAGCGTTCCGTCTATTTCCTGTTTACTCCCATCGACATTCAATTCCGCCTTCTCGCTGAGAATGTATGCCTCCTTCCCGTTGTAAGTTGTCAGCTCTGAGATATTGTAACTTGAAAAGCCCGCGTACTGACCTCCGATGAAAAAGCTGTATTCGCCTATTTCTGAGGCAATGTCCGGTTCAACGGTTACCGGAGTCTGCGTATTCTGCGGATTCGGAACGAGAAGGAACAGAACTACGGATATGAGAATTACAGTAATAACAGAACATGATACAAGCAATATCTTCCTTTTCCCGTTTTCTTTTTTATCCACTTCAGGCTTCTCGAACTTCTTCCTGAGCATCTGAATTCCCCAAAGGCCGATAAGACCCATAATTACGACCGGAATTTCGACAGCAAAGACTGATGAGGGGTCTGTCTGGTTCAACCCGTTTGTCAGGTAAGGTATGATGCCGTCAAGCAGTGTCTTGTAAAAGAATGCATAGATGAAGTAGATTATCCTGTTGCTCTTTATTGAGTATATTACAAGAATGGAAGTGAATACATGAGCAAGGACAACAAAGACACGTTCAATAATCGGGGCAAGAGCAATAATAGTCGGAGCTTTGAGCGCTTCAGCAGCCTGTGCAGGAATCATCCCGGGAAACATGATAAGGGATGCCATTGTTATGAAGTTTATAAGGCCAATAGAGAATGCCTCAAAACAACCGAAGCCGAGACCGAAAGCTATTCCCTCCCCGAAGTTCATATTGCCCAGCGGTCTGTATTTCCGGACTCCCAGATACTGGAGGCCGTTCTCAAGGAGGCCTGTCCTTATTCCCACAATAGCACCGCTGAATATCAGGACTCCTATGATTCCTGTTTCTCCCAGAAACCACTGGTTGATTGCTCCGGTAATGGTGAAATCCATGACAAGCTTCAGGATAATGGCCATAATCCAGATGAACGCTCCTCCTGCAAAGAACCGGATACCGAGGCCCTTTTTGGCCTTCCAATAAAGGACGGGAATGATTCCGACGAGCATCATGCCGATTCCGGAGAGAATAAGGAAAGGGTTCATGTATATAGCTTGTTAAAACGCCCTTAAAAATATGATTTTGCTCTCAGAAACGGTCATTCTACGCTCAGAATGAGCGTAATCATGAGTAATCTTATAAATACAGGCTCCAATTAGGAAATAGGTTTAATGGGGAGGTAATTTAATATGACACAAGGATATTGCGTTAAATGCAAAGCAAAAAGAGAGATGAAAGACGAGAAAAAGGTAACCCTTAAGAACGGAAAGCCCGCAACAAAGGGCACATGCCCGAAATGCGGAACAAAGATGTTCAGAATAGGCGGTTAATTTTCCTATAATCATTTTTTCTTTTTTCTATTTGTTTTCGACCAATGAAATCAATCTTAGATTGCCCCGTTTTATAATTGAAGGAATTATATACGACGACATTATGGGGTAACTGTGAGATAATATTACATCATGTTCCTTTGATTTACTGACATTGCCCAGAACTTCTTGTATAGCGTATTCTCCTTTTGTCATATAGTGTTTCCAATCCTTTGAATCGAGAGTCCATCCACACGCTACATCACGTATTCCATATCTTTCATCATTGCAGTTGTATGATGAATAACCCATATCAATGAGGATTTTTTTCAGTCCTTCCCGATTATCTGAACCGGTATCCCCGTAAGGAAACCTGAATAATCTCGGATTCTGTATTCCCGCTTTATCATGTATTCGTTCTATTAGTTCATGAGTCCTTTCAATTTCTTCTCTGCCCTCATTTAATTCTATTCTGGAAAAATAGGGATGGGAATATGAATGGTTTCCAACAGAATGCCCTTCCGAAACAGCTCTATATGCCTTTTCAAAACCTTTTTTTGTATCAAGATTTTCTCCCAAAAAGAAAAAAGATACATTACCGTTACCCTTCAGTTTATTAAGAATATCATCTGTATTCTTGTTGGGACCGTCATCTATTGTCAGATAAATATCTCTTCTACCATCTGACGAAGCAAATAACACAGAAAATGGATTATATCCCAGAAGCAGTCCCAAGCCACCAGCGATGAATGTACTTCTTTTCATACAGTTTAATTGTATATCTGTTTTATAAAATAAATTTACTCAAGAGTAGTATAATGATAAGGATAGCTATCTGGTGAGTCAGGTAAATGAAAAGCGCGTGCCTCCCAAGGAGAGATAAAGGTTTCACGATTTTATTTTCTGATAACTCCTTTATCACGAAACGTCTTTTTCCGTCTTTATAGAACTCATTTCCTATCCCAATCCCTATTAATATGAAGCCGAACCACGGCAGAATCGGAAAGAAGTCAAGCGTATGAAACCATCCCGGGGCGAACCCCAGCCACAACAGATAGGGAAAACTGAAAGAAGTATTCAAAAGAGCTATGCCCAGAGCTACGAAAATAGCCCCGATAACGAAGAAATCTCCTCTTCTACGGAGAAGCGGATAAGCAAGTATAATAGACAATCCAATGAAATGCAGTATTCCGAAGACAATGAATCCCTCAGGAACAAGGAGCCAGCTTACAAAAGTTACAGCGATTCCCCATGAGAAAATCCACAAGCCTCTCCTGATAAACTTCATCCGGAGCCGTTTTCTGTCAAGTTTCTCCGAAGCCCTTGAATGGCTTATTGTCAGGCAGACTCCGACAAGAGTAATGAAGAGCACAGGAATAGCCCTCGCAAAAAACCAGATTGCCGGCGAATAAATATCTATAACCACTATTTTCAGGAAGTTCAGATCGAAGATAGTATGGTATACTATCATCATAACAATAGCAACCCCACGAAGAAAATCAAGCTCCCAGAAACGTTTCTGCATGATTAGAATTGACAAAGGAGGTTAAAATTATTCCAGCGTTTCCAGTAATTTCTGTTTTTTCATATTTTCTATTGCGCTACTTACATCTACTCCCATCTCGGATGCCGCATTAACAGCCATTCCTATAATGTCATAAACAGTAACAGATTCTACTTTCGGGAATGGTTCTCTCTTGCTGGGGCTCATTGCCCGTCTATGCAGGGTGAATTGAGTGTCTTCTCCTTTTGCAAGTTTCCGGTTGATTTTCTCATAGAACATTTCGACCTTTTCTCTTTTCAGACGATCATAGTCGTTATAAAGAGCGGGCGGGCCATCAATCAGAGTATTGCTCACTTCGACGGCGCAAGCTGAAAGAACCGTTTCAGCATCTGTCAAAAAACGAATTCCTGTATTCCTACCTGTTCTGGCGTATTGATCTAGTAAATAGGTAGAACGCTGTTCTTCGCTACTGAATCCTCTATATCTCATCTTACTCATTGGATCAACTTATACCTACTTAAGAATAGTATAACAATGAAAAGCCTTAAATAATTTGGCGATGAAGATTAGTAAAATACCTTCGGGTTTTATAATATGATAAAAAACCAATATAGAAATTTTTCCGACGAGCAGTTAATGGCCGAAATACAGAAAACAGGAAGCCATGCGGCCTTTGAGGTTCTTTATAACCGATATCAACCAAGATTGTTTCGTTATACAAGTTATATTGTGAAAGACAGCCTTGCTGCTGAAGATGTAGCCCATGAAGCATTAATAAGGGCTTTCTATAAGCGTGATAGTTATACTGAAATAGCAAGATTCTCTACATGGGTTTATACTATCGCTGGCAATCTTGCCAGAACTGAAAGAAGAAGGATGACGCGAAGATCCATTTTTTCTATAGACAACGAAAAAAAGAGATACCAAAGGGATGTGGGGGTTATACCTGATGATTCACAAAATCCATCTGATTTGTTAGAAAGGAAACTGGCTTCAGAGGCTGTTATGTGGAAGATAGGAAAACTTTCACCAAAGCTTCGCAATGCAATAACCTTAAGGGATGTTGAACAACTTTCATATGAAGAAATAAGCCATATTCTGAAGATACCTGAAGGGACAACTAAAAGCAGGATACATAGAGCCAGAAAAAGTATTCATAGAGACCTCAGATATCTTAATGAATGAATCTTTAAATCCGCCTTCTGATAATATCTTATCATGGTTGCAGAAATAGAACTCATGCTCAGGTTGCTGCTTGCCACAGGGCTCGGAGGCATTATAGGGCTTGAAAGGGAATCTGTCCACGAGCCCGCCGGACTGAGGACGCATACACTCATTTCTCTCGCTGCCTGCCTGATAACGATAACATCGATTGAATACTTCACTCTTCCCGGAACCGATACATCAAGAATAGCCGCAGGAATAGTGCTTGGTGTTGGCTTCATAGGAGCCGGGGCCATCATGAACAGGAGAGAAGATGTAAAAGGCATTACAACCGCAGCAAGCATATGGATTGTCGCTGCATTGGGTTTGTCCGTTGGAGCCGGAAACTATCTTCTGTCAATCGTAACGGGTGTCATTGTCTTCTTCGTGCTGAGAATCGGAAAGTACGAGAAGAAAGTTTTTAAGAAATGATTCTTTTTTTAAATGAGTTCTTCTATAATTAGTCATATGCAGGGAGAAGTCGAAGAGATGAAACAGCGGATTTCTATTATAATACACTCGATTGCTGGTATAATTATAGGTTATTTTTCGGTGGGGCTTAACAGCGCACTTTATGCTTTCGGCCTGATGATTGCCGTCCTTCTTGTCATTGGCTACATTTCGGAATACATTGTCGAAAAGAAGGGAATGAAATGGTGGTTCTCCAATGGGGGGATCCTTTACATCCTGTTCTGGCTCGTTACTTGGGTTTTGTTTTATAATTATTCTGTAGGACCCGTAATAGTATAATTCTGAGCCCCCTTACTCTTTTAAGTATTGGGGGGCGAATAAAGTTAAAGGTGTTTAATTTGGACGCTAAACTCGAAGGAAAAAGATGGGAAAAAGAACTTGAAGAGCCTATCAGGAATGCATGGAAGGAAAAGAAGGACTTTGTATTTGTTGAGGACAAGCGCCCTGTGTATTCTATTGATACGCCGCCTCCATACGTCAACACCCCTGTCCATATAGGACAGGCAACTACTTACGTCCTTATGGATATGTTCGCAAGGTTCAGAAGGATGACAGGATTCAATGTCATATTCCCTCTCGGGCTTGACAGGAACGGCCTTCCCATAGAGATGGCGGCAGAAAAGAAATTCAACGTCCATCTGACCGAGCTTTCAAGGGATGACGCAATCCGGAAATGTGAGAGCATCCTTGCCGAAGCTTCCGCAGAGTCGACAGATTCATTTTTCCGTCTCGGGATATCTTTCAACTCTTATGAGAAGGGCGATGCTGTCGGAGACCTTTATCACACGGATTCGCCCGAATACCGCTCACTGACGCAGGACACGTTCATTGACATGTGGGAGAAGGAACTAATCTATGAAGACGAGAGAGTCAATAACTACTGTCCGGGATGCCAGACAACACTGGCTGACGCAGAAGTAATCTATGAGGATAAGCCAGGTTTCTTCCATAACGTCAGATTCAAGGTCAAGGAGACCGGCGAAGACATAATAATCGGAACGACAAGGCCGGAGCTTATCTGCGCCCTCGGGATGATTATCTACAATCCGGAAGATGACAGGTACAAACATCTTGAAGGAAAGACTGCAATTTCACCGCTTTACGAGAAGGAAGTCCCTATAAAGGCTCACCCTTCCGCGGAGATTGAGAAGGGAACCGGAATAATGATGATGTGCTCTTTTGGCGACCTTACAGACATAAGGTTCTTTCGGGAGATGCAGATAGACCCTGTCATATGCATCGGCGCCAACGGAAAAATGAATGAGAACGCGGGCTTCCTGAACGGCATGTCTGTAAAGGAAGCAAGAAAGATGATTACCGGGGAGCTTGAAAAGAACGGGCTTCTCATTGAAAAGATACAGACAAGCGGTCATCGGACGCCCATCTGCGAGAGGTCAAAAGACCCGATAGAATTCATCTCCATGTCTGAATTCTACGTAAAGCAGATTGAGTTCAAGGATGACATGAGAAAGATTGCCGATCAGGTCAATTTCTTCCATCCGAACTCGAAGCAGATTCTTCTGGACTGGATTGACTCCGTGAGCATTGACTGGCCCATCTCGAGAAGAAGGTTCTATGCTACCGAGGTTCCTTTATGGAGATGCGACGAGAAAAAGCTTGTTGCGATTCCCCCAAAAGGAAAATACCATCAGCCATGGAAGGATGACGTCCCCAAAGACTCCATCGTTTATGATGAAAACCATAAAATGGTGGGAAAGGCCAAAGATTTCCCTGATATCAAATGGAAAGGGGAAATGAGGGTTTTTGATACATGGTTTGATTCATCCATTTCCCCGCTCTACATTCTCAAATACGGAAGGGATGAGAAATTCTTTGAGAAACATAGCCCATGCACTCTGAGGCCTCAGGGCAAGGAAATTGTCAGGACATGGCTTTATTACACGCTTCTGAAAGACTACCTTCTGACAGGAAAGCCCATTTTCAGGGACGTCTGGATAAATTATCATATTGTTGATGAGAAAGGCCATAAGATGTCAAAATCGAAGGGAAACATAATAAACCCGAAAGATGTTTTGGACAGATTCGGCGCCGAGCCTTTCAGGCTCTGGTCGGCCACAGAAGGAAACCTTGAAAGGACTGACTTCAGGTGCTCCTTTGACAGGATTGACGGGGCGGGAAAGACGCTGACGAAGCTATGGAATGTCTCAAGATTCATTTCAATGTTCCCTCAGGAATCCGGCGGAAAGCTTACAGCATCCGACAAATGGATTCTGAAAGAAATAAACGAGATTGCAGTTAATGCAAAAGAACAATACACTGTTTATAATTTCCATGAGCCAATCCAGAAGCTGAAGAACTTTATCTGGGAGACATTTGCATCCCATTATGTGGAAATGGCCAAGAACCGGGCGTACAATCAGGACGGGGAGTTCAGCGAGGCGGAGCAGAAAGCCGCCTGTTACACACTCCATGAAGTCCTGAAAAAGGTCCTGAAGGTTCTTGCTCCGGTGACGCCTTTTATAACTGAAAAAATCTATGGGGAAATCTATGAAGGCGACATCCATAAAGAGAAGTTCCCTGAAAATAACGGGGAAGCGTCAGGATTCAAGTTCGAATTCACGACTGAGGAAGTCATGGCGTTCAACTCCGCTGTCTGGAAGGCGAAAAAAGACGCAAACGTCTCACTCAAGAACCCGGTAAAGAAGGCGGTCATTCCTGAGAAATTAAAGGAACTTGAGAAGACTTTCAAAGTCATGCACAAGATCGAAGAGATGGAATTCGGGGACGAAGTTAAAATACTACTTCAGTAAAATATGATATATAGCAGGTCGCCTTATATTCCGGACAGAATATCATGGCGAATATAAGGATATCACACAGCTAACCAAAAAATTATGGCATAGATTAAAAGTGATTGGCTATAATAGCATGATTCAGTGGATGGGGAGGTAATTCTATGAAAAGTTATGCTAGTTTAGGGCAGAGAGCGATTGCTGTCATAATAGACCATGTAATATTATTCATAGTGACTGCGATACTTGCAATGCCTTTGGGGCTTGCGATGGTCCCGTTTGCAATGGGAGGCGTGAACCCATACGACATGTTCGCGATGATGTCGGCATGGTCAAGCTTCGCTGTCCTTTCGTTTTTAATCTGGATACTGTACTTCACATATTTTGAAGGTACTACAGGTCAGACTCTTGGCAAGAAAGCATTGGGAATCAAGGTCGTAAAGGAGAACGGGAAGAAGCTCGACTTCGTCGATGCGTTCATAAGGAACCTGTTAAGGCTTATTGATGAGCTGCCTTTTGTGTATATAATAGGGATGGTTCTCATATTCGTGTCACAGAAGAAGCAGAGATTAGGCGACCTCGCGGCAAGCACGCTTGTAATGAAGGCTTAACCAAAGGCAAAAAGGCCTTTCTTTTTTTCTTATTTTTCCAATATTTTTCTAAAACTCAAATAACCACACGAAATACCCCCCTTCACAGCTTGTGACATATCTTCCGAAAGGAATCCATATGACATTGTAGTCGCAGAGCAGTTCTCCCGTCTCCTTGTCGATTGTGCCGTCTATGTGAGCCCTTTCCTCGAAAACCCTGTCATGGAGAGCCCGATTATCCATCCAGGGAGCCCATGCCAATATGACTATGATTATTACGAACAGCACAATAAGAAAGGCTTTAAGGTTCATGACCAATGTTTAAAGGTTTGGTTTAAGAATGTCTTATGAAAATAAGCGGAACTACGCATGTGCAGATAGAAAACTATCTGAATAAAAATAGTATTAGTTATACGCCAGTGAAGCCTTCTGTATCATCCACACAAAATAATAAGTATTTCCGCAGAACAGCAATATTTGTTCCCGACAGAAATACCGTTATCGGTCTTTCGAGAAAGATTAAGCCGGATCGGGAAAGAGTCTTCAGAGACAGAGGACTAAGGCTGTACTATTTCGCTTCTCATACAGACGGGGAAGAAGAAACGGTTGTGAAAGACCATGAAGTTTGAATGGACCGGTCGGGATTATCAATTGGAGACAGCCACTTCCGTGGCATGGAACACGAATTCGTATGAAATTGATGAAAATATATATTTTACCCAATTCCCTCTGTCAATTCTTGTTCTGGCGACTTAATGTCGCCCTTTCCAACATTTGAACCCGAGGCCTCACGATTGCCAACCGTGCGATCTAATGGCCGAAAAGCCTGAATTCCTCAGGCAAATCACCAGTCTGATCTACCGGCCCATATTTTGGACGGACGGCTTGTTTATATCGGTTTTAGCCGTCGTTCTGCTTTTCTGGAATTGCAACTCGATTCAGTTTATTCAGGTTGCCATACTCACTCCTATTATGAGTTAAGTATCTCTATTATTTTGTGCGTGAGTTTAAATTGATTATTGATTTTTCATTTATGAGTCACTGCATATCGTTTTCACTCATTTTTCCTCTCTCCTCCTTCTCGGGGATATGTCTCACTTTTGATGACAAAAATCAAATACTATGATATAGTATATATTTAGTAATATTACTATAATATTAAT
>JAFGCI010000006.1 GCA_016932735.1 Candidatus Aenigmatarchaeota archaeon
ACGCTTGGAAGCGGTTCCACGCTTTCAAAGAATTTCAATGTTGGAACACATACTGTCACGCTTACAGTCACAGATGATGACGGTGCATCCGATGATGATACGGTCGTGATAACTGTTAATCCTTATGTTCCCGGAGCTCATGACCCATCAATAGATTCAATGTCATTGACGCCCTCAAACCCGACAAAGTTCCAGGACATAACATGCTCTGCATCCGTGTCAGATGCTGACGGCAACCTTAACAGCATAGAATTCAAATGGTTTGTTGACGGTTCCAATGTCAGGACACAGCTTAAAGGTGTTAGCGGCTCATTTGCAACCAGTTCTGACGTTTTGCCGAGTTCGTTCACAGATTATAATGATATAGTAAGATGCGAGGCAAAGGTCTCCGACAGCACATCAAGGACGGACACAGAAATCAGGTCTGTGACAATCCGGCCAGAGACTCCTGTCAATACTCCTCCAACAATCTCAGGCATACCTGACCAGCCGGTCCAGGTAGGACAGACAATAAGCCAGATAGACCTTTACAATTATGCAAGCGATGCCCAGAACTCTGACAACGAGATGACATACACAATCCAGTCCGAAAGCAACACCGGAGTAATAGATTGTTACATAACGGGTGGTCACTATGTTGCATGCGGTAACGGCCTTCAGGCAGGATACAGCGATGTCACTGTAAGAGTTACCGATACCGGCAGTCTGTATGATACTGACACCTTCAGGATAACGGTAACATCAGTGCCGACAGGTTATGAACCTGTAATCGAATCTTTCGTGATAACGCCGGCAAATCCGGACACAAATAACGACATTGACTGTACTGTGCTCGCGTCAGACGATGACGGCGACCTTGACAGGGCTGTATTCAGGTGGTACAGGAACGGCCAGCAGGTCGGTTCAGCGGTAACTAAGACATTGTCCGGATATCTTGATTCAGAATATGTAATATTGTCAAGCTCATCCACAAACCCGGGAGATGTTATCAGATGCGATGTGACTGTTTATGATGATAATAGTAACACAGACACGGACAGCAGGTCTGTGACAGTCCAGTCGGCTCCGGCAGACAACCCGCCGTATATTGATTCGTTGTTAATAATTCCACAAAACCCCACATCACAGAATGATTTGACATGCAGGGTTTCAGCAAGCGACCCAAACGGGGATTTGGACAGGGTCGATTTCCTCTGGTACAGGAACGGCCAGCAGATCGGCTCGACTGTCACAAAATCCATGACAGGGTACAATGACTATGAGACTGACGTTATCAGCTCGTCACAGACCGCAGACGGAGATATAATTCAATGCAGGACTGTTGTCTATGATGACAATTCAAATTCGGTTTTATGGTCAACCAGCGTCATAATCGGTTCTAACCCTCCGGAGAATAATGCACCCACAGTGTATGCAGACCTTCTGCCGCAGAATCCGTTATCATCGCAGAGCCTGACATGTTCGGGCATCGCTGATGATTACGACGGCGACCTTGACAGAATGGTATTCGAATGGACAATACCAAACAGGTTAGGCTCAACTGTCATAAGGTCAAATACAGTTCCAATTGCAGGTGCAATTGACATAGGAGATGACGTCCTTTCTTCATCATACACACAGGAAGGCGACCTTGTGACTTGCAGGATTGTTGCATATGACGATGAGAACCTTTATGGAAGTGATTCGGCATCGGTATATGTCCAGACATCGCAGCCCGGAAATCAACCTCCTGTAGCATTGTTTTATGCTTATCCGACAAGCATATACGAAGGCGACCAGGTCATGTTTGACGCAGATTCCAGCTATGACATCGACGGCTCGGTAGTTTCATATTATTTTGACTTTGGCGACGGCTCCAATTCAGGATGGACCAGCATTGATCATGTATACCACACCTACAACATACAGGGCACATACACGACAAGGGTCAGGGTAAGAGATGATGATAGTTCTGATTCTGCCTGGAGCAGCACAGCAGCAATTGTCGTGATAAGGGAAACTAACCCCCCTACAGGAGACCACGACCCGGTGATAGACAACATATACATAAGGCCTCCGGCACCTGAAGAGAACGATGACCTTGAATGTCATGTGTCTGTTTATGATTCTGACGGGGATATAGACAGGATACTTATCAGATGGTATGTTGATGGCGGCCTGAAGAGAACAAGAAACATTTATGATTCTGGCAGCCGTGCAACTGTATATGATACATTTGATGAGCATTACACAACATATGATGATGATGTAAGATGCGTAGCAACAGTCTATGACCACAACGGCAACACGGACGAAGAGAGCTATACTGTTATGATAGACGACTATTACAAACCATCATGCTACCCCTCATGCAACATATGCCCGACATGCACTACAGGAAACTGCGGAGTTTCCATAAAGAGCTTTGACTTCTCAAGGAACACAAATGCAAACAAGCTTTCATGGGCAGAAGTCGGCGTTCTGAACTCAGGCTCAAGGAATGCAAACCTTGAACTGAAGGTAACAGTAGACGGCAGTGTGAAAGGCGTTTACACGGTTTACATGGCATCCGGCTCTGAAATCAGCAGACATTTTGACTTCGGTCTCGAGGAAGGCAGGCATGACCTGAAAATAGATGCGAAGATGGATTGCGGCTCTACTGACAGCGAAACAGGAGTCATTTATGTAGGCGAGACAACGCCCGGATTTGTTCCTGGCGAGGAATATGTTGACATTTATCCCAGGGATATGCAGATGGATGCATTCTCAACCGGACAGATATACATAGAGATGAATTCCCCTTCGGAGCAGACTTTCACAATAAATGTGGGAGGAATGGACGAGAGCTGGCTTCACTATGACAATGATGTCGAAGTCCGTGGAAAGAGGACAGAAAAGATTGTCCTGACTCCAAAAGGCTCCGGCACATACAATCTTAACATCGTGGTTTCAAGCGAGTCCGGAAAGACGTTCAGGAAGGATGTCAAAGTATATGTGAATGATTACGAAGAGGATGCGGCAAGAAGGTTCCTTCCGCTGGCGTCCGGAGCCGCGGGTGCGGCAACACTGACAGGCAACTACATAGTAACCGGACTGAGCCTTTGGGGCGCTGGAAACATAATAATGTCATTTATAGCACTTCTGTTGCTCATATTAATCATATACCTCCTTTACAGGAGACACAAAACAGACGACAGTTATAATGAACAGCCGCGATATTCACCGGAAATGGCAGAAGCAGTCGACCAAGACAGAGAGTTCTTCTCTAACTATCCTTATTATAGGCAGAACGGAATGGAATCGCAGAGATATTAGATTAGAAAATCTATCAATCTCCTCTGCCTCAATATTTTACTTTTTCGAATGTATTCTTTCATGTCAATCTTCAGCCTTGTTCTGATATCGTCAAGAGCTTCTTTCATCGTCGAAAACCTTTTCGGGACAGATTTCATCGCATTCCTGACGTTCTCCCTGACCTGCCAGACGCCGAGTGGTATTATGTAACCCTCATATATCTCCCTGAAAACAACGGCTTTTGCCTGCCTTTTCATCTGATAGAGCTTCTCAGAGACAGCTATTCTGGCCGCATAATATCCGCCGCCTTCCTGGTCAGCGTAGCTGGTTCTCCCACTAAGGGGCTCATATTCGACCAGCATCTGAGGTTTATTTATCACACGTATTTCATTTGAATTTGAGTTCTGTGCCTGAGAATTCAGGCCATTATCAATGGCGAAGCCCCACGGAGTCCCAGGAGCCCATGTCTCGAAATTCTCATATTCCCATGAGCCTGGCATAAGGAGGATTTCAAATCGATTGTCCATGTAGAAGCTTGAAAAAACCATGAAATCTGAAAGCTCAGTATATTCCCTTATACTTTTCAGCATCTTCTTTGCAACAGTGTCATCGGTTGCTGTGATTGACCATCTTGTCGGAACCAGCTTTTTCTTTTTTTCCTGCCCGAGGATTCCTGACGAGAGTATAGTTGAAATCTTGCTGACATCGTAGCCGAACTTATACAGAGTAAAGCTTGCGTCTGCCGATAAGACTTCATCATTGACAAGGCTATCGACTTTCCTAGGTATTGGAACATTTTCGGCAAGGTCAAATTTTTTGACTGAAACGCTCGGCCCCATCGGCTGGTGTATATCGGAAAATTGGATATTATATGATGGCTTGTTTTTGAATTCAAGCTCAATATCAACATTCCTGCTCGACAAAGCAATCTCCTGATTCTGCTCGACGAATTTCGATTTTGAGAACACGCTTTCACTATGTTTTGAGCGAAGGAGGAGGGATCTTTGATTTATAATCTCCTGGTAGCTCTTTCCAAAAAGCTCGGAAGGGTTGTCGTTTATATCGTCCTGCAGGGAACCCATCGGCCCTAAAGATACGTTAGGATAGCCGAATCTTCCCACGAAAATAGAAGGCGACTTTCCGAAGAAATCATTCCCTATTGTTTTGAACACCTTATTCTCCATGTTGAATTTTGTCAGAAGAGGGCACGGGTTGTTCCCGCAGAGATTGCGGCCGCCCTTGCAAATTACACAAAGTTTCGCAGAAGCCACCATGGATAAGAATGGTAATGAAGATTAAAATTCGGAAGATAGTTAAAAATCTTTCACGACCAATAATAGTTCATTATGAAAGATCTTGTAAACAGGCTTATCAATCTCGGTGTTGATCTTGGGACAAGGAACACGCTCAAAAAAGCACTCTCAGTTCTTGGAGAAGAGCCCGAAAATGTTGACAGGCTTTATGTAGAAATCAAGAATATGGTATACAGGGAAAAGATGAAGTCTTTTGAGCCGAAGGATAAAATACTGTTTCTCCCACATTGTCTTCGCAAAGCCGACAAATGCAAAGCTAAAATGACAGAAGAAGGCTATGAATGTGCAGAATGCAATAAGGACTGTAAGGTTGGTCAGATAAAAAAATACGCCGAAAGGAAGGGATATAAAGTATTCATAGTCCCCGGAGGCTCAATGATGTTTTCGATAATCCGGAAATACGAGCCTAAAGGTGTCATCGGTGTAGCCTGCATGAAGGAACTTATCCTTGCGGCAGAGAATCTTGAAATGCCTATAAACGGGGTTGAGCTTTCAAAATCAGGTTGCATAAATACTGATGTGGATGTCGATAAAGTAAAATCTATTCTTTAGCTTTCCCGGAAGCCCTTTTTCCTCCGGTCTTTTTCTTATCAGTACTTTTAGAATCTTTTGAAGAAATTCCATTAACGAATCCGCATTTTATGCAGAGCTTCCACGGCCTTTTGCCTTTTGTCTTTATCGAGACAACTTTGAGACCGCATTTCTTGCACGGCTCATCAAGAACTGTAAGATTGCCTTTCTGCGGAAGGCCGAATGTATTCGTGCATTCAGGATATTTATCACAGCTCACGAACCTCTTTCCCGTCTTTCCTGAATAAATTACATTAAGCTTTCCATTTCCGCATTTGTCGCAGGTTCCGATGAACCGATTCTCAGCTTCCATCTCCTTCATTCCCGAGGCCAAGTCGCCGCCAATCTTTGCCTCGCTTTCTTTGAACTTCGCAAGTATTCTCTCAAGGTCCTTTCTCGCGTGCTCAATCACAGGCTTTTCGGAAGAATCCTCTTCCTGTATTTTCTCCATCTCAGAATCAAGGTTTTTTGTGAGGTCTATCGATACTATCTCAGGTGAGTACTTGTCAAGGGTTTCAACAACGACTTTTCCTAAAGTGGTCACCGAAATGGAAGGGTCTTTTATGTATTCCCTGTCATAAAGCGTCTGGAGAATCTGGGCTCTCGTAGCCTTTGTTCCAAGGCCGAGGTCTTCCATCTTCTTTAGTATTGAAGCCTGATTGTATCTATTGGGTGGCTGTGTCTTCTTCGAAAGAATTTCAATCTTATGCTTATCCACTTTGTCGCCTTTAGTTATCACAGGCAAGACTGTTTCCTTGAACTTTGCGAATTTCCCATATAGCTCAATCCAGTTCGGTACCAGAGTCGTCGTTCCGGTCGTCTCGAACTTTTCCCCATTGACATCTATTGTCACCTTTATAGATTCCCTGACTGCCGGGTCGCCGAACGTGGCAAGATATCTTCTCACAACAAGATTATATATATTCTTCTGTTGCGGATTCAGTTTTGTGGGAACGCCTCCTGTCGGATATATTGCAGGATGCGCCGCATCTGTCTTAGAGCCCTCCTTGGGGAAAATCTTTTCCATTGACAGAATCTTTCTGACAGAATCGGAGAATTCGTTCTGGGAAAGCAGCCTGTTCAGTATATTTTTATGGCCCAGCTTTGCAGGAAGTTTCTGGCTCGATGTCCTCGGATAGCTTATGGCTGCCTGTTCATAGAGTGTCTGTGCTATGTCAAGAGTTTGTTTCGGCGAGTAGCCGAATAGTCCGTATGCATCTCTTTGCAATGTCGTCAGGTCAAAGGGGAATGGGGGATTGAGATTCATTTTCTTTTTTATAATATCAGAGACAATGGCTTCCTTTCCTTCACATTTACTGAATATCTGTTCAGCTGTATCCTTTTCCCATATCTGCCCTGCGATGTGCAAAGCTGCTATATCGGCACCTTTGAGGATTCCTTTCAGCTCCAGCTGCCAGAAAGGCTTTGAAACAAATGATGCTATCTCGTTCTCCCTTTCATCAAGTATCTTTAGGGTAGGCCCTTGGACGCGTCCTGTTGAAAGGACCTTGAATGAGCCTCCTTTCTGGAGCGATTTAGTGAGCGCTCTTGAAAGGTTTATGCCAAAGAACCAGTCAACAAAATGCCTTGCGATTCCGGCTTTAATTACGGGAAAATCCAGATGTTCTGACGCATTCTGGTATGCTTCGTAGATGTCACCTTTAGTCAGTGTAGAGAACTTCATCCTTCTTCCGTCCTCCTTTTTGAAGATGAATTTTATTATATTGAAAGCTATTGTAGAGCCTTCAACATCATAGTCGCATGCCGAGATAAGTTCATCAGCATCTCCCGAAAGTTTGGAAAGATTATCAAAATATTTTTTAGACCATGTATTTCCCTTGTCCTTGTAAGTGGGCCGCCACTCGACATCAAAAACAGGATAATTCCAGCCGTTCTTTGAATCCTTTTTCTCGTCAAGGACAAAAAGATGCCCGACTGCAGGTGCAACTATTATCGGATGCGTTCCACATTCAATCTTGAAGTAAGAAGCCCCTTTGTTATTCACCTTTTCAACTTTGCCGTCATCGGAAAGTGCGTCTGCAATCCTTTGCGCGGCATTTGGTTTTTCAGCGATTATCAGTGTATAGCTCATTGTATGCAACCTTGTTCTCGTTTTGCGTTGGCGGCTGCCAACTTCCGATTTTTGAAATTAAGGTGCTGTTAGGTATAAATATGTTTGCATCGCACAGTAACTGTTAATTATAGTAATTGGAGGCATAGAATATTTGGGATGGGATATGTCTTTCATTATATTTTCCTGACTTGTCCAAAATATTATGTCAGGAAAAATAATATAAATAAAGGGAAAATCGGGGATTTCATCTGAGACGCATTACTTCCATATTTTTTGGTGTTATTGTCTCAACCTTAAGGGAGCGATGGACATCACGGGCAAATTCGACGCAGGTATAGTTGTCTCCGTGAACCGTTACAACCCTTTCGAGCTTTGTTCCTTTGGAAAGTTTATAGATGAAGTTCATCAATTGGCGTCTGTCGGAATGTCCTGAAAGGCCTGATATGGTCTCAACTTCAAGTTCGATTGGGAGAGACATGTTCCTTCCGTTCCTGGCCGATATGGGTATTTCTTTGTGTCCTTTTTGTATCCTTCTTCCCAGTGTTCCTTCTGCCTGATAACCGACAAAAAGAAGCATATTTCTTTTGTCTGATGCGAACGCCTTCAGGTATTCAATTGCAGGTCCGCCAACAAGCATTCCTGATGTCGCTATGACAACACACGACTCTGTTGAATCTATGACATCGTCCCTTTCCCTGTGGACTATATGCTTCAATTTTTCATATACAAAGGGATTGTTGCCTTTATGGAATATCTCCTTCTGAAGGCCCCTTGAAAGGTATTCCGGATATGCTGTATGAATAGCCGTAGCATCGAAAAGCATTCCTTCCATATATATCGGATATTCGAAATTGCTCTGGGCAAGGATTGACATTATTTCCTGGCCTCTCCCGACTGCAAAAGATGGTATAAGGACCTTTCCGCCGCGTTTCATCGTCTTGTTCACGAGATCCAGCAACCTTTCATGAGATTCCTTCATCTGCTGCATCATGTCGTTTGGACCGCCATAAGTCGATTCAGTAACAATCGTTTCGACCCTTGAGAAATTCGTGTATGCCGGGTCAAACAGCTTTGTGGGTCCGTATTTGAGGTCTCCTGTATAAAGTATGTTATGAAGCCCGTCGCCTATATGAAGATGCACAAGCGATGAACCCAGAAGATGGGATGACGGCTGGAGAGTGAGCCTTGTATCGTTTGTTATGTCACAAACTTCTCCATAATCAATTGCTATGGTATGTTTTACGGCGGTCTCAACCGCCTTTTTCATGTATGGGGCGCTCCTGCCGTCTTTCTGGCAGACGTCAATATAATCCAGACAAAGCAGAACCATAAGATCTCTTGTCGGGGCAGTACAATATAATGGTCCATTGTATCCGTTCTCATAAAGCCATGGAATGTATCCGCAATGGTCTACATGAGCATGTGAAAGGACTACTGCATCAAGCTTGCTTATATTGAATTCAGGCACTTCCAGATATGGGTATCTATCCAGAGATACGTCAACACCGCAATCCAGAAGTATGTTTGAATAATTAGTCTCAACCAGAATGGAGCTTCTTCCGACCTGGCGCCCTGCGCCAAGGACGGCCATCCTGACCCACCTGTCCCTTTCATCGACCTTTTTGTCGGGCTCCGTGTTTATTTTCTGGCCAAGCGAATTGAGGAATTTTTTTCTGTAATCAATTTCAGTGTGGTAAAGATTCCTTACTGCCCTCACAACCTTTGAATCAATGGCAGGGGCCCTTTCTATTTTCGGGAGCCATAATGTCCTTTCCTTGAGCTTCTTGTAGGTCTCGCCGCCCTTTCCTATGACAAGACCCGGTTTCTGGGATTCTATTACGACCTTTCCCATCTCGGGCTCAAAATAAATTGCTTTGATACCGGCCTCTTCGGGGACGATCTCCTTTATTATTTTTTCTACTTTTGATATGTCTCCCGTAATCGATATGTCCGGCCTTACCTCTACCCTTTTCTTGAGATTGGATACTATCTTCCTGATGTACTCCTCGTTGTCTATGAAGAAGCTCTTGTTTTTGGTGTAAAGGACTATCTCCGAGGCCTCGAACATGACTTCCGATATCTTCGCATTTGCGGGCAGATTATTTTTTAGTTCATCTAAAATATTCATATTATCTCCTTCTTTTTGTCTAATCAATAAGTATAATGGCTGCAAATTGGTGTAATAAAAATGAAAAATGGGATTATTCCAAAAGCTTTTCTACTTCAGCATCCGTGAGTTTTTTGAATTTTCCCTTTTCTATAACCGAAATATCTATTCCGCTTCCGCCGGAGTAAATATCCCTTTTCGTGGCGGCTTTAATTGATTTAGCCACCAGCTTCATAGCATCTTTAATCTCCATGCCTTCCTTAAAGCCGTCTTCAAGGACGCCGAAGGCCATAACAGAGCCGGAGCCTGATGAGAAATACTTCTCTTCCATAACGGAGCCGTCTGGTCCCAGGCTGAAAAGCTTCGGAGCGGTGTCATAGCCACCCACAATCAGCTGCAGCCAGTAAGGATACCATTTGCTTGAATAAAGTATATTCCCTACCAGAGTCGCTGCGGACGCAACGGACATCTTTTTGTCCTCGTTAAGCTCGTACAGCTTTAGTTCTGCCTTTATGTATCTTATTATTGCCTGAGCGTCACCCACTGAGCCGGCTATCGTCATCCCGAGGTTATCGTCTATCTGGTAAACCTTCTGGGCTTCCTTGCTGGCCACGAGATGGCCCATGGTCGCCTTTCTGTCTGCGCCAAGGATTGTCGCTCCTTTGCAGACTAGACCCACCGTGGTGGTACCCGTCTTTAATTTCATCTTATCAATGTCTTCTGTCATAAGAATCAGCTACTCTACTCCTATTATTATATTGATTATATATAAATATTTTAAGCTTATATAGGCTCCCCGGACCGGTGACCGGTACGAAAAGTTTATAAACCCTACTTCCAATTACAATCAAATAGCCCGGATGTAAATGAATGCTTACAAGCCACTAAAGCGCTTGCTCATTCCATTTCACCTTATCCCTTCATCCGGGCTCCTCATCCCATTTTCTGATGATTTATTCTGGAAAGTCCAACGTA
Organism: Candidatus Aenigmatarchaeota archaeon; assembly: GCA_016932735.1. Lineage (GTDB taxonomy): Archaea > Aenigmatarchaeota > Aenigmatarchaeia > QMZP01 > QMZT01 > JAADIF01. The sequence continues at coordinate 10,313 of JAFGCI010000006.1, forward strand.
TATATTGATTTTAATAAATCCTGAAAAAATCGTGGGATAATAAAAAACCTACCAAAAGAGCAAAAGAAAGGGAAAGAAGGGTTACAGCAATTACTCACTTGCTGTACCCGAGACTGTTCCTGAATCTGATAAGCCAGTGAAGTCGCCATCTACATTGTCGTAGTCAAAAGCTATGTTCAGATTGTACTTGGAACCTGCGCCAAGACCCAATACTGAGCAGTTTGCTGTGACGGCTATGGTTTGGCCTGTTGCAACCGATACGGGTGTTGTAGCCGGATCAACGCCGTTTACAAGTGGTACAGTGCAATCGGTTCCTGCCGCATTCTCTACTGTAATGCCTGTAATTCTGACATTATATGACTTGCTACTCGTCATTCTGAACGCAAAGCTACCGTCACTTGCATCCAGATTCCATGAACCTGCCGCAGGAGCGCCCAATTCAAAGCCTGTAGCTGCCTCTGGCGTCGGCACGTCGAAGAAACCGAGGGCTACCAGAGCGGCTGCAACGATTATAACGATTACTATTGCCCAGCCGTAGGTCATCAGGTATTCCATTGCAGATTGACCTTTTAAAAATCTCATCCCAATTCACCTCTTTTTAAATATTACTTAATTATTAGGGGCGGTTCCTTTATATATAATTATTTACATCATCCCGGCGAAGAATGCATCCAGCATGCCGTTTGACACCAGGAATATTACCAGTGCCAATATTACGAAAATTGGTATGTATTTTATTCCGCTTTTTTCCTTGCCGCTATCGATTATGCCTATGATTAAGCCTGAGAAGAATGCAGTTATGATAAGGGATAATATGGAGAAAATGAACAGGAAATCCGGGGATATCTGCGCCCCGCCACCGCCACCGGAGAACATTCCCATTCCCATCATCGGGACTGATGATGTTCCCGCGGAAGTGGAAGCCCCGAACTGCGACATCATGGCAACAAGATGTATCGTGAGCGCGTAGAGGACTGGAGCGGCGATGGCACCGGCAAACACTATGAAAATGCCATACATAAGTATGTTTGCCTTTACTTCATTCTTTATAGCGTGCTTTCTTCTGATATCTATCGCGGTCTCCTCTAAAAGGGCAACAAGCTCTCCGCCGGACTTCGTTCCCTCATTTATGAGTTTCATGGTGCTTCCAAGGATGTCTGATTTTACGAATTTTCCAAGCCTGCTGAAGGCATCTTCAAGGCTTCCGCCTGTCAGCATCTCTTTCCCCGATTCTTTTATTGCATCTGCGAGAGGCCCGAACTCTTCGCGTGCTGAAAGGACGAGAGCCCTGCTGGGAATGAATCCCGCCCTCATGTTAGCCGCCATCAGCTCCAGCGTGTCCGGCAGTATCTCCTCAACAAAATTGACCCTCTTTTCCATTGCAATGTAGATGAGGCCATGCATAAGGGCGAACGTCCCTCCAAAAACCCCGGCATACACAAATATTACGTATTCGCCTGCAAAAAAGCCTGCAACTGTTGCCGCCAGTATGCTCACTATAAGGGCTTTTGCAAAGAACTTTCCTATGTCCATCGACATTCCGGCATCTTTGAGCATTGTCTCTACTCTTATCCTGTATGGGTACGGAAGCATTTTCTTTATCATAAAACCACTTCTAGTCTATTCCGGCAGGCCTCCTCGACTTTATCATCCCTATGAACATGAACTGGAAGATTACGAGAAATATCATTATAAGCACCAGAATCATGTTGATGTCCATGTTGAGCCCGCCTGAAAATGTCGAGAGCACAAGCAGGAATGTTATTCCAAGGGTCGGCATTATGACGGCAAGCATCATGTACATCATTGTCATGGGGTTCAGCGTTGAGCCGTATTTCTTTATCGCTATTCTCTGCTCAACCGAGATATCATTTACAATCTCCTTGATTGTCTCTCCGACATCTGCTCCGGATTTTATTGAGTTTACAAGCTGCCACATTATTCTCCTGAAATGAAGTGATGGTGTGTCCCTTGCTATCAGTTCCAGGGCAGCCGCCTCGGATTTCCCCGTGTTTATTTCATTCATCGCCTTTTTCATCTCCTCTGAAAGCCTCCCGTAGCCGCTTTTGGCGACGCCTGTTATGCACTGAAATAAAGGAACGCCTGCCCTTATCTGGACAAGAATCTGGTGCAGGGCGCCGGGAAGATTCTTCTCTATCTCCCTCACCTTCTTGTTAATCTGCACCTTGGGATACATTGAAATGATGAAAAAGACCATTCCGCCCACACCGAAACCGCTGCCTATCGCAAGTCCCATTGCAATCAGAATGTCGAGGTATCGGAAAGTGACAAGGAACATCACGGCTGCTATTAAAAAATAATACAGGAAAAAACCTATCAGCGAAAAGGTCGCCCATTCCCTTGGCTCGAAATCTATTTCCGATTCCTTCAGGTCATATTTCATTCTCGGAAAGAATTTGGATACGAATTCCCCGAATCCCATGAACCTATGGGCCAGTTTCAACGCTATTTCTCTCTTGAAAGGCAGGAAAGGTATGGTCTGCATATTATTTACTCCTTATATCCCTAATCAGATCCAGAAGGCTTGACGTTTCATCTTCTTCGGATGAGCTTTCCGATTCGAGTCCGGCATCGAAGAGATCAATCGCTGACAGTATCTTTGCCTCGATTGTCATAGGCGGCGTCGGTCCTTTGTCGCCGAAATGCGAAGCCACCATATGTATCACTTCCGGCGGAAATCCTCTGGAATAAAGTTCCGAAGTTCCAAGCATCGTATGGTCCAGAAGAATCTCTGAACTATCCCATTCATCCTTGGATTTTATATATTCAAACACTTTCCCTATATCATGCAGGAGGCAACCCGCTATCAGAACGTCCGTATCAGTCTTTATCCCGTAGACACTCCTCAGGACTTCGGCAATCCTGACCGACATTTTAGTGACGCTCAGTGTATGTTCGGCAAGGCCTCCCTCATAAACATGATGCCAGTTAAGCGATGCGGGGGCGTTTTCGAATCCTGAGTGCTTTCCTGAAAAATTCCTGTTGGAAAGGAAGGGATTTTTCAGAATTGATATTGTCTTTTTCCTTAGTTCTGCATTCCGTATCCTTTCTGCAATCTTAAGCAGTTCCTTCATTCTCGCCATAATTGACATTGTCCCCCCATTTCTGTTTTTTCGCAGACTTATCATTTACTTCGATTTCCCCCAGTTCCTTTGCCAGCCCGCTCATTGTTGATGCTATATTTTCTTTCCTTTCTTTCCTTTCCTGAAGTAGCTTCACAAAGGTCTCTTCATCGATCTCCCTTCTGAAATATTCCGAGTGAAGCATATCAATATCGTTCTCTATGTTCTCAAACTCAAGCTGCAGGTCCCTCAGCTTCTCCTTTATCACTAACCTCCTGTCTGTCATGTGTTTCTGCTGGACCTTCTTTTCGACCTCCTCCATGTCGATTTTCTCTGTCTTTGTTATGACGGTCGTCTTTCCCTTTCTCGCATATACGACCACTGCGGAGAACACTATAACAATAAGGATTACAGCGCCTATTATATAGAAAAGGTAGTCTCCTATATCCGGTTTCTTGACCGTCATCATGAAAGATTCAAGACCTCCGGTAATCCCTTTGTCGTCGCTTGCTGAAAAGTCAAAGGATAGCATTTCCCTTTCTCCAGTATCAAATGTTCCTACATATGTCCCGGGCTCAACTCCCCTTTCTAAAATAACATAATCCTCGCCGTTTATCCTCATTCTTATTGATGCATCGTTTGCAGGAACGCCGTTGCCGTATTCGGCTTTTACCTTCACCTTTACGGTCTGTCCCGGCAACAGTTGCTCATAATGCGAGGGTTCAAGAACCTTTATTGTCAGCCCGGCTCCCTCAAGCTGCAATATAACGGAGTTTGTTCCGTATTCATCGTTATTTTCCCCGATGCAGACAAGGACCCATTCGGTTTTATTGTGATGCAAAGGGACGTTATATTCTCTTCTGTAAAACACGTTTTCTTTTTCATCGATTTCCTGAGCAAGCAGGAGCGTGTAATCTCCATTAATATCAGTGCAGTTCACTATCATGTTTTTAATATCCCTGTTGTTTTGTGTTACCCTGACTATTATAGGAACTTTCTCGCCCTTTGTTATCTTTCCGGCAGAAGTTGAAGGCGACAATATTGCCAGATTATAGTTGTTCATATCAGAGGGGTTTATTATCACATCAAGGGTTTTTTCGCCGCGGTTATTATAAGCATCCACTACCTCGATTTTTATCTGGCAGGAGCCGGCCGGAACCGCTCTGGAGATAACGATATTATCAATAGAATACGCGCCGAGGCCATTGGCCTGGAAGCTGTCCGATTTTTTCTTGTATGTATCCCCGCATACAAGTTCAGCACTTACATATGCCCTTTTTTCAGTAACTCCTATTATCTTTATTTCATCAAAGGTGTTGTAAATCTGCCTGTCAGTCGAACCAGTCAACAATTGTATTATCGGTTCGACCGTCAAATCCTTTTCCTCTTCGAATTTCTGGTTTACCGTTATCTTTATTTTTCCAAGGCCTGCAGCCGCTATCTCGCTGATTCTGCCCTTGCCTGTATGTAAGCCGTTCGAGTATCCAAGCGTCACATCGCTTTCCATAAATTGCGAAGAAGCCGTCAGTATGCAGTCTGTGCAATAAGATCCATCTTTATACGCCTTTACCTCTATGTCAAATTCGTGCCCTCTTTTAAATGCCTCGGAAACCATGGGGGAGACTATGTCCAACATTATATTATCTGCTGCAGAATCATCATCGCCGTGAACCTCTATCAGGCCCGTATTCTGTGTAACGGACGGGGAGCCGGCCTTAACAGCCTTTATCCCCAGTTCGTACGTTCCCGAATCCCTGGCTTTAAGGTTCCATTTAGCCAGGGTCCCGCAGTCCATGGGGTTTGGGTGTATGCTATCAGCCAAATATATCTGGGTATCCGGTCCGATCTCACTGAAAGCCGGTGTGAAAGAGTTCTTATAAAGGGCGTAACATTTTATTATTCCGGTACAGTCGCCTATACATCTTCCCGAAAGCTCAAACTGTTCATCCGTCTTAAGAGCTGTAAGAGATGCGACTTTGGGATAGTCTATTTCTATGCTTAGACCTGTCGTAGTTGGCAATGTGTCATATCTGAAATACAGTTTACATATTTCCTGAACCGAATCAATCCCCGGAGCGCTGAAACCCATATACACATATCCGTCATCTCCTATAACAGCATTATCGGTAGATACAGTCCAGTTGAAATTGTAGCTCTTGTCTCTGTCTAAAATATGATTTATATTTCGGGATCCGGAAACTCCAAGCCCCGTGGAGATAGTTCCGGTTACGTCTCCGCAGTCCCCTTCTATGCATTTAACTGTTGCACCCACGATAATATCTTCTCCCCGGTATATTGGCACCGTAGGATCCGGGCAATTGGCGTTCGCTATTTGCAATCTGCCCAAAGTTTCAGAACTTCCGCTTTCAGTGCTTACGGTCACCGGAATCTCAATGCTCTCCCCGCGTATACCGAGGTCCTGATTATTATAAAAGCCTGTCGCCCTGACACTGATGTAATCTTCGCCCGGATTAACGCCTGTTATCTCTATTTGAAATTCCTCGCTTTCTGTTTCTCCGGTATCCGTCCCCAGATAATTTGTGGATATAAATGTGTTTGTTGCTCTGATATTGTCTTCGGTGGAATAAAGCTCATAAGTCATTTTCCCGCAGTAGCCGTCCTTGCATGTTGATTTGAAAGTAATTGTGTCAGAACTTTGCAACGGAATATTATCCGGAAGTTCTGTATCGGTTGTTATTTCAACCCAGCCCACCTCTGTATAATTTATCAGCAGGGAGGCATTTCTAAGTTCGACGCAATAATACTTATCATTTTCCTGGGCTTTCAGCATTACAGAATAATTATTCCTGTCGATAGAATTCCTGACATCGTCGCTGAAATAATTGTATGTGTTTGAACTGCTTTCCTTTATATTGAGCCAGTTTGTTGCGGTTGACGTATTTCTCACATAGAGTTCCATGCCTTTGTTGGTTTCAGAGTTTGGTATACAATTATTATTATAGAATTTGGCAGACCTGTAGTAGGCTGTCATGTTCACCTGATGTATTATATATCCATTGTTTTCTGTATATGGATTGTTCCACTGGAAAATATAACTGTGGGGTGCCAATGCATAAGGGTCATGATAAACGCTGCTTGCTCTGTTATCGTAATATAAGCTATATTCCATTGAAGATACATGAACAGGAATTACCAGTAGAAAGTATAAGATGGAAATCAAAATAACGATGTCCTGATGCCTCATATAGTTATAATAATGTATGAAGTTGGTTAAATAAAAACCGGTTTTTTGCTTTCAGTCCAAGAGGAGAATTCTAATACTCTCTCCACTTGTGGGCGCACTTTGTGCACTTGAAGAATGTCGCAATGACGCTGTCCTCGTCGCTGACTTCTATCTCCTGCGTCCACCAGTATGCTTCGTTGTTCTCGCACTTCGGGCAGTTGACAATTGTCTTCGGGAGAGCTTCAGCGTTCTTCTTGACAATGATTACCTGGTCCTGCGGGCTCTCCACGACTTCTTCCTTGATTTCAATGGCCTTGTACTTCTTCTTCACCATGCCGCACTTTCTGCACGTGAGAAATATCTTTTCGCCTTTCTTGTCTTCGTATTTTTTACTTACGAGTACAGCGCCGCATTTCGGACAGAAATCCATAGGAGCCCTCCAAAAAATTTTATCTTATCAATTATGGGGTATAAATATATAAATGTAACATATTTAAACTTTTTGTTACGAATAAAAAATTAAAGAATAATATTACGAAAATGCGCTGTATTTGTGTATAAATTACAGAGGTCTCCCATGAAAGAACCAATAAACTATAATGACTTTGAAAAAGTGGATTTCAGGGTGGGAACAATAATTTCCGCGGAGGATTTTCCCGAAGCAAGGAAGCCTGCCTACAGGATGAGGATTGACTTCGGACCCAAAATAGGGATAAAGCAGTCAAGCGCCCAAATAACAGGCCCTTACAGAAACAAGGAAGAGCTGATTGGCAAACAGGTCGTTTGTGTTATAAACTTCCCGCCCAAGCAGATTGGGCCTTTCTTGTCTGAAGTTCTAGTCACGGGTTTTGATACACATGAGGGTGTTGTATTGACTACAGTTGATAAGAAAGTGGAAAATGGGATGAGGTTGTATTAGATTTCCCCAAAAATGGACATGAATCTGGCTTCATAAAGGTACTTGAATACTTCGTCCGGCTCAAGAACCCTTCCGTTCATGCATACATATATTCCCGGCTCAAGCTTCTGGGTCATCGCTATTGCATATCCCAGATGGAAGGGGGCATCTGAAGGTGCAAAACCTGTAAGAGGGACAAGGGAGCCTGTCAGAATTATGATTTTATCCTTCTTCTTTAGTCTCGCTTTAAGGAATTTTGCAGTGTCGGACATAGTATATGTTCCATGTGTGATTATTATTCTCTTATGAGGGCTTTCCTCAACTACCTTCAGGAGAGCTTTAAGATCCTCCGAAGTGAGCTCCCTGCTGTCCTTCATGCATATCTCTGTGAATTCGAGATTCTCATAAATATCAAGGGATTTTACGAACTGCGGGATTACCGACTCTTTGTGCGGCTTAACGGTATCTTTTGACCTCTCCCAGAATGAGTCAATAGTTCCGCCCGTCATTATGAAGTGAATTGTCGGAACATTATCTTTCCATACTTTGGGGAATTTTATTGTTTTATGTTTTTTTCTTCTACTGGCTGTTTTTGATCTGGATTTCTTTTCATCCACTTTCCCGGGCATAGAAAATAATTGCTTAAACGGTTTACATTACTTATATCTTCTCCTTTTTTTAATCTGCTCGATGCGGCTCTCTATTTTCTTCCAGTCCTCGACGTTCCTGCTGTATGAATCGGTGACGGAATCCCATGCAATGTCGAGAACATCGAAATGCGTGGACTTGAGGGCTTCGTAAAGAAGATGGAGGTCTACTGCTCTCGCCTCGACTTTTCTTTCGAACTTCCCAAGTCCGAAATCTATCAGAAAGATTTTCCCCGTGTCTTTCTCAACAATGAAGTTCGAAGTCGTTAAGTCCCCGTGGATTATTCCAAGATTATGGGTACTTGCTGCCATCTTTCCAATCTCTGAGCATGCATTCTTTACTTCTTTCTTATCCATATCGAGAAGCGCTTCCTTGAGCTTCCTCCCTTCTATAAAATCCATGATTATCTTAAACTTCTCAGTCTTGAGGATTCTCGGAACGTTGACCGAGCCGATTGCACGTTCCATGAGGCGAGCCTCATGTCTTGTCCTTGATGAACGGATTTCATCGTCGAGCTGTTCGACGCGGTATCCTTTCTTTATCCGTTCCTTTACGAGGACCGTCTTTCCTTCCAGCTCGTCCTTGTAGAGGACGGCTTCCGCCCCTCGCTGGATGATGTCTTTCATAGAAGAAGAATGATATGAATGATTTTTATTGTTTCTGGATAAACTCTCTTTTATAAAAATTATCGCAAAAGTGATATTATGACAAGAATTTCATTTCCGATTATAGAATACAATGCAGATGCATTTCCGTACAATCCCCGTTTACAGGAATTATATCAGGAAAGAAGATTTGCTTTACCGCATTCTGCGCCGGAAAAACCCGGACTCAATTATTCCAGATTCGGAAAAGACAAATAAACTATATTTGAACCACATACTCCAGAATCTGCTTCCTTTCAGCGATTTTCTTCTTTTTCCAGTATAACATGAGGGCAGCACCGGCTATGAGCCCCCCAAGATGCCCCCAGTTGGCGACTCCCGCCTGAAGGCCGAAAAGACCGAATACGCTTTCCATTAGGACCAAAAGAACAAGAACTACTGCAGCCGGAAGCGGCATGAAATATACGACAATGACTTCTTTCGGATAAAGTATTGCGAATGCGGCAACTACTGCATATACCGCTCCTGATGCGCCCAGCATCAGTATCTGAGAGCCCGTTCCTGTCAGGAGAAGGTAGAACATCCCTGAGACAATGCCGGATGCAAAATATAATATCAGGAATCTTGTCCGTCCTACAATCTCTTCGACGCGCGGAGCAAATATCAGAAGCACGAACATGTTGATTGCTATGTGGAAGAAGCTACCGTGCAGGAACATATATGTAAGGAACTGCCAGAACATGCCACCTGTTGCAAGTGCCGGCGTCAATGCGAACAGTTCGGTGAAGCCGGGGATTATCAGCTGGAGTAAGAACATCACAACGTTTGCAGCGACGATGTAGAAGACCGGTCTCATATCAATTCCTTTTGTATATTCTTTTTATCCAGAACCCCTTTAAAGCTCCAATCGTCAGTGTTGAAATCACGAATCCCATTGTTGGCACAATCGCATTAACCCATGGCATCTCAATTCCAAAAGAGTACATGAACAAAACAATAACAAGATATGTAAGAACTGCTATCACGGCTTTTCTTGTTTTACTTGTCTCCCATGCCTTATCTGCTTCTACTCTCTTGTTTCTCTCTTTAATCCGCTTGATTTCTTTCTCAGCATCAATCTTTCCCATATGGTTAAGTAAGAACCGAAGATTATAAAAATATCCGCTATAATTAAGACAGACATGAAAACAAAAATCCTTGAATGGTTCGACAGGAAGACTTTCTATGCGGTTCTATTCGTAACGGTTTTCTTAGCTGCCAATATTCTTTCATTCAAGTTCGTTTCTATACTATGGTTCACAATGCCTGTCGGAACCCTGCTTTATCCCATAACTTTTCTTGTCACAGACGCTTACGGTGAGCTTTACGGCCTGAAGGAGGTCAGAAGGATTGTCATTTACGGCTTCATTGCAAATCTTATCATGCTTGCCTGCATTGGTTTTGGTTTTATTCTGCCCGGCGCAGATTATTGGACCGGAGCCGAAGCTTTCAATGCCGTTTTCATGTTCACGCCAAAGGTTGTTGCTGCGAGCCTTATAGCTTATCTGGTTTCGCAGATGCATGATGTGTACATGTTCGATCTCTGGAAGAGGAAAACGAAAGGAAAATATCTTTGGTTAAGGAACAACGCATCAACAGTTGTCAGCCAGCTGATTGATACTTTGGTTCTTATGGGAGTGCTTTTCCTTTTAGGAGCTGTCCCGATTACAGCTCTGTTTGCTGTTGTCGGCTCGCACTATCTTGTTAAGATAGCAATCGCATTCGCTGACACACCTTTCTGTTATCTGATGGCGTGGAAAGGCAAAAAATAACAAACCAGTTTCTGAAGGCTTTATTCTCAGTTTTTAATTTAAATCAAATAGTTCATAATTATAGAAGGTAAAGCGGATGAGGTAGTGGAATATGCAGGCAGTTGTTGTTTCAAAGACCGACTGGAAGTCTCCGGTCGTAGAATTCTTCTGCGAAGAGGATGTCAGAAAGGTTGAATTTTTTGATAATGAGATGAAGGCTGAAATACAGAAGTTCATAAACAGCGGCCTCTTCTCGGGAAAGAAGTTTGAAATAGTCCCCGTTACGAACCACAGCAAGAAGATTGTTATTCTTGCCGGATGCGGGAAGACAAAGGAACTCAGCCCGACACAGATGAGGATTATAACGGCAAAGCTTGTCCATTCGCAGGTCATTTCCGGATACAATACCATCCAGATAATCCCCATGAAAGGCAGAGATTCGGAAATTGCTGAGGGTGTAGTCATAGGCGGATACACATGGGAAAAATACCTTACAGAAAAGGCTCCGGGGCCGTCCAAAGCCATGATAAAATCATCAAATGTAAAGGAAGTTGAAAAGATCATATTCATAGCAGAGAGCGTCAATTATGCAAGGGATCTTGTCAACGACGACTCCGACTTCATGAACTCTGTCCAGATTGAAAGGGAAGTAAAAAAACTCGTTTCCGGGAAGAAAGGATTCAGTGTCAAGGTCCTTGAAGAGAAAGAATTAAAAAAGCTCGGGCTGAACCTTATTCTTGCTGTGAACGGTGCAAGCCCCTACCCCCCAAAGCTCATCATAGCGAAATACAACGGGGGCAAGGGAAAATACACCGCTTTCGTCGGGAAGGGCGTCACGTACGATTCCGGCGGACTCGGCCTTAAGCCGTCCGAATACATGAAGTATATGAGGGATGATATAGGCGGCGTAGCTGTCCTCATGGGTGTCATGAGAAACGTGATAAAGTTCAGACCGAAAAAGAACTTTATTTTCGCCCTGCCGCTTGTCGAGAATATGATAGGCTCGAAAGCCTACAAAACAGGAAAGATAATAAAAAGCTATAGTGGAAAGACAGTAGAAGTTGAACACACCGATGCCGAAGGCCGGCTCATACTGGCAGATGCTCTCGCCTATGTTGACAAGAACTACAAGCCCGAAACAATGATTGACATCGCAACGCTTACAGGAGCCTGCATCACCGCTTTGGGTTATGATTACATGGCTCTTATGTCAAGAGACGACGAGTTAGCTGACAGCCTTCTGAAGTCGGGGCAGAAAACCAATGACAGAATGTGGAGAATGCCCCTTTATCCGGAATTATTGGATTACCTGAAAACGAAAGACGCGGACATAAATACGCTGGGACCTCCCAGAGTCGCATCGGTCATAACAGCCGGAGAATTCCTCAGCAGATTTGTCGGAAACACCAGATGGGCTCATATCGATATAGGCGCCGCTGTTTTTGTCAACGACGACCATAGATGGTATTTCGGCCACGGGGCAACAGGAAAGGGCGTGAGGATTCTGACGGATTTCATCCTCTCTCATTAGTTATTATTTCTGCTTCCCACTGTCCGGAGCCTATCGCCTTCCTTATATGAACATTATTAGGCTTTCCTACAGAGGAATCGCACAAATAGCCAGAATCAGGCCTCGCTGAATATCTTCCATTCTCCGTAATCACACGGGCCCCGACTTTTATATCTCCGTTTCCGAAAGCTGAAAGATAAGTTTGCCAGCCACGGCCTTCGAGATTTTTGACTCTTACCATAATTAGAAATGAATAATTCAGGCTTTTATCTTCAATTGCTCCATGACATTGCCGACAAAATAGAGGGAGCCTGTAATAAGTATCATTCCTTCGTCCCTGCATAGGTATTTCGCGAAGCCAATCGCTTTCCTGATGTCCTCGACCGCGATGCCGTGCCCGCTGACGCATTCAAGAAGTTCCTTCGGGTCGGCAGGCTCAACATTGGATTTTGAGAATATAATGAAATCCGCTATCTTCTCGAACTCCTTAAGCATCTCCCTGTAATTCTTTGTCTTCTTGATTCCAATCACAGGGACTATTTTTCCTTCATACATGCTTTTGATAGAATTGATGAGCGACCTGACGCCTTCAATATTATGGGCTCCGTCAATAATAATGAGAGGATTCCTGGAGATGACCTGCATTCTTCCCGGCCATTTCGTCTTCTCAATACCCGATTTTATGCTTTTTTCCGTTATTTTTTTCTCGTCATTTTTCAGGATTTCAAGAGCCTTAAGAGCGATAGAAACATTGTCGAGCTGGAAATTCCCGAGAAGAGGAAGGCCGTATTTCTTTCCTGAAATCTCAATAACCTGCTTCTCGTCGCTGACATCAAGGCGGACGGCTTTATCCTCAACCGTTATGAAAGGGGCGTTCATGCTCTTCGCATAGTCCCAGACGACAATCTTTACACCGTCTTTTACATCTGTTACGACAGGAATGCCTTCCTTTATTATTCCGGCCTTCTCTGCTGCAATTTGCTCGACATGCGAACCGAGAATTTCCTCGTGATCGTTTGAGACGTTTGTGATTACACAAAGTTCCGGCAAGATTACATTAGTTGCGTCAATCCTTCCGCCGAGCCCCACTTCAATGACACCGTAATCGACTTTCTTCTTTTTAAAATATAGGAAGGCCATCGCTGTCACGAACTCAAAATATGTCATGTCAGAATCAATGTTTTTGATTTCTTCTGATAGTTCGACAACGTCTTTTTTCGTTATCTTCCTTCCGTTAATCTGGATTCTTTCCCGGAAATCGACAAGGTGCGGGCTGGTATACATTCCGACTTTTAGACCGGATTCCTTCAGCACGGAAGAAATCATGGCGACAACGGAGCCTTTTCCGTTGGTTCCGGCGACATGTATTGATTTGAAACTCTTCTCCGGACTACCTAGATTTTTAAGAGCTTTTTTTATCCTCTCAAGGCCGAGTATGCTTTTGGAGCTGTGAAGATTGTAAATGTAGTCAAGGGTTTCCCTGTATTTTTTGTCCGTGAGATTTGCCATAAGAATGAATTTCAGGAATGTGATATAAAAGAGTGACTTTCGTGATTTCGGGTTCAATCTTTATTAATTGTTTCTGAAACATGTTTATTTGCCATAAGCAACCCAGCCGCTGTGGTTGCCAATGTAGTCTGCAAGGGATTGTCTGTTCCTGTCAGATAATGCCAGCCCAAGAAGCCTGCATTGATTCCGAGTGTAAATAAATTCGCATACAGCCTGTAATGGTTGGTTTTCTGAAGCTGCCTGAATATTACAGGATATGCCAGGTTTACGCCCATGCCAAGGGAGAAATTGTTAACATAACCCTCTCCGAATCCGTCGGAGAATGATTTTCCTTTTCCCATATTACTCAGACCGTTGCTCAATCCGGCAATGCCTCCATATCCCGTAGAATAATAAAAATCCCAATATAGGACGTTACCTATACCTTTTAGTTTCTTCATATCCTCCTTTGTCTGCATATAGTCTTTTTTCCATCCATCTCTAGTAAAATATTGATTTAATTTTAACAATTTACCACATGTAAGGTATGACAGAATAAAATATAAGTTTGAAGTATCACTTCCACAATCTCCTAGCTCTCGTGAAAGAATGTATTTCAGGAATGTGATATAAAAAGAGTGACTATATATTTTGATTATGAAGGTTATTTTTCTCGGCGTCGGAGAAGCTTTTGATGAGAACCACCCGAACACATCCATCCTGATTGAATCGGAAACGAAGCTTCTTCTGGACTGCGGATACAGTGCAGCTGCCCAGTTATGGAAATACAATCCCGACCCGGAATTTCTTGACGCTGTTTATATTACGCACCAGCATGCAGACCATTACTTCGGCCTTCCTCAGATAGTAAACAGGATGCGCGAGGATGGAAGAAAAAAGAAATTATCGATAATATGCAACAAAAAACTTGTGGAAATAATTAAAGAGCTATTCGATTACGCGTATAAAGGTTTGCTTTCAAGACCGGGCATGTTTCCCGTGGAATTCTTAGGAGTGGAACCTGGGAAAAATGAACAAATAAATGAACTCGAAATTTTATTCGAAAAAACCGGTCATCATATAGAAAATCTTGCAGTAAGAATTTCTGATGGCAAGCATATCTTATGCTATACAGGCGACGGGAAGCTGACAAACGAGAACCTTTGCAAGAATGCTGATATACTCATAAACGAGGGATACTTCTTTGAACAGGGGCAAAAACATCTTTACATCCCGGACGTCATAAAGATGGCAGAAGATAACAATGTAAAATGCCTGGCACTGGTTCACATTAACCGCGACGTCAGGAAGAAAGAAATGAACAGAATTCTCGGAATTGCAAAGGAATCAAAGATAAAAGTGATAGTGCCGGAAGCGATGGAAGAATACAAAATTTAGTTATGGTTCCAGAATCTTCTGAGGTCTCTCCAGCCGATGTCTGTCCTGTAATGCAGGTTGTTTCCCTCAATACTAATGCAGGCAATAGCAGAATATGCTTTTTGTCTTGCTTCCAGAATGTCATTTCCTTCAGCCACGACGCTGAATAATCTTCCTCCACTTGCATAAAATTTTTTATCCCGGACATCTATGCCGGCACCAAATATCCTTACCCCATCCATCCCCATTGCTCTTTCAATTCCGTAAACCCTTTTTCCTTTAACGTTATCATAATTTCCGGGATAGCCTCTTGAAGCCCCCACGACACAAACCCTCGTTTTGCCGTCCTGGCGGATTTTAATACCGCTTAATTTTCCTTCCTTGCAAGCCTGTATAACATCAATATAGTCTGTTTCAACGGAAGGTAAAACAGCCTGGCATTCGGGGTCTCCCCATCTTGCATTATACTCTATATTCATCGGTTTTCCATTGACAACAATTCCTCCAAGATAGAGAATTCCTTCGTATGGTATACCTTCTGAAGCCATGCCTTCGATGGCCCTTGCAATCTGTTCCTCTTCTATTTGCTGGGAAATGCCGTCTGTCACTTTGGCGGGGGAAACCGCCCCCATTCCGCCTGTCTGGTCCCCTTCATCAAAGTCAAAGACGGTTTTGTTGTCCTGAGCGGATTTGAAAGGGTGGTAAGTACTGCCATCGCTTATGGCATAATAAGAGAATTCTTCGCCTCTTAAACCTTCCTCAACCAAAAAGACATCTCCAGCTCCGTCCGGAAACATTTTCATTTTTTTAATATTTCTTATTGCCTCCCTGCTGTTAGTGGATTTGAGCGCTCCCTTTCCGGAGCACAGACCTGTAGCCTTTGTATACAATAAAAATTCCGGATCTCTTCTGTATATCCCCTTTACATGCCTTATTGCCGGACGTCTTTTATCGAAGTAACTGAATTCAGGTTGTGGGATACCATGCCTCTCCATGAATTCCCTTGACCATCTTTTATCCCATTCGATTCTTGCGGAACCTCTTGTCGGGCCGAATGTCTGGAATCCTGATTTATTCAAAACGTCAACCGTCCCCCTTTCAAGAGCATTATCCTGGGCAACATCTATCAGATCAGGTTTATATTTTCTCGCTATTCTCAGGATAGATTCAGGATCTTTTAATGAACACCCCTTCTCTATGAGAACTTCCTTCTGCCTTTTAAAACCTATGAAATCGTTTCCGGGAGCGACTATAATTCTTCCGACATGTCGGCTTTTTTCGTATGCGCTGGAAATTGCATGTTCCCTTGCACCGCTTCCCACAACCATGACCGAGAGATGCTGAGGCATATATTAAATAAATTTGGAAAACTTAATAAAACGTTTATAATCCAGGAAGAAAATACATTGTTTCGTTTTCAGACATTCAGAATCCATATGTAATAATTCAGGACAGCGGCAAAAGTCACCCATGCAATATACGGAACGAGCATTAATGCCGCAGGTCTCGATAATTTGTAGAACAAAACTATTGTTGCAAGTATTGAAAGCCATAATATTATTATTTCTGCGAATGCGAGCATTGGATTCTGAAGCCCGAAGAAAAGGACTGACCAGATTACATTGAACAGAAGCTGGATTCCGAAGACAGAAACTGCAAATCTGACATCCTTCTTTTCGAGGCCTTTCTCCCATATAAGATAAAGGGATATTCCCATAAGGACGAAAAGTGTTGTCCAGACAGGCGCAAAGAGCCAGTTCGGAGGATTAAACCAAGGCTTATTGACCAAAGCATACCATGTAGGAATGTTAGGCGTAGTAAAGAACGAGCCGATTATTCCTGCGAGCTGGCATATGACTATTGATACAATAAGTCTTGGAAAATTGACTTTCATGAATTGTAATTGATTCAGGTCTTATTAATTAATTCCAGAACCTCTTTGTCCTGACGTAAGTCTTCTCTGCTTCAAGTATTTCTTTGAACAAGTCGTTCCCCTTTCTTACTTTGTCCAGAATCCTTACAATCACTTTAGGGCCGACGCCTCTTCCGGACAATGCAATTATCGCGTCTTTTCCGTGCGAGAGAACAATGCTTGCGCCGTCGAGGATTTCATTCATTGCATGGGTCTCCCCTGCCGTCATGTTTTTCTTTGCTGTGTATTTCTTGATTATCTTTGCACGGGCTGTCGAGTTAGGATGGATGACTCCGATAAGACGAGCCTGGCATATCGGACATTCAATCTTTTCCGGCAGGTTCTTCAAGCGGTAGGTTATGTCCATTCCTCCGCAGTTACAGCAAACAAGCCTTGCCGAAGATGTCATCAGCCTGTTCCTGAAAGCTTCCAATATTTCTGATTCGGGCTTATCGGGTGCGACTATCTCATATTTCCTGATTAGCCCGAACTCTCCGAAGGAGGAAAGCCCCTGTTTCTCGACAATCCGGAAATCTCCCCCCTTCAGCTTTTTCAGGATTTCTTCCGCCTTATCGACATCAAGCTTCTCGTTGAAAATCTCGTTGAACGTTTCCTCGTATGCAGGCGTTCCCGTATAAGCCTCAACGACTTTCCTGATGTAGCCCTTTCCGTAGTCGGCGTCCCTTGAGATTATCCCGAACCTTTTTGCGACATGGATGAATCTCCATGTGAAAAGCTCTGTTCCGGGAAGGGAGACGCGGAGAAGCCCCGCAACCGATTCTGGCTTCAGCTCTTCGAATGCTTCCTTAACAATGCCCCACTGCCTGTTCGGGACCTTGAGCATTATCCTGTACGGGTCGGTCTGGAGCCCGACAGAGCCTATCCTTGACGCAAGAAGTGTTGTTAAGCATCTTCCAAGAGTTTCATTGACAAGAGAGCCGAAACATGTATGGAGAATCATGTTGTCTTCGAATGTTTCTATCAGGATTGTCTTATCGTCAGGAACGACTCCTGTTTTCAGCTGTTTTGTTATCGCGTTCTTCATCTTCTCTGCAACTTCCCTTTCAACGGGATAATTTTCCATTATCCACGGAATCGGGTTTTCGTTTCTGGATATCATATTTGCGATCTCTCTTCTCATCAAACCAACTTCCTGCGCAATGTCAAAGGGAACAGGAATAAGCTCCCCCTCCCATGCTGGTATCGGCGCTTCTATTCCTGATGCCGGCTCAACTATCAGTTTTCCTGATGATGCTTCAAGGACTCTCCACGTCTGTCCGGAGACTATGAAAGTCGTTCCGGGAGAGCCGTGCAGTGCGACGAATTCCGCATCAAGGCTTCCGACCGGCCTTCCCGAAGAGATGTCTATGACCTTGTAATTCTTGATGTCGGGGATTGTCGAGAGATTGGAGTAATAATAATCGAAAGAGCGCTTCTTTCTTCTCAAAGTAACTTCCTTTGTGAACTTGTCGTTGGTCCATACGTTTCCGACCTTCTGTGCGAACCTTGCGACTTTCTCGAAATCATCATATGTGAGGTTCCTGTACTCGTATGCGCCTTTCAGAATCCCGTAAGCTTTCTTCAGCGGGATTTCGTATTGCTCAAGAGCCATCCCGACAATCTGCTGCCCGAGGACATCGAGGCTCATCTCATAAATATTGGTTGGCTCTATCTTTCCCTCCAGTGCAAATTTAGCAATCGCGGCCGACTCGAAGCAGTCGTCGCTGTCCGCCGTTATTATGATTCCTTTCGAAGTCTCTTTCATCGTATGGCCGCTCCTTCCGACTCTTTGAAGGAGTTTGGAAACCTGCCTCGGGGACAAATATTGTATAACAAGATTGATTGAACCGATATCGATGCCAAGCTCAAGAGAGCTCGTGCATATCAGAGCCTGTATGTCTTCTTTCTTGAACTGCTTCTCGGTCTCTATCCTGTTCTCCTTGGATAATGAGGAATGATGCGTTTCGACGTTGACGTCCTTTGCGAAAGCCTTCATCCTTGATGAAAGAACCTCGGCGAACTCTCTCGTATTGGTGAAGACGAGAGTCGACTTGCTCTTCTTTATCAGGCTCTTGATTAATTTCAATCTTGCCGCAGTATCCGGCCCTAAAAACATTTCCTCCGATACTTTCTCGTCTTCCTTGTCAGGAACCGGAGAAGTTATCTTGAGTTCCAGTTTTCTTTTCCCTGCAACATCAATTATATTGCACGGCTTTCCTGCGGTGAGGAATTTCGCGACCTTGTCAGGCGTCCCTATCGTTGCGGACAGGCCGACAATCTGTATGTCGCGGCCCGACTGCTCTTTTACGAGCCATTTCAGCCTTTCCAGAGCAAGGGAGAGCTGAACGCCTCTCTTGCTTTCGACAAGCTCGTGTATCTCATCGACTATGACCCACCTGATGTTGGAGATGTTCGCCCTCATTTTTGAGCCTGTCAGTATTGCCTGAAGCGTTTCCGGAGTTGAGATGAGCATGTCCGGAGGGTTCTCCGCCTGCATTCCCCTTTCATACTGGCTCGTATCTCCATGCCTCACTGAAACCTCGAAGCCTATTTCAGCGGACCACCAGAGAATTCTGTCAAGCATGTCCCTGTTCAGGCTTTTCAGCGGCGTCAGGTAAAGAATTGATATAGGTTTGCATTTCTGCTTTCCGGATTTCATCCATTCATCAAATATGGGAAGGACTGCTGACTCCGTCTTCCCGAAGCCTGTCGGAGCTATTATAAGAGTGTCCTTTCCGGAAATTATGCTCGGGATTCCCTCTTCCTGGACAGGGCTGGGCCTGCCGAATCCTCTCTTTTTGATTACTTTCTGTAATTCAGGAGAAAAAAGTTCCCAGACCATGGCCAACGCTTTATTTGTATAATGCATAATTATATAACCCTCTGCGGGCGTGTGAAAAGTGAAAAATGAGTCGGATTCTAAAATAAAAGAATAATGTTACTTTGAAATGAAAACAAAACGTTAAATATATAAGTTTTACTATCAATAAATAGTTGTGATTTGATGGTAATTGACTTCGAACCAAGGAATATCGCTGATATCGAACTCAAGTTAAGAGCCACCACCGCATGCGAAAATATCAATCGTTTGTCAATTCTCTATCTTCTTAAGAAGTCAACCAAGAATGAAATGAAAGCCGAGGACATTTCAAGTATTCTTGGAGTGAGCCACAGGACAGCTCTTTATCATCTGACGATTCTGAAAGACTATGATCTTGTTGAAGTCAGGAAATTTACTAGAAGAGGTTTCCGGCTTTTCCGTTCTGTATGGGGTCTGAAAAATGACGAGAGCATGGACCAGATTTTTGGCATAATCCATAATAAATATGGAATGGAAGGCCTTCATACACTTGTCAAAAACAATATAGAAGCAAGAAAATCAAATTCAAGAAAGAAACCGAAGGCTTATATTATTTGTTAAGAATTAATCGCCTCAGACGAGCCGAGGTCGTTGATTCATCATTTGCTCTTGTGTCTCATCTTCTTTCTTCTTTTCTTGAGCTTATGGGTTTTAATCTTGCTCTTTTTCCTTTTCTTGCCACACGGCATTGCATATCAACCTCTAATAATTTATTGTATGAATCCGCTTAAATTGATTGTTGGAACTATAGTGGACGACACGTCTTTCCGGATTTTGTCGTTCACTATATTTCACTGACATTTTCAATTTCATTATATCAGTGAACATATTACAGCGTAAAACATTAATAAATCTTTATAGATTAATTAATAGACATTAGGCCTCGATAGCTCAGTCTGGCAGACAGTATCGGAAACGATGTGTCCGGCAACAGAGCGGCTGACTTGTATCTGATATGGTGAGAAAACGTCGGAATGACAGCGCAAGGCTGTCGGTCTGGAGTTTTTCTGTGACCGTAAGATATCAGCAGGTCCTGGGTTCGAATAACCAACTCATGTGTAAATGAGTTCCATGTCACTGAAGGCGACTGTCGGTTAGAAATTCCCAGCCGGGGCTTATTTTTCTTTTTATCGAACAATCAAAATAAGAAATAGTATTTGAGTCTCTCAGACTCCTTTATCCTGCTACAAACTCAAACAATCTTGTCTGGTTGCATACCTGTCCCTGGATTTCCGTTACTTTGGGGAACATCTTTTCAATCAATACATCAACTATTCGTCCCATATTATACCACACTGCGCTGCTATAATCTTTATCGGCTCTCTGTATTCCATGAAAATCACCTCTTTTCCGGCCCGCTTAACCCCCGGAGGGGAAATGGGATGGGGGAGCGTGCCGTCCGCGGGCACCGACGACACGCACTAAAACTAACTTCTCACCAGCCCCTTATAAGGCATTTCCAGGGAGCTGAAAAGTGAAAAGTGAAGCCTTTAAGAGCTTCCTTCTTAAACAGTAATATATGAACACAAAGGACATGCTTCTCGACAATGAAACACTGTTCAAGAATGAGGAAGTCTTCACTCCGGATTATGTCCCGGACGAGATAGCTTTTCGCGATTCGCAGATAAAGGAGATGACATTTGCGATAAAGCCCGCGATGCGCGGAGGACGGCCTTCGCACATGTTCCTGATAGGACCTACCGGAACAGGGAAGACTACGTGCATCCAGCATCTTTTCAGCGAGATAAGGGAAACAACGAAGAGCGTAATACCTATCCACCTTAACTGTCAGATACTTTCAACGCCATTCAAGATTCTTGCGGAGATACACAAGCAGGTTCTCGGAATACTCCCGCCGGAAACCGGAGTCCCGCTGACGAAGGTTCAGGACGACATCTTCGGCTACGCTGTCAGGGAAAAGAAGACGCTTCTTGTCGCCCTTGATGACATAATTCCATTATTCACAGGAGATACTGCCAACAAACTGCTCTATGCCCTTCTGAGGGCACACGAATCCTTTCCGGGGATAAAGGTCGCGGTATTCGCCGTCTCCACCGAGGACATGCTCCATCTTCTTGATGACAGGGTGAGGTCAATCTTTATGCCCAACCGGATAGAATTCCCGCCATACAAAACGGAAGAGATATTCCAGATACTAAAGGAAAGAAGCAGGCTCGGTTTTTACCCCGGCGTTTTGAGCGATTCCATAATCAGGAAGATTTCCGGCCAGACCAACGATATGAGGGTTGCAATCGATACTCTCAGAAAATGCGCCTTAAATGCTGAAATGGACGCTTCAAGGGAGGTCAAAGAGAAGCATCTGGAGAAGGCTCTCCAGTCCGTCTCAGAAAGGAAGAGGGTCGATGTCGGCCTTGAGGCAGAAAGCATCCTTGATATCATAAAAAAGAAGACCCCGATTGAATCGGGAGAGCTCTTCGAGATAATCAGGAAAGAGAAGAACTTCAGCTACTCGAAATTCTACCGGCTTTTGCAGAAGCTGAAGAACGGGAAGCTCGTCAATATCGAGCAGATAGACAAGCAGAAGGGGAAAACGAGTTTAATATCAATAAAATAAACTTTGACTACTGGTAAGTTTTAAAAGTTTTACTTATAATTAATCACAATGCCTTGTCCATATGCTACTTCAGGAGCAACCGGTTTTAGAATACGAGGGGAAACTCCAATTGCGTTATTTCAAAGCATGGAACCTAAATATGCAGCCGTAACAAGGGGAATGATATCCTACCTTAGCTCTGAATACAGAAGAATTGTACCAAAAGAAGGTACAGGAATGACATTCTGGGGGCATCTGCATATGCCGTTCAATCAAATAATTGATTTAGGCGATGGAAAGCATCACGTCCCCTTCAATAACGGCGGAACTGAACAATATGAGATGTCGGGTGACGGTTGCTTTTCTTCAATTAAATCAGATCCTATTGAAAGCCTGACTCCGCAAACCAAGGATCTCATAGTCATGAGGAACATGGTAATAAAGGGCACAGAGCATAAAACAGTGAGAGGGCATCAAACATATCTCGTATTGACTAATATTCAGGGATGCTGTAAATTTCCCGACAGGGTGGAAGTTGATGCTTCTTTTGAAGAAATTCTTAAAGAAATGAATTTAGACATCTATGGGTTTTGGAGAAGACAATAATTTTTTGGGTATTGTTAAGCAACCTCAAAAACAGTAGTCACATATGCAAGGCTTCCGAATGCGGCGTGGACTGTGTAATTTCCAATCACGTTCTCCTCGTCCAGCTGGTATGAAAAGGCGAAATGTCCGTTTTCATCCGTCTTTGGCTGAGCCACGCCTCCATTGTCAAATGGATCCTTAATCTGGATTGCTATATCCTTTCCGCCGGCATCGCAGCCGGAAGGGGACGTGAGGTTTCCTGATATCGTGACACTGTCCGTCCTGTTGTACGAACCGGAATCGGTTATAACGATGATAGCATAATCTTCGCAGGGTCCGTCGTCTTCAGGCGGAGTTTCGCTTCCGGAGCCTCCGGAAGGCGCCGAACTGCCACCGCCTTCACCGCCGTCTGTCCCGTCGGTGAGGTTCGAGACTGCGTCCGTCACGTCATCAACTATGTTGTCAATCGTATCGAGGGTTTCGTTTAACCCTTCCTTTACATCATGCATGATATCGGCTGTATCATTGACAATCTCCTTGACATCAGAAGTCGTGTTCTTTATAGTGTCAAGAGCCCCCCTGCCCGAATCAAGCATCTCGGTGCATCCCGAGAGGCTCGCGGCAAGCAATAATAACCCAGCTATGATGAGCACTAAACTCTTCATAAAGATAGTTTGAGGGATTTGGGATTTAAAAATGGAAATGTTTTGAACTTGGAATGATATTATTTTATAAAAGTTATCTAATTACTACTACTTATGTATGAAAAAATTAGAACCTTGATAGTTGATGACGATTCCAATTGGAGATATGATTTACAAGATATAGCTCAAAAAGCCGGACTGAAAAAAATTGATGTTGTGTCAAGTGAAAGAGAGGCGGTTGCATTGCTGGATAAAGGCAGTTATCATTTAATGATGCTGGATACTAAATATGGCAGTTTAGTAATGGGTCCCAATATTGCAAAAGCTGCTATTGCAAGAGGTCATTCTCCAAGAATTGTTGCTTTATCCGGCTCTTCAGATAATGAAAAGTTATGGCAAAATCATGGCTTTGAATATAAATTCATTGATAAAAGCACGATTGGAGAAGATGATATTAAACCAATTTTAAATGAAATAGAAGTTTAATTCATATGAAAAATAGAGGTTCCGGGATTTCACCCCAGATACCTTGTATCGTCGTCCTGTTCTAAAACAGTTTTCTGTAATTCTTTATTTTTCTTAAAAATGAAGATGTTCTATATCCTGAATAAATGAGTTTCTTTCCATAACCTTGTACCCCTCTTATTACAGGCTCCATTCTAGCAGCCATTTTCCACATTCCATCATTTTGTCCCCTGTATTTCGCAATTTCTACTTGTGTTTTTCTTGCAGCCGGCTCATCATATGATAGTTTTGCATGGCCATTATAAATATGACCCATAAGTTCATGATCCATTCCGCTTTGATTCCATATTTCTCTTAATCTTTTAGGAAGAAATATTGAAGGATTTCTTTCATAAACTTCTACTTCCGGAGGATTGTTTATTGCCCAACCATAGAAATTTCCTCCACTAAACCCAGGCAAAACTGTTGTTTTTGTGGTATCTAAACCATTCAGAATATTACTATCATATCCCATCTCTTCAGCCATTGCTAAAGTATTTGCCTTCCATCTGGTTAAGTCAGAATCAGATATCTTCATATAATAATTTTGATTTCAATATTTATAAATATTACTTTAGAGTAGTATAAATATCTAAATAAATGGAAAATGGGAAGAAGATATTTCACCCCAGATACCTTGTGTCTTCATCATTTGAGCTATTCTGTTATTCCCACGATTCTCTTCACACCTTCGACTCTGCTATTAAAAACTTCCTGAAATTGCGAATAATGATCAAAACCGCCCGTGAATGATTCGTTTTCTCCAAAGTCGTATATTTCCATGGTTTCTTTTGATGGATTCAATACAACAACCTGTCTTGTGTTAAAAGGTGTATTTCCTTCCATTTGTCTAAGTTTATTGAAGCTAAGATTTGAAGATAGGAAAGCACCGTCTCTGTTATCGCGCTTGCCTTCCATTCTCAGTAAAGTCTCCTCTGCTGGCTCGACTGTACCTTTGATTGAAATAATGTTGTCTACAGTTCCGTCGTTTCCAAGATCATAAAAAAATCTCATATTTCCGTTTTTTTCTATTATGGCTGTATAATTCCTAGCAGCCTCAATTTCTTTGCCCCCACTCTTATAAACAAATACAGTATCCTGAAAACTGGGGGAGGGACCACTCATATACATACCTGTATGATTTTTCCTGACAAAATCCCGTATTTGCAATACACTCTCAGCTACAGGATTTGAAGGATTTGAGAATCTGGAAGCAGATTCCTGAGCTATGGCAAGTCCCGTATTTGCAGCAATTGAACCGCCAGCCAAGAACTGTATCATTTTTTTTGGGTCTTTAGCATATTGCCACGCCTCCTTTACTCCACTCTTAAAATTATCATACACAATGGCTCTTCCTATTTTGCCGCTTTTTCCAACGACATAACCATCCATAAACTTCCTATAAGCAGACATGAATAACCTCTTAATTAACTATCATAAAGTAGTTAATTCATAGATTTATAAGCCTTTCGGAAACAGCAGAAAATAAGAAAAAGAGTTCCGGGATTTCACCCCAGATACCTCGTATCATCGTCCTCTTTTGTTTTCTTTTTCTTCTCAGAAACTGCGCTGTATTTCAGCCTTTCTCCCATCTCGTCGTAGAACTTCTTTACGACCGGGTTAAGGGACGGCTTGACTTCCTCGAAGGCTTTCTCGAAGTCTTCTTTCCTGACTTTTTTTGTCTTCATGTCCCTTCGAAGGGCGTTCATTCCCGCCTCTCTTACAAGAGCCTCAATGTCAGCGCCAGTGTAGCCTTCTGAGTCCCTGACAATGTCTTTCATGTTGACGTCCCTTTCAATTGACATTCCTCTTGTATGGATTTCAAGTATCTTTCTCCTTGTCTCTTTATCAGGAGGCGTGACAAGTATCTGCCTGTCAAACCTTCCCGGCCTAAGAAGCGCAGGGTCCATCATGTCCGGACGGTTCGTTGCCGCTATGACGACAACGTCATGGAGGTCTTCAAGTCCTGACATCTCCGTCAGTACCTGGGAGACTATGTTCTCACTCACTCTTGAGCCCATTTCAAGGCCTCTTAATGGCGCGAGCGAGTCGACTTCATCGAAGAAGATTATCGATGGTGCTACCTGCTTCGCCCTCTTGAATATCTCCCTTATCTTTTTCTCAGACTCGCCTACCCACTTGTTCATTATCTCAGGGCCCTTTATGGAAATGAAGTTGGCCCCCGATTCATTCGCTACAGCCTTTGCAAGCATTGTTTTGCCCGTCCCGGGAGGGCCGTATAGGAGGATGCCTTTTGGGGGCTTTATTCCGATATTCTCGAATGATTTGGGATATTTCAGGGGCCATTCTACCATTTCCTTTAATCTTGACTTTACTTCCTCAAGGCCGCCGACATCTTTCCATGTGACCTTCGGAATCTCTATCATGACTTCCCTCATTGCGGACGGCTCGACCATCCTTCTCGCATTTATGAAGTCTTCCTCCGTGATGACAATCTTGTCTATGATGTCCTTTGAGAGCGTGTGCTCCTTCTTCCATGATATCTGCGGAAGATGACGCCTGAGAGCCGACATTGCCGCCTCCTTGCAGAGCGCTGCAAGGTCTGCACCAATGAAGCCGTATGTGACTGATGAGAGCTTCTTGAGGTTGACCGACTTATCCATCGGCATGTTCCTTGTATGTATCTCAAGGATTTCCCTTCTTCCCTTCTGGTCAGGAACGCCTATCTCTATCTCGCGGTCAAACCTTCCCGGCCTTCTGAGTGCGGGGTCAAGCGCATTCGGGCGGTTCGTTGCCGCTATAACGATGACCTTTCCCCTTGCGTTAAGGCCGTCCATAAGGGTAAGAATCTGCGATACAACGCGTCTTTCGACCTCGCCTGAGACCTCTTCTCTCTTTGGAGCGATTGAGTCTATTTCATCAATGAATATTATCGAGGGAGCGTTCTTCTCGGCCTCCTCGAACTTGCTTCTCAAATTGGCTTCTGATTGACCGTAGAACTTGTCCATTATCTCAGGGCCGTTGATTGATGTGAAGTTGGCTCCGGATTCGTTCGCGACAGCCTTTGCGAGAAGCGTCTTTCCTGTTCCGGGTGGTCCATATAAAAGGACTCCTTTAGGCGGTTCTATCCCGACCTTCTCGAACAATTCAGGATGTCTTAACGGAAGTTCTACCATTTCCCTTATTTTCTCTATGGCGTCCTCAAGGCCGCCTATATCCTCATAAGTTATCGCTGTAGGTCCTATGACTACCGGCTCCTCTCGGAGCTCGATTTTTGTATTTTCTGAAATCCTTACAATGCCTTCAGGAGATGTTGAGAGAATCATGAGCCTTGCCTCGCTTCCGACAGGCATAAATGAGTATTCGCTCATTCCCTCGACGCGGATACCGAAGTTCCTCATTATATCCTCAAAGAAAGGGTCTGTATCCCTTTTTCTTGCTATGGGAAACGGCATAAGGACATCGCCTTTGTTCACGGGACGCATGAAAAGGTTCCTTTGAAGTATAGTCGGATCTGACTGGCTGAAGCCCTGTATGGGCCCGTCAGCAGGAGCAATGACTATCTTTGTTGCATCCTTTACATCAGCTTTCGAGACCTTTACAGATTCGCCTACGCCGATTCCGGCATTCTTTCTCGTGATGCCGTCTATCCTTATGACATTAAGCCCGACATCTGCGGGGTAGGCTCCGACTGCTATTGCTGCTGTCTTTTTTGAGCCTTCAATCTCAACAATATCACCTTCGCGGATTCCGAGGGACGACATATTCCTTGAGTCAATCCTCGCTATCCCTCTTCCTGACTCAGAACGGTTGGTCAGTTCGCCAACCCTCAAAGTTATTCCGTTTGCAGTTTTTCCGACCATAAATACCACCTTCCTTAACCATCAAATCTGCAATATTCTACTTATTATTTTTCAACCCTTAATATCACTGACCTCGTCGTCTTGATTATCTCTACGCGGTCTCCCTGGACCCTTTCTATTATCTCCACATAGCGCTTCACAGTCACGTTATGAAGGCCCGTCTCCCGGGCTATTGCATTGACGCTCATCGCGCAGCGCGACCTCTCAAGTATTCCCAGTATTTCTTCCATTATAACCAGAGGGTCTTTCCGCATATTGACACCTTTCTATATTTCAGATATAAGAGTTTTATATTGTAGTGTATAACATCTGACATTTAAATACTTTTGCATCAGAGCAAAAGATACCCCATGAAAGCGGCGAAAAGCGCGATGAATAGAATTCCTTCATTCCTCGTTATCCTGCTCCCCGTCTTCATGAAAACTATGAGCAGCAGTGAGACAAATATCATGAATGGTATCTCAATGAAGACTGTTCTTGATGCTATATCGGATATGGGTCTTACCAGAGCAGCGGCGCCTCCGACTAAAAGGATGTTGAAAATATTGCTTCCTATGACGTTTCCTATTGTTATATCGTGCTTCTTTTTCATTGCCGAAATGACGCTTGCGGCAAGCTCCGGAAGAGACGTTCCGAAGGCCATGAGCGTCAGCCCTATTATGAGCTCCGGTATCCCGAAAGCGTACGCAAGAGACCTTCCGTTATCAACGAGCATCTGGCCTCCGAGTCCTATCCCCGCAATACCTATTATAACCATCAGGATGCTTACAGGCATCCTCTTGTTGGGCGGCCTTTTCTTCCTTTCTTCAGAGTGCGCTTCCTTTTGTTTCTTTGCATCCCCGAGGGTTTTCCATAGATAGAATGCGAAGCAGGCAAGAAGTATGATTCCGTCGATTGCTCCGATTATGTAAATATCCATCGCCGTTTCGAAGAGTCCGAAAGAGAGGATAAACAGAAGCGTTGCTGCAAGCATCATGAACTTTGAATCAAAACCGGTTGCTTCCTTTACAAGAAGCGGTGATATTATCGCAGGAAGACCGAGGACTATCAGTATGTTGAAGATATTGCTTCCGACGATGTTCCCGACAGATATTCCGCCTGAGCCTATGAAGCTTGCATAGACGCTGACCATGAACTCGGGCATTGAAGTCCCGAAAGCGACAATTGTCAGCCCTATAATCATGTGCGATATTCCGTAATGCTCCGCAATCTCAGAACCTCCATCAACGAGAAAATCGGCGCCCTTGATAAGGATTGCAAGACCCGCGACAAGAAGAGATGTGGACAGGGAAACGCCGGAACCTGAAATCAGCGCCGCTATCAGCGATAGGGCGATTATCAGTATGAATATCCTGTCCGTCCGGGATATTTTCATAAGAAATAATTACATGCGCTTTTTTATATTACTCAATATTTGCATATTTCTTAAGAAGTGAAACGCTGGAACTGGGATTTGAACCCAGGAACCCCGAAGGGAACAGGGTTAGCAACCCTGCGCCTTAACCGCTCGGCCATCCCAGCATTGGTATATCTTAAATGAAAACAATTAAATAAAAAGAAATGTGTTTGTTTTTACTGTTTTTTCTTGGTTGGTTTTCCCACGTCTTCTTTTGATGACGGTTTGACTTTGAGCCCGATTTCTTCAAGTTTTATCTTGAATTTGTCAAGCGCCTTGTATATGTCATCAATCTTGTGGGCGCCTGTGCAGATTATCTTTCCCGAGCTGAACAGAAGGAATGCAACTCTCGGTTCCTGAATCCTGTAGACAAGTCCCGGGAACTGCTCCGGCTCGTATTCTGCATCCTCAAGAGCGAATGCGATATCATCAAGGCTTAATTTAGCATCGATTTTCGATGATGCTACTATATTCTCAATGTTCACCGGATATTTCTTTGGCATCTTTATTCCTATTTCCTCAAGCTTGTCTGTTACCTTTTTCATTGCCGTGTGCGCAAGCTCGATGCTCTTCGTTCCGGTACAGACAATCTTACCTGATGAAAAGATAAGTGCCGCTGCCCTCGGGTCCTGCGTCCTGTAGACAAGTCCTGGGAACTGCTCCGGCTCGTATTCAGCGCTCTTAATAGAAGAGACAACATGATTCAAAGATATATCGACCCCCAGAACAGAAAAAGCTACAACGTTCTCAATCTTTATAGAGAACTTGCTCTTAGTCTCAGTTGGTTTTGGCATAAAAAATCCCCCTTTTCGAAAAATCTATAGGCCCTTTATAAAGGGTTTATAAAGTATTTATAAAGAGGTATTTAAAGCTATCGGTCCAATCCAGCAGATACCGGGATATACCTAAACCTTGTATTCATAAAATTATTGTATGTCAGAAACTTTTATATCGACATCAGAATAGTCCATAAAGAGCTATGAGCTATGGTTAGTTATAATTAAAAATCAATATCTCACAATATTCACTTCTTTTCCTGAAAGATCAAAAACTCTCGACGGGAGGCCGTCAATCTCGCCGGCATCTATTGCTATATCTGTCAGAGCCTTTATATCTTCCGGAAGCTCGCTTATCTTCTTTATCGGCTCTTCGCCGGAAAGGTTCGCGGAAGTGGTTACAAATGGTATTCCGGTTGTCCGGACAAGGTCTGTGAATTTGTTCAGCGGTATCCGGATTCCTATGGTTTTCTGTAATGAGACGAGTTCTTTCGGGGCTGAAGGCGTTGCCTTAAGTATCACTGTATAAGGTCCCGGAAGGAGTGATTTTACGAAAGCGAGATTCTCTTTCGTTCCCGTCGCGTTTTCCTCAATCCAGTCAAATGATGGAGCTATGACTGACATCGGCTTTCCGGGGTCTCTCCCCTTTGCGTTCTTGATTCTCGAAACAGAGCCGGAATTGTTAGCATCGCATCCTATTCCGTAAACCGTGTCCGTCGGATAGACGAAAACCTTTCCGGCTTTTACCGACTCTATGATGTAATCCTTTTTAGAACCAAGGGCGTCACTGAGCCTTATTATTTCCATAATGTTATATTGTCGATTCAGTATTTATTTATCAAATCGAATCTGATATTATGTTTAATTTTATGCAGAGGCAGAAACGCCTAAAGGAAAGCATGAAGGAAGCCGGACTAGATTGTCTTATAGTTTCTGACAGAAAGGACATTTATTACCAGACAGGCTTCCTTCCGCTTGACGGCGATTTCGCTTTTCTTATATTCACCACAGAAAAAAGGCCGGAACTCTTCGTAAATCCGGTTTCCAACAGGGCGGAGAGCCTGAAAACAGCCGATACATGTTTCGTAAAGGATGTAAAAGAGATGGTCGGTAATGCAGGCTTATCGGGAACAATAGGATTCGATGAGAAGAGTTTGTCTGTCTCATCTTTTATGGATATATCAAAGCACCTGAGAAAGCATCGCCTGAAAAAGCCGTGCTCAGATTTAATCAGGTCGCAGAGAGCGGTAAAAGATGAAAGCGAAATATCGGAAATGGGAAATGCCGTGGCAGTTACTGAAAAGATTCTTTCCGATGCCAGAGGCTATATGGAAGGAAAAAGAGAATTCAATATCGCGAAAAAAATCGAGAAGTCCATGCTCGAAAAACTCATGGAGAGATCCTTTGAGACCATCGTCGCTTCAGGAAAGAACTCATCTCTCATACATTACATTCCGGGCAAAGGTCTTATCGGGCAGAAGAGTCTTGTTGTCATTGACATGGGGATTATTTCCAATAACTATTGCTCTGACATGACGAGAACATTTTGTCTGAAGCCCGGCCCGAAGGAGCAGAAGCTCCATGATAATATTCTTGAGGTTCAGGAAACTCTTATTGACAGAATCCATGAAGGCGTCCGCGTAGAGGAAATCAATAGAATCTATCAGGAAGAAATGGCAAAAAAAGGATATGCTGTCAATCATGGCTGGGGACATTCCATCGGACTGGACGTCCATGACCCCGGCTTTAAGGAATTCAGGAAGGGGATGGTCATAACAGTCGAGCCGGGCGCATACATCAAAGGGTTCGGAGGCTGTCGCATCGAGGATATGATTCTTGTTGGGAAGGCTAAAAGTAAGAAAATGACGAAAATGAAGAGTTCGCTTTAGAGTGTCAGAATCTCTGAAAGTATTTTACAAGCTCATTTGCGAATTCCCTTTTTTTATCCGGAAAGGCATGAGTCCCATCAAATTCAATCGTTTTGACATTTGCCCCGAATTCTTCTAGTCTTCTGGAAAGCAGCCTTGAGTTGTGTATAGTCATTATTTCATCGCCTTTCGCCGAGATTGTAAGAACATTAAGTCCTGTCAAATCTGGCTCCATATCACTAAAGGGCGTCTGCATCGACATAAGATTAATTAGGCTGCTTGCAATCTGGTAATATCCTTCTCCTCTAAGGTCGTTATACCCGAAAACTGGCTTCAGTACGTTGCCATCGAGAAAAAACCCTTTGCCGTTTTTGCTGTTATGAAGTTCCGGATGCTTGAAAGGTCTCTGAAACATGTTCAGAAGCCCCTTACGGATATCGGTTCCTCCGCATCCTATAGCCATGCAGGATATATAGTCCTTTATTTGTTCTGCAACTCTTGCCATTGGATAACTGCTCAGGCTGATTGCAGCAAACATTCTCTTTTTTCTTTCGGGGTTTCTTCTTGCATATCCAATCAGCTGTTCTTCATGGACTATGTGATCATATCTCCTGATGGGGTGGCGGCCATGCCCCGGCAGGAATATATAAGTCACTCCTATTCCTTCTCTGTTTGCTGTTTCATGTAAATACTGAAAAGTTTCTTTTTGTGGGTTTTCCAGATCGTTTCCCACGCCTGCAGAAAAGACTATCTCTGAATCATTATTTCCGTATCTTATGAAAGGGACTTCGTATCTTCTGGATTTTCTTCCGACTGAATATGTCCCTTCGGCTGCCTGTAAACTCATAAGATTCTAATGAAAGAAAATTATTTATTCAAGTATTACACGGTCAATCTTTGCGACTTGTGACTTGGTTTTTCCTAAACCTGAGAATTTGACTGATGAAGAACCTATCCCAACTATGCTTCCTTCGATTGCGAAGAAAACATTATCTCCCTTCTTTATTCCTGAATCGAAATCGCTGACATAATCCCCGATTATCGGTTTCCCGTTTCTTACGTCCTGCCCGTTTTCTTTTTTTATCGAAATCCTTTTTACCCCGACCTTCAGGAGGACATCCTCTATCTCAAGAAGATGAGCTTCAGGCTCCTTCTCCAGCCTTTCAAGCGTGACGGCCTCATCGACGCTGAATGGTCCTACTCCCGTCCTCCTGAGCCATGACATCTGCGCTCCGCTTCCGGCCTTTTCGCCCATGTCGTGGCAGATTTTTCTGATGTATGTTCCGGCCTCGCAGAGAATCCGGAAGGAAACCAATCTTCCGTTAGTTTCAAGGATTTCAAAGGAACGGACGATCCTTTCCCTTTCCTTTCTTGCGACTGCCGATTTCACAGGCGGAATCTGCTTTATTTTTCCGGTGAACTGTTTTGCAAGTTCTTTTACAGAATCTTCTGAAATATCTTCATGAAAAAGCATCTCGCCTTCATACTCCTTGTCCATTCCATTAAGGAGGGGCATACACTTCCTCGCTTCACCAAGAGCTATAAGAAGGAGTCCTGTGACGTTTGGGTCAAGCGTTCCTGCATGACCTGCCTTTTCTATTCCCAGAATTCTCGTGACTGATTCGACTACATCGAATGATGTCGGGCCTGCTGGTTTGTCTATTAGGACGACGGACTTTTGTAAATTCGCCATAACCATGAATTGTTTTATATCTTATTTAATTCCTTCATCTAGAATACTTTCCTTTCAAAGAATGTTTCCACAGTATCCAATATTCGTTTTGATTCTCTCCGGAAATCGTCCCTCCTTTGAACGGTTTCGAATCTTTTCCCTTTTCTGCGGAGAATCAGACTCCCGTATGCTTCTCTGGAGTATAATTCAATGCCTGAATATCTGGAAAGGAGAAGATAACCATCATCTGAAACCAGCCTTGAAACCTGCCCCAGTCTTTCTTCTGTCATCTCAGGTGTCATTATATGCATTGCTTGGAGAATGCCGTTCAGGAAGAAAACCGCCTTGAATCGTTTATCGGGGAAACTGTTTCTATACCCGTCCTGAACAGAATAAATTCCCTTCTTCCTGTTCCTTCTTGCAATCCATATGTTGCCGGGCATTATATCGATTCCCTCTGCATCATTGCCACAAGCATATGATATCTCTTCGGTCGTCCTGCCCCCCGAGCATCCTATATCAAGAAGTCGTCTTCCTTCCACTCTTCTCGGATATATGTTACCTCCAAAAACCAGACCGACTCTACCGTAAAAACTGAAATTACTGAGATGATATCCCGAACTTCTGTCATAATTTTCTCCGGATGTCTTTTTTGAAAACATGTTCAGTAGCATGTGCATAAACCCTAAGTCCGGTATAATAAGAAAAGAAGCGGAAAAAATAAAAACAGACCCTTATCCAATCTTCCTCAGAGTTATCGTAAAGAACAAATCCTTTCCAGCCAGCGGATGGCCACCCGGCTTCTCCCCATATGCATCTTTAGCTTTGATTTCGACCTGCTTCGTCTGGCCGGTTTCCATTCCCATGACAGCGTCATCAAAACCCCTGATGACCTTTCCTGCCCCGAGGACGAAATCGAACTCGCCTTCGTCGAAGACCGAGCCGTTCTTCAGCTTTCCCTTGTACTTTACTGTTACTTTATTCCCTTTCATAGCTTTCGTCATAAAATCTCCTCTAATTCTATGAATTATATATTTTCTTTTTAAATCAAAGCAAAAACTTGAATATTAGAGACGACTTTATGGATTCAGTAACATTGACCATAGGAGACCTTAAAAGCGGTGATAATAAAACATGGAACTATCCAAGGTTTCAGCTCAACCTTACAAATGAAGACGCGGAAACCCTCAGTCAGCCGCTTCATGAGAACTTCAGAATACATCTCAAATTTCCGCATGGAAAGATAACCGATGAAAAGGGCAACGAATACGAAGATGGTTTCTTTACTACAAGACTTGTAAAAGATCATCCCGGAAGATTCGGCAGAAATATTGTTTATGCCATATGCGCTGTCTGGGAATCAAGAAAGAGCAGGGACGGACTTCTCACCGGCTGGCTCAAAAGCCATAAACTTAAAGCAGGAGATAAAGTAAAAATCAGCCTTGAGGGCAACAACTATTATTTGGAACCAAGCTCTATTTGCAATTATTGATATTGGCTTTCATAACATTAAATGTGATTGTTGCCATATCCTGTAAAGATATTGATCTTGGAGATGATAAACCACCTATTTTTGTCTGTATTCTTATATCAAATCTCAAGAATTTACCTTGGTGTGCAAATGGACATCTTGATTCATCATAAACATGTCCAATAGCCTTTCTAAACTCAGTCAAATATTCATTGATATCATTATATCCTTCTGTTCTGTATGTAGTCTTTTCTACTCCGTTTTTAACTACTGTTTTGAACTTCATGAATCCGGGAATAATATTTAGCGTCTTATAGGTATCAACAATTATATTAATGAAATTCTTTCGGGGACCATAAGTTTCTCTGTATATTATATGCCACTTTTCTATTATTTTTCTTGGTTCATCGGTTTCCTTAATTTCTTTTATGAAATTATCAAAATCTCCCATATTAGAAACCCAATAATCAAATGTCTTGTATTCTTCATAGTTCCTTTTTGCAGCAATTGATTCTATTACAGTACAGAGAAGTAGCATTCCGATTTCTAAATGTTCATTTTTAATGTTGTCAAGAGCTTGTTCAAACAAATAGCACATCCTCTTCCCGAAATTATCAGTTTCGTCTATAGTTTCTATAAATTCAGAGAATTCTGAAACCACCTGTTTAAATTTATCAGATTCAATCATTTCTTCAACTCCTTTTATCTAAAACGTCCTTCTTAGCTCCTGTCATAAAATCTCCTCTAATTCTGTTAAAGAATGAATTATATCTTCTCCTTTTCTTTTGCCTTTCCTGTCAATAAGAATGCATCTTATTCCAAGGGTTGATGGTATACTGACATCGGTTATCGGATTGTCTCCGATATGGACGATTTCAGAAGGTTTTACGCCTTCTTCTTCTATTATATAAAGGAAGAGGTTTTCATCCATCTTGGATACGCTTTTTCCGCCGGTGATATCATCGCAATACGTCTTATCAAAATATTTCGAAAGGCCGGACGCCTTCATCTTTATCTCCAGCGTCTCTTTGCTGTTCAGCGTGGACAATATTAACCTGTGTTTCTTTTTCAGGCTCGAAAGAGCTGTATTTGCATCATCGTATACTTTGATGAATTTCTCTATCTCCGATGTATTGATTTTCTCCCGGATTCCAAGACGCTTAAGCCAGTATGTTATATCTGCCCATTCATGTATTTTCTCCTGGTGCTCGGCCTTGTAGTATTCGGAAAACACAAACATCTTCGCTTCATCCAAAGAGACGTCCTTCTCTTTAGCGTAAAGGGAAGGTATTGCATCATCCCACAAAATCCTGTCGAAAGTCCCGTCAATAAGAGTGCTGTCAAGGTCAAAGGATATTACTTTAATCATGTAAATTAATCCCCGTGCAGAACTATTAAAGATTGCATTCCGAAAAGAGTTTCACTTTTCACAAATCTTGCCCTTTAAACATTATTTTATAAATACCATTGCAAAAAAAAATACAAAAGAACTGAAAAGAGGTAAATAGTATAAAATTTGGAGGGATTTAATGAACAAAAAAGGAAGTTTAGCCTTAGCAGGAATCATTGCGGTGGTATTGATTCTTGCTGTAGGTTTGTTCGCACTTGCACCGGCAACCAATGCGGCAAAACCGGAATGCTCAGATAAAATCGATAATGACGGCGACGGAAACGTGGACTATCCGGCAGACGCGGGTTGCACAAGCAAACAGGATAACGATGAATCCAACTGCGGAGACGGCGTCTGCGAAGGTGGGGAAACATGCGCTACATGTGTAGCAGACTGCGGACCATGCGATTCCTGCTCTGATACGGACGGAGGTATTACAATCACAACATTCGGGACAACATCAGGATACTACGGAGGCAGTTCTTACAGCAACGACGACTACTGCGTCGATTCAGGCAATGTAATGGAATACTATTGCAGCGGAGATTATGAGCAAAGTTCACAGCAGAGCTGCGGTACAGACGGCTATGGAGGACTTTACTGCGCTGCAGGCGACGAAGTGTATAAGGATTACACAGACTACTTCTGCGCTTCAGGAAAATGCGACAGTGACGTAACTCCTGTATTCCAGGAAGACTGCGACGACAATGACGCATATGGAGCCAATTACTGTCTGAACAATACAGTATTCAGGGATTACAGCAACTATTACTGCAGCAATGGTGCATGCGACTTCACAACAACTCCGGAATTCGTTGAAGCATGCGAGGAGCCATATGTATGCATGTACGGACAGTGCATGATGCCGAATTCATGCTCTGACACTGACGGAGGATTCGTACCACCCACTACAGGAACAGTAAGCGGATACTATATGGGAAGCCCTTACAGCAATACAGATTATTGCGCTGACAGCACGACACTGGTAGAATACTGGTGCGGAGGAATCTATGCAGGCAATAGTCAGGTATCTTGCTATGATCCCGGAAACTCCACAACGATGTGTTTAAATGGCGCATGTGTTTAAAATAAAACCATTTTTTCTTTTTTCTTTTAATGTTATCAAAATTTATTTCTGATTATCTTATCTTATTATCTGAAATGGCCGAAATGACCTTTTATGATAAAGCAATATCAGGAATATCAGAACTTCGGAGAGCAGTATACTACGGCTTTGTCTCTGCTTGAGTCAAATCCTCGGAGCGGTGCAATCCTGTTTCTCAGGAACAGTCCTCTAGCAAATTTTTTCATGATTAGGAAAGGTCTTAAGGATGGGTATGATATTTCGCCGATAGCCGCCACGCATCCAATAACATATTACGAGTCGCAGATAATCGGAATGGATCCTGTTGATATATTCCTGAGATATTTAAGAGGGGGCTTTACTGCTGA
Source organism: Candidatus Aenigmatarchaeota archaeon (assembly GCA_016932735.1). Taxonomy (GTDB): domain Archaea; phylum Aenigmatarchaeota; class Aenigmatarchaeia; order QMZP01; family QMZT01; genus JAADIF01. The sequence continues at coordinate 47,804 of JAFGCI010000006.1, forward strand.
AGGAAATTCAGAAAACGCTGTTTTCGGCGACCGTGGTTTTGAGTGTCCAATAACGTGTTGCCGTTCCAAGAAAAGGGGATTCGAGGGGGACAAATTATACCTTAAAATAAGAAGAGGATTCACTCCGGAAAGAGGTCCTAAACTTCTTGGAGAAAAAAATAAAATCTTCATAGAAAGCGCGACTCCTGAAGATGTCGAAGGCATTCTGGAGCTGGGGTGGACAAGAGTAGAGGACAATCATGCAGAAAGACAAACAAGGATGATGTATCTTGAAAAGTATTTTCCGATCGCCAGAGAAAAGATAAAAATCTTCAGATGATGTCAGTCTCCGTGCAGGACTATCAGTGACTGTGTATTATCTATCCCTTCTATCAGCTGAATCCTCTCCAGAAGTATCCTGTCATATTCCTCGACGTCCTTCGCCCTGACGAAAGCAATTATATCGGTTCCTCCCGAGACTATGTGAACCTTTTCGACATTTGGGATTCTGTTCAGCTCTTTCACCACATCATACTGGCTCATGTGTTTTTCTTTCAGGACCCGAAGGTTTGCCGAGATCAGAATGTAAGCTGAGAATCCCCTGCCGGTTTTTTTGCTGTCAATATCAATCGTATATTTCCTTATCACACCCTCCTTTCTCAGAGACTTTATCCTGTTATGGATTGTAGTCGGCGGAAGAAGGGTCTTCTTCGAAATCTGCCTTGTCGTGAATTCGCCATGCTCCTTTAAGACTTCAAGAATCTTCCTGTCCTTTTCATCTATTCTATATTCCATAATGGAATATATGTTCCATAATTTATTTAAATCTAACACGAAATGGAACTATTGTCCATATTTTATGGAATATGTTTATCTAATATACCGGATAATAACCTTCTCATGTTCAGACTGCACCCGGAACAGGGTTATGTTCATGAGATTGCGGGCACGTATGAAATCAAGACTGATATGAGGTATCATACAGTTCCGACCAAAACATGCGACGAGAAGGCAGCCTTGCTGGGCTGGCCTTCCAGCCGTGTCGTTAAAGCACTTTATCTTTGTGATGGGAATGGTTATATTGGTTTAGTGACGCCTGAAACAGGACAGCCTATAGACTTCAGGGCTGTTCTCGCTGAAGGCCTCGGGATCACAAAGAACAAGGCAGGCAGATACAGGTTCAACGGAACCCCGGCGGGAATGACATACGGGACCTGCACCCCTTTCATACTTGAATCAAGCGCGGGAAAACAGGTTTCTAAAATAATCATTGCCGACCCGTTCAGCCTGAAAGATACTGTTGTTGACATATCCGTCGGCGGGGAAACCGATGATGCATTCCTGACATCCATGCACATTCCATACGATGCCATACATGAGATACTTTACAGGAAGTTCGGAGAGGGTTTTGTGAAAAAACAAGAGCAGTAAAACTTACTCTTTCTTACCTATTTCTCTAATTATATTTTCAAAAATCCAAATGTTTATAAAGGTGCTAGAACAACAATATATTGTTAAATTCTGGGGGGAAGACACAACATATTGTGTTTTTTCATTCCTAAGTAACACAAATCATTTTTCTGGTGTTAGCATGAAGTGTCCATATTGTTCCAGTCAGGAATCGAAGGTCGTTGACAAGAGAACTTCCGAGACTTCTGATGCTATCAGAAGACGAAGAGAATGCCTGAAATGCGAGAATCGGTTCACTACTTTTGAGCGCGTTGAAAGGGGAGACCTCCGCGTCGTCAAAAAGGACGGAAGAAGGGAGCAGTTCGACCGCCAGAAACTCCTTGCAGGAATTAACAAGGCATGCGAAAAACGACCGGTGACGGCGGAGCAGATTGATGATATTGTTGATAAGATTGAAGCCGACCTCAGGAAGAAGGGGGAACAGGAAATACCAACCACAACAATCGGCAACACTATAATGAAGCATCTCAAGAAGCTGGATAAGGTCGCATACATCAGGTTCGCTTCTGTCTACAAGGACTTCGCGGACCTTGAGGACTTCGGCCGCGAAGTCGATAAATTGATAAAAAGGCCTGCATCGCAGTAGCGATCGGGGATTGGAATTGAGATTAAATAAGAGAAAATACATTGAGAGGGAGAGGAAAATGGGACTTGAAAAAATCAAGAAAAGGGACGACAGGATTGTTAAATTCGATAATGATAAAATAAAGAACGCGATAATGAAGGCTGTCAAGGCGGTCGGCGGCAAGGACGAGAAATCCGCCGAACAGCTTGCAACCCAGGTCATAACGCTTCTTAAGAGAAAATTCAGGGACCAGATTCCTTCTGTTGAAGATGTCCAGGACATGGTCGAGAAGGTCCTGATAGAGAACGGCCATGCAAAAACGGCGAAGGCTTTCATACTATACAGGGAGCAGAGAGCCGCTGTCAGGGATGTCAAGAAGCTTTTATCGGACACTGAGATTGTTGATGATTACCTCAAGGAAACGGACTGGCAGGTCAGGGAGAACTCTAACATGAGCTACTCTCTTCAGGGATTGAACTCCCATCTGTCATCCCAGATAATATCAAATTACTGGATGAGCAAGTTATATCCGAGGGAAATTCAGGAAGCCCACAGGACAGGGGATTTCCACATTCATGACCTCGGCGTCCTCGGCGCATACTGCGTCGGGTGGGACCTCCGCGACCTTCTCATTTCAGGATTCAAGGGAGTCCGCGGAAAGATTGAGTGCAGGCCGCCCAAACATTTCCGCGTGGCGCTTGGGCAGATTGTGAATTTCTTTTATACACTGCAGGGAGAAGCCGCGGGAGCGCAGGCTTTCTCGAACTTCGATACATATCTTTCGCCTTTCATCAGGGCGGACAACCTTGATTTTAAGCAGGTCAAACAGACACTCCAGGAATTTATCTTCAACATAAACGTCCCTACCAGAGTTGGATTCCAGACACCTTTCACCAACATAACGCTTGATCTGATCGTCCCCGCTAACATAAAAGATGATGCAGTGATAATCGGCGGGAAGATGACCGAGACGACCTATGGGGACTATCAGAAAGAGATGGACGTCTTCAATGAGGCCTTTGCCGAGGTCATGATGGAAGGAGACGCCTCCGGAAGGGTCTTCACATTTCCCATACCGACTTACAACATCACAAAGGACTTCGACTGGGACAGCCCCAAGTACAAGGGCATTTGGGAAATGACTGCAAAATACGGAATACCGTATTTCTCGAACTTCATAAATTCCGACATGAAGCCGGAGGATGCAAGGTCTATGTGCTGCCGCCTCAGGCTTGACAACAGGGAACTGCGAAAAAGGGGCGGAGGCTTATTCGGAGCCAACCCATTAACAGGCTCAATCGGCGTCGTGACAATAAACATGCCGAGGCTCGGTTTCCTTTCAAGGAACGAGAAAGAATTCTTCGCAAGGCTCGACAGCCTCATGGACCTTGCAAAGGAGAGCCTTGAGATAAAGAGGAAAATAATAGAGAGCTTCACTGACAAGGGCCTTTATCCATACTCAAAATTCTACCTGAGGGCGACAAAGGATGCGACCGGGTCCTACTGGACTAACCATTTCTCGACAATCGGTCTGGTCGGCCTGAACGAGGCCGTCATGAATTTCATGGATGCTAACATCGCAGATGAGAATGCAAGGAAATTCGCCATCAAAGTGCTTGAGTACATGAGAGAAAGAATATCGGGTTATCAGGAGGCGACAGGCCATATATACAATCTGGAGGCTACGCCGGGAGAAGGAACTTCCCACAGGCTTGCAAGGCTCGATAAGAAGCTCCATCCTGAAATTGTCGTTGCCAATGAATACAATGTAAGGAAGTTTGGAGCTGCTCCTTACTATACGAACTCAAGCCAGCTTCCTGTCAATTACACGGATGACATTTTCACAGCGCTTGACCTGCAGGAAGAGCTTCAGACAAAATACACAGGAGGGACGGTCCTCCACGGTTTTGTCGGGGAGAGAATGCCGTCGCCTGAGGCAACGAAGATGCTCGTGAAAAAGATTGCGGAGAACTACAAGATACCGTACTTTACGATAACGCCGACATTCTCGATATGTCCGAAGCACGGATATCTTGCAGGCGAGCACAAGTTTTGTCCGAAGTGCGACGAAGAGATTGGATATGTGAAAAAACCGGTTGCTGCCAGCGAGCCCGTCAGGGCAGTGGCAGAAGTCAAATAAGGCAAGGTGATAATATGGAAAAAGAAATAACTGAAGAAATGAGAACTAAATGCGAGGTCTTCTCGCGTGTTGTCGGTTACTTAAGGCCGGTCGACCAGTGGCACGACGGCAAGCAGGCAGAGTTCAGTGACAGAGTGACCTTTGATAAGCAGATAGAGAAGTGACTCTAATGAATATCGGGGGGTTTGTCAAGAACACGCTAATAGACTATCCGGGAAAGATGTCGTGCATCATATTCACACAGGGATGTTCTTTCCGCTGTCCCTTCTGCCAGAACAAAGAGCTGGTTGACGTCCCCGATGATGCAGAATCCATAAAGGAGTCATACATCTTTTCATTTCTCAAAAAAAGAAAAGGCTTGCTTGATGCGGTTGTAATAACCGGAGGAGAGCCGACACTTCAAAAAGACCTTCCCGATTTCATAAGGAAAGTCAGGGAGCTTGGATTTCTCATCAAGCTCGATACCAACGGATGGGCTCCTGAAATTCTTGAAAGGTTGTTAAAAGAGAACCTAATCGATTTTGTTGCAATGGACATCAAGGCTTCAAAGGATAATTATGAGAAGGCGGCAGGCGTCAAAGTAAATATATATAATATAGAGAAGTCAATCCGCCTTATACGTTCATCAGGACTCCCATACGAATTCAGGACGACTGTCGTCCCCGGAATCCACGATAAAGACGACATCAGGAAAATGGCTCAGTGGATTGAAGGCTCAAACCTCTTCCTGCAGAAGTTCGTCCCTCAGAACACGCTTGACCCCGAATACGAAAAGAAGAATCCATTCACTAACAAGGAAATGGAAGAGATGAAAAAGATTGCGGGGCAGTTTGTGAATTGTGGGCTGAGAGCTTAATGTTCGCTTTCTGCCCGAATAGGGCGCAAATAACGAATAAAATTCGTTAAATAGTTGTTTTTCTCAATAGATTTTTCACTACTGGCTCTTGCTTCAATTGGTTAGGAAAACGGGGGGGGGAGCTATAATACTATTTTATAAATAATGTTTTCAATTTTGGAATATGCCGAAAAGAAATATGTTGTGGATTTCATTTGCTGTCATTTTTTTGATTTCATTTAGTGGGTGTATCCAACAAAACACGAAAGAAAATGCAGAATCAATCGCACAGGAATTTGCTATAAATTTACAAAAATCAGACTATGAAAGCTTATATGATTTATTCATACCTGATCTCAAAAGCATGAGAAAAAAATCAGATTTCGTTAAATATGTGAATATAAAAGGATCGCCACTTGATAACAATTATATAATTTTTGACAAAGTCGTAATGCAGGGAGATAATGAAGCTTATGCATATTATACGTTATCAAGTGGCATATTTGAGGCTAAAGTTCCTCCTATGCATTTGATTTTTACGTCGGAAGGTTGGCGTGTTGACGCATTTTCAGATTACTTTTCTGCTGGATGCATCATAGATGATGACTGTTCAGCAGATTATCCTCGGTGTAGCAAAAATTTAGAATGTGTAAAATGTGTAAGTGATGCAGATTGCTCCGATTCGGGAAAGAAGCATTGTGATAGTGTTCTTAATATCTGTCATGAATGTATAGAAGATTACCATTGTCCCAAAGATAAACCAATATGCTATGGGTTTAGTTGTATTGAATGTAGGAAAAATTCAGATTGCCCAACAGAAACTCCATATTGTAATTATGTGTTAGGCAGTGGTTATGTTTGCAATAATAATCCTACCGGGATAGAATGTATAGAGGATGTAGATTGTATCGTACTTTATGGAACAAAAAAGATGTATTGTAATGCGAATGGAAAGTATATTAGATTTACTCACGAGGATGAATGCATTTATTGCAGAGACGAATCAGACTGTCCTAGAGGAAAAGATTATTGCATTTCAGGTGAATTCTGTGTCTAAACTTGGATATAGTGAAGATGATAAAAGAAAACACCTTGAGTTTATTCAGTTGGCTATAAACAGAATGGCGGCTAATTCATTTATCCTAAAAGGTTGGAATATTACACTTGTTGTAGGTCTATTTGCTGTTTCAATAACAAAAAACCAAAATCTTTTTTTAATACTTGCTTTATTACCGGCCATTGCTTTCTGGGGTTTGGATTCATATTATCTGAGAAAAGAAAAACTGTTTCGTGAACTGTATAACTTTGTAAGGATGAGAGATAAGAGTCTAATAGATCCTTATTCATTGGAGACAAAGGAATTTGAGAAAAATATCAAAAGTTGGTTTCATATACTATTTTCACGAACCGTGATAGTATTACATGGCCCCATAATTATATTTATTTTATGTTTTTCTATGATTCTATGGGGTGGTTAAATATGGCAAGAAAAGTATTTTTCAGTTTTCATTATGAAAAGGATGCATGGAGAGCTGGACAGGTTAGAAATAGTAATGTCGTGCGTTCAGAAGATACTACTGGATTCATAGATGCATCTGAATGGGAGAAAGTTAAAGAGAGAGGACAAGATGCAATTAAGAACTGGATTAATGAACAATTAAAAGGTACTTCGATCACAGTAGTTCTAATTGGAAGTGAAACATCTGAAAGGGATTGGGTTAAATACGAACTTCAGAGAAGTTATGAAAAAGGAAATGCCTTTTTGGGGATATTCATACATAATCTTGAAGATCAAGAAAAAAGAACAACGTCAAAGGGGGATACCCGATTTGGTGAATTAGGAAAAGATTCTGAAGGTAAATCTGTCTATTTATTCCAACTCGCTAAGTTTTACGATTGGAAAAATGATGATGGTTACAACAATTTTACAAAATGGATTGAAGAAGCTATCTCAAACCAAAATGGAAACTAACTCTTCTTATACCCAAACTTCTTCTCATAATCCCTGTGGTTCATGATATCTAATATCAAAGAAATAATCTCGACTTCGTTGCCTCTTATAGTATATATCATTCTCCATGCTCCCGAAAGGTTGATTTTCCACAGGTTGTTTACATCATAATTTTTGATATATTCTTTTGGTGTTCTGTCTTTCGGGATATGAATTCCATATTGCGGGTTATCTCTTAACAACTCGATTTTCTGTTTAATAGAGTTAAGAAGCGTTTGGTGGTCACTGTTAGTAATACCCTTGGAAATCTCTTCGCCTACGAGTTTGTTCAAATCATCAAACTCTTCTTTAGCTTCTCCGGTAATAATGACTTTGGTGATCTTTCCTTTGAACATCACAACTCAACTCCCTCTTTTATCGCCTTGTCAAGTTTCGGGCTGGGATTGTATATCCATAAAATTCCTTTCCTGCCGTCAATTATTTTACCGCTGTTCTCTAAATAGCTTAATATGACATTCAGCGTTTGGTGCATTATTTTTACAGGCAGTTTTTTCTTTATATCTTCCCGTGTCATTAATTCATTTGATTCCTTTAGAACTTCTTCTACCATTAACACAGTCTTCAGATTCGGGTAATGAATGACCTCGGCTTTTTGCATACAAAACACCTTGTATAAACTTATATAATATTATATATAGAAATATATAAACTTTTGCTTTCGCCCCCCCCCGTTTTCAATAACTTTGCGAGTTGGTTAGCTGTGAAGTGAAAAATCTACTCTCGCCTTCGGCTCGGTTTCCCTGCGGTCAACGAGAAAAACAGGAAATATGCGGGAAAACTATACAAAGTTGTTGAATTTTCCCCAAATTTCAGCTTCGCTGAAACTATCGCATATTTCCATCGGTTATGCTCAATTGCGAATCCGCCTCTGGCGAGGTTACCATAGAAAATTCTCTTGTTGTTGCCTTCGTTAAAATTCACAAAACGAAAAAATAACGAAATTGCTTTGCAAATCGTCTAACAAAATTTTAACGAAATTTTTTCTTATCTTTAACAAGGGTTGCCGCCTTTACTTATCTTTCTCAATCAATACAAATAACATTAGAAGAAGCATAGTAGACCTTTGTTCATTATCATAGTTAATCTCTCTTCCATGTAAAATTGGGTGTCTGAAATCCTTTGAATAAACATTACTTTTAGTATGCTCGCCGAATTTTGAAGAATTATTAAAAATTTTTATAATTAGTTCTCCCAGCGAACATTCTATTGGTTTTCCATTTTTCCCTAAAATTAAATTCCCTTTAACATCTATCAGATTTTTGCTATTAAATTTATTCTCGATTAATCCTTGATTAATTCCAATATCCCAAAGTATACCTTCAATTTGCGATAACAAAAGAGGAATAGAGCTTATATAATCCTTATTTTTATGATGCTGAATAGCCTTTTCTAAAATCTTTTCTCTTGCTTTAATAATCTTATCCGTTCTTACCTTTGAAATCAATTCATTCAATAACTTGTCATCTTCAAAATCAGATATTAGTTGTTTCCATACTTCTTCTTTTCCGCTCGCTTTAAGCTTATCCTTGAGTTCAGAAGCGTAAGACATTGATATTGCTTCAATCCACCCAAATTCTTTAAGAAATTCTTCCCAGCCTTTGAAATCAAAATTTTTTGCTATCTCAGTAAGAGGTTTTAATGATTGTGCAATTGATTGAGATAGTAATTGCATTCTTTTAAATGGTTCAGTAAGTGCTTCCATTTGTGCCTGAAATTGCAGATTGAATAATTGAATTGGTGCCAGAGAAATAGAAATTTTATCATGAAGTTCTTTCATTATTTTGTTTATTTGATCCAGATTATTCATTTGTATCATCTTCAAGTTCTTCATTGTCCATTTAAGACAGAATTATAATCCAAGCAATTTTTTCTTTTTTTGCTCAAATTCTTTTTGAGTTATAACTCCTTTCTTCATTAAACTATATAATTTCTCTATCTCATCTGCATCGCTAGAAGTAGATTTTTCTGAAGAACTATTTGCTTTCTCAATGTGTTCTTTTATTTCAAGAGCCTTTTCGTAATTATCTTTACCATTGAACGAAACCGTATTTTCATCACTTACTGCATTAAAAACGCCACCTCTAGCCTCAATACCTCCTGGCAAGGAAAATTGAATATATCCTGCGGTAAACCCTGGTTTTTTAATCTGAATTGAGGTTATATTTTTGAAGTAAATATCTTTCTTTCCTTTTAACCCATGAATCATGAAACCCATTGCTGTTCCTCTATCTAGCCTAACAAATTTTTCATAAAGTTCTATTCTTCCATTTGTTCCTTTGAATTCAATTATTGGTTTTTGTTCCATGATAACACTATTATATCTAAGGAATTTATAAATTCTTCTAATTGAACGGCGGCAACCCCCAAAAGAAAAAACTACGGCAACAACGAATTTTCGGCGGACTCGCAACTCGAAATTTTTGCCTTCGGCATTGTTGCACTAAAATTTCGTCCTAACGGAGAGCATAACAGGGCTTAACCGACTACGAAACCTTGCAGGTTTCTCCGACCCAAATTTTTTCTTCAGCTCTGTTCCGCTTCGCTCCACGAGGAAGAAAAAACTTCCCTTAAGCCCGATGTTATACGCAGTTTCTATAACTAAAAAACAAGTCTCTACATCAAATCAACAAAGCTCGACCTTCCTTCGCCTGCAATCTTCTTCTCCTTCTTCTTCGGCTTTTTCAGGTAAGACATTCTTGTCTTGACCTTCTTGGTGGAAGTTGGCGCTTTCATATCCAATAATTAGCATTAAGATTAAAAACAGTTTTGCATGAAAACAACGCCCAAATTTAAATATTCTTCCTGACAATAGGTATTGATATAAATGGGCTCGTAGCTCAGCCTGGTGAGGCTTTAAGCCTTTAGGCAATTAGAGCACCAGACTCTTAAACCCAGGATATGCCGAATTTCCTTCTGGAAATGATGACTTGGAGATATCTGGGGGTCGCGGGTTCGAAACGGTATTTGCAAAGTAATTTGTAAATGTGTTTCATGATGCACCATGCATCAGTTGCCGGTGAAATCCCGTCGAGCCCATTTTTATTTATCAGGAAGCCTGTTTCTTGTATTCCTTTCTACCTGCTTCTTGTAGCCGTAATCGACTTTCTTTGCTGTTGCGAAAAGGGCCGCCGGTATAGCGAATATTCCGATTGCGCTTTTCCACGCGGCTTCCTGAACGGTTTTGGGCGGTTCTTTTAAGAAATAATTGGCCGTTGCCCCGACTGCGGCAGCTTCTGCAATCATGCCGGCTGGGTGCAAAATCCTTCTGGATGTGGTTTTGAACTTCCTCCTCACATGCTGTCCAAATCTTCTGAAATGGCTGTCATAATTGAAATTGCTCCTTCCTGTAATCCTCTTCCTGCTCTCGCTGTAATTGAAATACACGCGTCCCGTCTTGCCTGAGTCGTTGTTTGTGACGTAAGCAACACCATCATAAGAATCCGTTTTGTTGGTTCTTGCCCTGAATTTTTTATCTCCTGTAGCTATTTCTATAGTGCCAATACTGTAATCAACGCCAATCTTTCGTCTTGGGACAAGGCTGTTCCTTAGTTTGGTATAAATTGCAGAATGCTGATATCCTTTTAACCTGCTGGTTTGCTTCTTCGGGTCAAGATATACACTCTTCATTATTTCACCAATTACGAGTATTTTGTCACCAAATCTTATAAAACTAACCACTATAGAATGATAATTGGTGTGGTTTTATGGCAGAGCTGTATTTGCATAAGATTCCTGCAGGAACAAGCAAAAGGATAGGCGGTGTAGTTTATTCTTTTAAAAAAGATTTTGTGATTCAAAGCACTTCAAGGAACATTGCTCAATCCCCGGGAAGCCCCCATTACGCGCGCTTCACCTTGGAGTCGGGAACCGTCATAGATGCGACAGGAAGAATCCCTGAAGATTGCCATGTTTATGTTACAGGGAAGGTGTTTGAAACATATAGAAGGCTTAGCAAAAAGAAGAAGAGGGCCGGAGAGAGTCCGTTTAAGATGGGTAATGAAGAAAGGATGGACTTAATGGAACTCTCTGAAATCGTCAACGAGGAGAAAGTCCGTAAAAAACCCGGAATCTGGAGATTGTTTCCGGTTATCGATTTCTGAAAACCAAATAAAGTATTTAAAGATTCCCATCCATATAAGATGACAGCTAACTCCACACATCTATAAATAGATACGTCTATATAATGAAATTGTCTTTAGCGGTGGTTCCATAACATTTGATATACTTGCGCATGAGCTCGTTCCTGATTTTAAGATTCTAAAGAAAGAAGAAAAAGCCAAAGTCCTGGAGAAATACGGCGTTGATGAGTCCAAAATGCCCAGGATACCTGATTCAGACCCTGTTGTACAGGTGATAGGTGCAAAGGTTGGCGATCTTCTTGAGATAACAAGGGCTTCAAAAACCGCGGGAACGTCTCTTTATTACAGGATCGTAACAGGCAAGAAGGTCGTTGTAGAGGAGCCTGCCGAAGTGGAAGAAGCCGTCGATGAGGAGCTGGAAGACGATTCTGATGATGAAGATTCCGACTCCGAAGGCGGCGATGAGGACTAAAGTCCTCGTATAATGATTATTAGAGGGGAGCGTGTACGGGATGCCATATATCGATATAATTGACTCTTTCTACAAGGAGAGGGGATGGGTAAAATTCCAGATTGAATCTTTTAATAATTTCATTGATTTCGGGCTTCAGAAAATCATCAATGAGGTCGGAACGATAAACATAGGACAGGAAGGTCTTGAAGACTTCAAGATAAGGTTCGGGAAAGTCACTGTCGGGAAGCCGGCGATAAAGGAAGCGGACGGTTCCGTAAGGATGATATACCCTAACGAGGTCAGGACAAGAAGCCTGACATACATAGCTCCGGTCCATGTCGAGATTATCCCTATTTTCAACGGCGTCCAGGAGAGGAGCGAGACTGTCCATATAGGCGATCTTCCAATCATGATAAAGTCGAAGCTCTGCAACATCACGAACCTCACTGAGAATGAGCTTGTCAAATACGGCGAGGATCCTTCCGACCCGGGCGGGTATTTCATTATAAACGGCACGGAAAGAGTCCTTATTCTGATTGAGGAGATTGCATCGAACAAGCCCATATTCGAAAAGACCGAAGACGACGGGGCCATTAAGGTCAGAGTCAATTCGCAAAGAAGCGGATTCAAGCAGAGGCATCTGGTCGAGATGACGAATTACGGCGAGATAACGATTTCCTTTGCCAATATACACAAGCTTCCCATTGTTGTTCTGTTAAAATCGCTCGGTGTTGAAACCGATAAAGACATTTGTTCTATGATTTCTTCCGATGAAAAGATGCTGAATGCATTTTATGTGAATCTATATGAAACCAATGTCATAAGCATGGCCGAAGCCGTGGATTTCATAGGAAGGAAGCTGAAGATATCCGAGGATTACAGGGTTGAGAGGGTCAGCCAGATTCTCGACCGTTACCTGCTTCCGCATCTGGGACAGGATCCTGCGGATAGGTTAAGGAAGGCCAAATACCTTTCAAGAATAATTAAGAGGACTATCAAGGTCCAGATGGGCGATGCTCCGAGGGATGACATAGACCATTATTCCAACAAGAGGCTGCTAATGTCCGGAAATCTTCTGGAAAACCTTTTCCGTTCCATCCTTTTAGGAAGGTGGGGCCTGATAGCAAAGATGACTTACAACTATCAGAAGCTTATCAAAAGAGGGAAAATCCCGTCTCTGCAGTCTATAATTGAAGCTAATACGGTAACGAAGCAGATACTTTCATCGCTAGCGACGGGAAACTGGATAGGAGGCCTTACAGGCGTTTCACAAAGGCTTGACAGAGGCTCCCACAGGAAGACCGTCTCCCATCTGAGGTCGGTGGTATCGCCGCTGACAACAACCCAGGAGCATTTCAGGGCGCGTCAGATTCATCCGACAGAGTGGGGACGACTTTGCCCGGCCGAGACGCCGGAAGGTTCTTCAATCGGACTGAGAAAGCATCTTGCTTTATTGAGCGAGATAACCCCCGGTTTATCGATTGAAGAGGAAAGGGGCATAATGAAGCTTGTCGAGGGCAAGTGCAGTTAAGGTGTTATGATGACAGCAAAGAAAGAGCAGGAAAGAGCTGACGTTTATACCAACGGAATCTTCATAGGGGAAACAATAAAGCCTCTTGAGCTTGTGGAAGAGATAAGGAAAAAGAGAAGATTCAACATCATATCCTCCCAGATTAATGTGGCTTACTTCCCTGAAACAGAAGAGATAAGAATAAATACCGATTCGGGCAGGGCCAGAAGGCCTGTTGTTATTGTTGAAAATAAAAAACCGAAGCTTACCGACGAGCATATCAAGAAACTGCAGTCTGGTGAGATTGGGTGGTCATACCTGATTGAACATGGCATAGTTGAATATCTCGATGCTGAAGAGGAAGAAAATTCCTGCATTGCGATGAACCCTGATGGGGTAGAAAAGAACCACACACATGTTGAAATCCACCCTTCCATAATGCTCGGAACATCCGCCAATCTCATACCCTTCGCGGAATTCAACCGTGGCGACCGTGTAAACTACGGAGCCAAGATGGTGGGGCAGTCCATCGGAATGTTTACCAACAACTTCCTTGTAAGGACCGATACAAAATTCAACATACTCACATATCCGCAGGGGCCTCTGGTGACGACAAAAATAGACAACATAATGGAAGAACATCCATACGGACAGAATATTGTCATTGCTGTAATGTCATGGGACGGTTACAACCTTAACGATGCTGTTGTGCTGAACAAGTCTTCAATTGACAGGGGCATGTTCAGGTCATTCTATTTCAGAACATATGAAACCCTCAAGAAAAAATACTGGGGAGGCCAGGAGGATACCATTGGAATCCCCGAGCCAGGAATAAGAGGTCATAGAGGCGATTCGGCTTATACAGAGCTGGATGTGGATGGTCTCATAAACCCGGAGACTGTGGTAAGTTCAGATGATGTGCTTATAGGAAAGACATCACCCCTGAGATTCCTTTCCAGCGAGGACATGATGAGCGACATCGAGAACAAGAGGGAATCGTCGCTGACCGTCAGGTATGGCGAGAAAGGCATTGTCGATGGCGTCTTCATGAGCGAAACAGTTGATGGTAACCAGATGTTCAAGATAAAGATAAGGGATGAAAGGATACCGGAACTGGGCGACAAGTTCGCCACAAGGCACGGCCAGAAGGGTGTTGTTTCCCTCGTTGTTCCGGGAGAAGATATGCCTTATACCAGAGATGGCGTTGTTCCTGATTTAATATTCAATCCGCACGGCATTCCTTCAAGAATGACCGTCGGGCAGCTGCTCGAAATAATAGGCGGCAAGGCCGCGGCCCTTCAGGGCGAGAAGGTTGAAGCATCAATCTTCAATGCAACGAAAGAGGAAGACATAAGAAAAGCGCTTGAGAAATTCGGTTTCAGGAATGACGGCAAGGAAATACTTTATGATGGAAGGACCGGAAGGAAGTACGAGGTCATGATATATACCGGTATGGCATTCTATATGAAACTTGACCATATGGTCGCCAACAAGATACAGACAAGGGGACGCGGCCCGGTTGCTCTTCTCACGAAACAGCCAACAGAAGGCCGTTCGAAGAAGGGCGGTTTGAGATTAGGAGAGATGGAGCAGCAGTGTCTGATGGCGCATGGCGCATCACTCACTTTGAATGAAAGATTCAACTCCGATATGGTCTCCCTGCCGATATGCGCTAAATGTGGATTGCTGGCAATACACGACGAGATAAAGAACAAGAGCCATTGTCCGGTGTGCAAGGAAGCCGACATCATATGGGTCAACACATCATTTGCATTCAAGCTTATGCTTGAAGAGATGAAATCCATGATGATATACCCGAGACTCGGGGTTGAGGAGATTTGAAGTTCGGAAAGCCAAGACGTGCTTGGCAGGAATTCGCATGATATGGGTGGAGATAAATGACAAGTAATATTAATTCACTGGAATTCGGAATACTAAACCCCGAAATGGTCAGGCAGATGGCAACGATACGCATAGTTACATCTGATCTTTACGATGCTGACGGCTACCCGGTTGATGGCGGTGTAATGGATTCAAGGATGGGTGTCATTGACCCCGGAATGAGATGCAGGACATGCGGCGGCAACATTGACCAGTGCAAAGGTCATTTCGGCTATCTGGAGCTTGCAAAGCCTGTTGTTCATGTTTTATTTATCAAGGTCGTTTACAGCCTGATAAAGTGCACCTGCCAGAAATGCGGCAGAATCCTTACGAAATCAGAGAAGATCGGCCTTGAGAAGCTTGCAAAGAACATCCCTGCAAAATGCCCTTACTGCGATGCGCAGCAGAAAAAGGTTGTTTTTATCAAGCCGTACACGTTCAATCTGGGAAAAGATGAATTCGATTCAGAGAAAGTCAGGGAGATGTTTGAGAAAATACCGGACGAGGATCTGAAAAAAATCAAGTTCAGAGGCGGAAGGCCTGAATGGCTAGTGCTCACTCTTCTGCCGGTTTCGCCTGTCAATACAAGACCGTCAATTACGCTGGAAACGGGTGAAAGGTCCGAAGACGATCTTACACACAAGCTTGTCGACATTGTCAGGATAAACCAGTCACTCAGGGAGAACATAGACATAGGCGCTCCCGAATTCATTATCAACGATTTATGGGAACTTGTGCAGTATCATGTTTCAACCCTTTTTGATAACGAGCTTACGGGAATACCACAGGCACGGCATAGGTCGGGAAGGCCTTTGAGAGGGATGATACAGCGTCTGAAAGGCAAGGAAGGAAGAATAAGGGGAAATCTTCTCGGTAAGAGAGTCAACTTCTCAGCAAGGACTGTCATTTCACCTGATCCCATGCTTTCGGTAAATGAGGTAGGGGTTCCCGAAGAAGTTGCCAGCGAACTGACTATACCTGAGCATGTCACACCACTGAATATTGAGGTGGTAAAGAATATGATACTCACCGGCAAGGTTAATTACGTCCTGAGGCCGGATGGAAGAAAGATTAAAGTCACTGACGATAACAGGAATGACCTGATAAGGCTCATTGACAAAGGATGGATTATCGAGAGGAAGTTAAAAGATGGCGATGTGGTTCTTTTCAACAGACAGCCTTCGCTTCACAAGGTTTCAATAATGGCTCATTATGCTGTAGTCATGCCTTACAAGACTTTCAGGATGAATCCCTCGGTCTGCCCGCCATACAATGCAGATTTCGATGGGGACGAAATGAACCTCCATGCCCTGCAGACGCAGGAAGCAAGGACTGAAGCCTCCCTGCTGATGGATGTCAAGCATAACATAATATCACCGAAATTCGGAGGATCCCTTGTCGGCTTGGATCTGGACCAAGTTACAGGAATTTATATGCTTACGAAAAACGGCGTGGAGTTTACACCTGAAGAGGCTGCAGACATGCTGGCAAGCGCCGGCATCGACGCCGAGCTTCCCAATAAAAAGAAAATAACAGGGAAGGATCTTGCAAGCATTCCCATCCCGAAAGAAATAAATATGAAATTTAAGGCCAATATATGCAGGCAGTGCGCAAAATGCGTCGGAGAGGATTGCAAGAATGAGGGAATGGTTGTTATAAAGAAAGGCCAGCTGATATCAGGTGTCCTTGACAAGACGGCTATCGGCGCTTTTAAGGGAAAGATAATCAACAAGATAAACACGCTTGGTGACGACGAGCAGCTCAAGAATTTCATTGACGTTATGGGAAGGCTCGGGACTGCATATCTCATGAAGAGAGGCCTCACCATTGGTATTTCTGATATAGATCTTTCGAAAAGCGTTATGAACGATATCCAGAAAGATATACAGGACGCTGTCAGTAAAGCCAACAAGCTCATTTCCAAGTATAATGAAGGGAGCATAAGGGCACTTCCGGGAATGACTGCCAAAGAGTCTCTCGAGGCACAGATGCTCAACACTCTTGCAGGTGGTCTGAACGAAGTCAGCAAGATAGTCGTGAAGAACATCTCATACAGTGATATTATCGCGATGACAGAATCCGGGGCAAAGGGGTCCAATATCAACACGACCCAGATGGCGGCATGCGTAGGTTCGGAGACCATCCTCGGTGAAAGGATACAGAGAGGGTACATGGGCAGGACTCTTCCCCATTTCGAAGTGGGCGATTTGTCTGCCGCATCGCATGGTTTTGTAGCCCGCGGTTTTAAGGAAGGTCTTCTTCCGTATGAGTTCTTCTGGAACCTCATGAACGGAAGGGAAGGACTTATGGATAAGTCACTGAGGACAAGGAAATCCGGTTACATGCAAAGACGTCTTATAAACTCTCTTCAGGATCTCAAGGTCTTTGATGACATGACTGTAAGGGGTTCCAACGGGGAGATTATCCAGTTCTTTGCAGGCGAAGACGGAATAGACCCGTCCAAGTCGGACTGGGGCAAGCTGGAGTGGCAGAATTATATTACGGTTGGATGATGTTATGATGAAGTTACCGGAAAAGATTGAACAGCAGGTTGAGGAATTCGCCAAAGAGAAGAAAATGACTCCTGATAAGAAGAAGAAGCTTCATGAAGAGGTCATGACGGCGTACAAAATGATGCTCTATTCACCTGAAGAGGCTATAGGCATCATAGCGGCCCAGTCTTTATCTGAGCCTGCCACGCAGATGACAATGCGAACATACCACTTTGCAGGTACTGCAGGTATACAGGTCACGCTCGGTCTGCCGAGGATTCTTGAGATATTCGATGCCAAAAAGGAACCAGAAACCCCCGCAATGACTATTTATATTGACAAGAAACACCAAACAGAACCCAAAGTTACCCATATAGCGGAGATGATTAAGGAAGTCAAGCTGAAGGATGTCGTCACAACAAGCATCATGGATGTCATAAACATGGTAGTAAAGTTCAGGCTGAACGATGAGAAAATCAAGAGGCTCGAAATAGATATCAAGAAGGTGTCATCCAAGATAAAAATCAAGAACATTGAAATAGGAGTTCAGGGAAAGGACCTCGTTGTGACTTCAAAGAAGGAAAATATAAACATCCACAAGCTCAGGTACAAGATACTTGAGAGCCATGTAAGCGGCATCAAAAACATATCACAGGTCATAATTCAGAAAGATGAATTCGACGAATGGGTCATACATACCTTAGGTTCGAACCTGAAGAAGGTATGCGAGATAGAAGGCGTAGATGGAACAAGAACTACGACGAACAA
Source organism: Candidatus Aenigmatarchaeota archaeon (assembly GCA_016932735.1). GTDB lineage: Archaea > Aenigmatarchaeota > Aenigmatarchaeia > QMZP01 > QMZT01 > JAADIF01. The sequence goes on from JAFGCI010000006.1 coordinate 65,988, forward strand.
TATATTCGAAATCAAGGAAGTATTCGGTATAGAAGCCGCAAGGAACGCCATAATAAAGGAGGCAATGCACACCATAGAAGAGCAGGGCCTTGGTGTTGATATAAGGTATGTCATGCTTCTTGCGGACATAATGACATTCAATGAAAAGATAATGGGCATCGGCAGGTATGGCATTGCCGGGCACAAGCATTCAATAATCGCTAGGGCTTCCTTCGAGGAAACAAAGAAACATCTTATTGATGCGGCTGTCAAGGGTCTGAAAGACGACCTTTCCGGCTCAGTCGAGAATATAATAATGAACAAAGTCGCTCCCATGGGAACAGGAAGCTTCACGCTCATAGGCAGTCTTCCAAAGGTCCCTTCCGAAATCAAAAAGGAGTACGAGAAGATTGAAAAGGAAATGACAAAAAGAAGGGAAGAGGTTGAGGCTGAAAGGCTGAAGGTTCTGGAAGAACAGAAGCAGGCCGAAAAGGTTGCTGAAGAACCAAAAGCTGAACTCCTCACAGAAGAACCGAAGACAGAAAAACAGAAAGAGGAGAAGGCAGCCAAAAAGACTGAAAAGAAGGCAAAGGTTGGGGAGAAGACCAAGAAGGAGCCAAAGACAAGAATTGCTAAGAAAAAACCGGCTACAGAAAAAGCCAAGAAGTCTGCTTCTTCTGAAACGAAAAAGAAAAAGAAATAAATACTTAACTTTTTATCTATTAGTACACCTATACATACAACATATAAAGAACGGCTGCTAATAGATTCTGAATAAAGCGGGCCATTAAAAGGCGGATATTATGCTCAAAACAGGATATGAATTCCCCGAAGGCGTTACGGCAACGCTGGAAGACACGGAGATTGTCGTAAAAGGTCCCAGAGGGGAGCTTAAAGAGAAGATGTCGCACCCTAAAATAGACCTGAAGGTGGACAAGAACGTAATGATTGTAACTTCTGAAGACGAAAACAAAAGGACAAAGGCTGTCATGTGGACATGGAAAGCCCTCGCAAAAAGCATGACAATCGGCGTCACTGAGGGATGGCAATGTGATCTCAAGCTTGTATACTCGCATTTCCCTGTAAAGCTTAAGCAGGAAGGCAGCAAGCTCATCATAGAGAATTTCCTTGGCGAAAGGGAAAAGAAGGAAGTTACTATTCCAAGCGAGGTTAAGCTCGAAATTAATGGCAATGACCTGAAAGTTACAGGCAATGACAAGGAAAAGGTCGGGCAGGCAGCGGCTCTGATAGAGCAGAGGGTCACTGTCAAGAAATTCGACAGAAGGGTATTTCAGGACGGTATTTACAAGATAGGAAAAACCCATACACTTGAAACTTAATATTGATGATGATTATGGTCGATTCAAAGAAACTTGAACTAAAGAAAAAAATTAAGAAGAAGAAACCCTCATTCAAGAGGCAGGAAGAGTACAGGCATGTCAGGCTCAAGGATACCTGGAGGAAGCCCAGGGGAAAACAAAGCAAACAGAGGATGCATGAAAAGGGCAGAGGCGCACAGCCGAATCCCGGGTATGGGACTCCTGCAGAGCTGAGAGGCTTTAACAGGGACGGATTTGAGGAAATCCTTGTAAATAACATCAGCGATATTTCATCAATTGACCCAAAGACACAGGTAGCTGTAATAGCTTCCGGCGTAGGCGCGAAGAAAAAGGAAACAATTATGGCGAAAGCCATTGAATTAAAGATAAAAATAACCAACGCCAAATCATTGTAGAGGCGTTTGAGAATGAACACAGTTCTGATATCTTTCCATAACCGTTGTCCCATTTGTGGGACCAACGGAAGCATCTGGAACAAAAAGCCAGAGATATTTATGTGCCCTCACTGCTCAAGCGTATATTCTGAATTCGGGCTCGTTCTGACACCGCAGGAAGATCAGGAAGAGCTTTGGTCTTAGAATTTACAACCAAATTTTTCCAAATCTATTTTATTGTTCTTAATCTCAATACCTTCTTTTCTTAGAAGTTCTATCTTCTTTTTCGTTCCTTTTGCGAATCCTCCCGCCTTCCCATCGGAACGAACAACCCTATGGCAGGGAACGATTATAGGAGTCGGATTCTTATTAAGTGCATTGCCGACAGCTCTTGAAGCATCCGGATTTCCTATTATTTCTGCTATCTCAGAATATGTTGAAACACTACCTTTTGGAATGCGCTTTACGGCTTTAAAGACTTTCTCTGAGAAATTCATAAAATCATGCTGATTTTTTGACTGGCCTGCCTCTCTGCTTTATTATATAAGTGGTTCCAAGCCATTTCTTATCAAGGAACTGTTCCGCTCCGGTTCCTGCGACAAGCTGTGCATTCGTGACTTCGGTGGCACCGCTTCTTATCGCATTGCGGTAATTGTTAAGCATGAGCTCTGCGGCATTTCTCAGAAGCGAATGCGTGTGTGCCTGCCTGTAGGAAGTTATATCCCTGATCCATGGCTTTCTGATAGTGCATCCGGAGACGCCAAGTGCACCGGCTAAATACGTGACGATATTAACTCCATCAGGAACCCCGTCGATTCTTTTGCCATCATACTCGTCTGCCACCTTCCGGTACATATCCATTAGTCTGTTCATATCTCCTCTCATAAAACCGCCTTAAAGATGATTGGATAAAGAAAATAAAAGGTTGATATGTTCAGAAAAATCAGTCTCATTCTCCGGATGCTGCATATTGTTCAGAAGAATCGACCCCAAGAACTCTGCCGTAAGCAATGCTACTAATTTTACTATAAGAACTACTTTTTGATATCGGGTCATCAATGCTATAACTTCATGAGTATGGTTTAAACCTCTTCTCAATTTGAATGATATTTGCTTAATTAAACTAATGTTTCTATTAGTCAAATTCATATTTACCAAAACTACAATAATCAAGACTTCAATGATTTTATTATTGAAGAATCTTGGCTCGAAACGCTTTCTAAACTCATCTTCCTTATATATTTATAAAATTTAATTATTATATAGTAACAATAGGTAATATCGATGACAGATTTCATAAGCTTTGTAGCTTTCTATCATTTAATGGGTGATAATAACAACGATTCATATGATTTCAATAAAATATACTCTGATTATACCAGACAGAACGGAGTAATGAGTGATGAGTTTGCAGATATTGCGTTTGGTCCTCTAATTCGAACCGTGGAAACTCTACTGCCAGAAAAATCTAGAATAGGTGAAATGGGATGCAGCTACGGGGATTTTCTTTTGTCCCTCAGACGGAGAGGTTATAACAACACTGTAGGTTTTGAAAGTCAGAAAGGCCCTCTTGAAACCGCAAGAAGACGTGGGCTTGATGTGCAGCAGATAAATAATTATACAGGCTCACATGAGCTTAAAAGAAAGGGACCATTTGACGGAATTATAGCCAATCGGGTATTTGAGTACCCTGTCATGAATAGAGTTGATTCAGAGTTCTTATCAAAGCAAATCGTGAGGTCTCTGAAGAGTGGCGGTTACCTTGTATTGGGCTCAACAGAAAAGGAAAGAATATATCTTTACGAGTTTGACAGAATCCTGAAAAGGGTTTTCTGCAAAAATATGCCCGATGAAAGTTATGTGAGAGCTTTAGTAACATACAGAAAACAGTAGTTATGTGATTATTTAATAAGCAAAAAAACAAGAAATAGATATGACTGACACCAAGGAACATAAAAAGATAGCAAAGGATGATGTAATCCGCTTCGTCCTGAAAGAAGTGATGAAGGAGAAGAAAAGGGTCGAGAGCCAGCAGGAGCTAACCGAACTGGTTAAGAAAAGGCTCTCTAAAACAGAAGGAGCGACAGTCTCCGCCCAGAGATTAAGGCTCCTTGCGACAGAAACTCCGGGAATAAGCATACTGGCCGAGACAAGGGAAGGCGACGTCCCCGAGAAATGCCCTGTCTGCTATCGCTCCCTGAAGAAAAGAAAAATGAAGAACCTTAAAGGGAAAAACATCGTATTCGGATACACTTGTCCGAAGTGCGGCTTTGAATCGGACAGCACGAAGATTGCCCCCAGAAAATATGTCTTCGTTTATGATGGATAAGCACTTGTTTTTAAAATTTGCCATGATTTCTATTTCATGAATTATAGGCATATTAGCAAGGTTCCGGGATGGAGAGGTCTTTACGCTCCCGATAGAAGCGCAGCTTTAGACGGAACCAGTAATTTGCTAATAGGGGTCCATTCTTATTTCAATGGAATTGGCGGCTATTATGATACAGTATTGCCAAAGCAAGATGAAGAAATCCAAAAACGCCTGATTTCTAAAATGAGATTTAACGGTAGGTACAGGAATAATGTCGACCAGGCAATTGTAAATTGGAACGGTACAGTGCTTTTAATGGAGGAAAGAGATAGGATAAGCCTCAATTCAGCTCATGTTGTCGGTAATCTGGGAAGACGTAATAACATTTATTTTCTTAGAACGGGTATTGCAGATACTGAATTTGAGGATATGGGATGGGAAGAATTTACTGAATTCGCAGGAAATTTCCCGCGTCCTGTCTTTCTTATGGGAGGGAGATTAAGGAAATTCTCGAATGATATTAACGAAGATATGGGTTGTCTTGGATATCATGCATATGAGATGGAAGAAAGCGGCATTCCTGTCAGGTTCTTAAGGGGGGTAACGTTCTTTGGATAGAAATATTTATATATATTTCAGAACCGCGTTCCTTCTCAGTTCTTCTAAATTCGATGCGTTCACTAAGAACATCGCTGTCCTGAGTTCTTTTGCAATCCTTTCAAAATAAGCGACAACCTCCTCAAAACCTTCCGTTGCGGGCTTGAGGACAGGCAGCGCGAATCCGACAAGGTTCGCCCCCATGACCAATGCCTTTGCGGCATCAATCCCGCTCCTGATTCCACCTGAAGCGATTAACGGGAGCTTGACTTCCTGCCTGACTTCCGTAAGGGCCTGAGCTGTGGGTATTCCCCATTCATTGAAAGTGTCAGAGCTGTTGTTCCTGTATTGCTCGACCTTGGTCCATGATGTTCCGCCTGCTCCTGCTATGTCTATGGCAGAAACCTTGCACTCTTTCAGCTCTTTTGCAACCCTTCCGGATATGCCGTTTCCGACTTCCTTCACTATAACCGGAAATTTAACGGAGGATGCGACTTCCTTGATTTTATGGAAGACTCCCTGCCAGTTGGTGTCGCCTTCTTTCTGGACAGCCTCCTGAGCCGCATTAAGATGGATGCACAGCGCATCAAGCCTGAGGTCTGAAACGAGCGAATCTATCTGCTCTATGTTGTATTCAGGCAACTGAACAGCGCCTATGTTGCCCGCGATGAACGCGGAAGGCGCGACATCCCTTACTTCATAGCTCTTTTTCTTTGAGGGGTCTTTCAGCATGGCTCTCTGGCTTCCGAGGCCGAAGCCTATGCCAAGGCTCTCGGCGGCCTTTGCAAGCGTCTTGTTTATTTTTTCCGCCTCATTGGTCCCGCCCGTTATCGCGCAGATGAAAAAAGGATAATTGAACGGCTTCCCAAGGAATCCTGTCGAAAGGTCGATATCGCCGATATTCACATCCGGAAGGGCGCAGTGTTCGAGTTCATACCGCTCAAATCCCGTCTTCTTACTGAAAGAAACATCCTCATCAAGGCAGATTCTTATGTGGTCTGCCTTCCTGTTCTCAATTGTCTTGTCTTCTGCCATAAAATACCTAATTATCATTTATGATAACTTTCTTAAATATGATTCAATAAAGCATCTAACTGCATAATTTGAACAATCATTTAATTGTTTACCGGTATAAAGGCCTTATATATCCGGATTGAATCTGTGAGATATATAAGACAAGGTACCAATAGCTTTGTTATGAAAGATAAAGACCTTGTCAACCTGATTTTCGAATGGGGCCACCTCAGGAAGATAAAGCATGAAGGCTTCCGCTATCTCGGTGTATCGGACCCGGAGAGCGTCGCCGAGCATAACCTGCACGCAGCACAGATAGCTTATGTTATTGCCAAGATGGAAAAATACAAAAATCCTCTTGAAGTCGTCGCCATATCAGTATTCCATGAAATAGGAGAATCGAGAATAGGCGATGTTCACAGGATAGGAGACCGATACATAACAAAGGATGAGGAGAGAGCCGTAAGAGACCAGCTTGAGAAGTTCGATTTCAAAAATGAAATCCTGAAACTTTGGGAGCAGTCTGAGAATCGTTCAACGAAGGCCGGTAACATCGCGAAGGATGCAGACCTTCTCCAGACATGCTTTGTCATCAGGGAGCTTCAGGAGCACGGCCATAATACAGGAGACTGGATTGAGAACACAAGGAAATACCTGAAGACAGAATCAGCAAAGAGTCTTCTTGATGCGCTTGAAAAGACCAGTCCATTGGATTGGATGAAAGACCTAAAGACTTTCAGAAACCTCGAGAAAAAATAGCTCGATAACATCTTTATGGACTGTAAAAACGATGTATATAGAAAAAGAATTAACCCTGGAACTTTCTGGAGTCATCCATGTGTATTTGTTCTTCAGGGAATGTCTCATGTCCCTTCTCGAATCCTTGTAAGTCTTTACATAAGTGTCGAAGGCGTCTTCGTTAGTGCCCTTTATGTTTATTGCGATTATTCTTCCATAGTCGCTGTTTATCCTGTATCCCTTTATGGCCAAGTCATTTCCTATGGTTTTTGCGAATTTGTATATTTCGTTCTCGCCTTTCAGTTTAGACGGGTCAAGCCTCTTCAGAATCTCATCTATCTTGTCTTCGGTCCTCCTGTCGTTTTCTATCTGCTTCTTTCCGGACAGGAATTTGAATATTCCTTTCACTATCCCTGTCTTGTCTATCTCGGCTATCGCGGACAGCTTGTTAAGCGTCTTCTCGTCTGAGAGCTTCGACTTCAGGTAGGCATATTTCAGCGAGATATCCCTTCCGACTTCGTCTAATCCGTAGGTCTCTGCAATCAGCCTGAAATCGAACGGTTTTTTGCCCTGATAGTCATCTATCTGTGGAGTCGTAAGGTATCGGATTGCATCTTTGTATGCCCCGTATTCTCTTGCAATCGAGCGAGAAATTTTCTTTATCATACTACCCGACCAATTAAGAATTGGACATAAGAAATAAAAGTTTTACTATCGATAAGTTGCTACTATATTAATTAATAAATTAATCAACTATATCTCGAAAAGATCGCTTACGGATTCTCCGGTTTGATTCCTGTATATTGCCTGGGCGAAAAGCTCTGCTGTGGATAATTCTCCCTTAAGCCATCCTTTATTCCTTTCAAAGAACTGAGGAGGTACATATCTTGCATCGGTTATCCACATTGATGTGTCATTCGTCCTTTGCATCTTCTGCTCAGCGCTCTCGTTTTTCTTTTTGTCATGGCTGAAGAGGCCGACGGTTTCAAATCCGTAGACATGCTTTGCTCCGCCCCTTTCTATGTAAGTCTGGCTGGCGTTCGCGAACGTGCCGCATGTATCAGCCACGTCTTCAATAACGACAACGTCTTTTCCTGATACGTCTCCAGTGATTCCCTTTATGACAGAAACGCCTGGCTGCGGACGGCCCTTGTCAATGTAGGCTCTGGGTATCGCTGTATTGAATCTTCTCTCGAGAAATCTGTGCATCCTGTCAGACCTTTTATCTCCGCCGGAATCACACGTTCCGATTACTATGTTTCCTCCGATTTTATCGTATATGTAATCCCCGAAAAGCCCTGTGGTCTGAAGAGCATCTATCGGACAATCATAGAATCCTGATATCTGGTCGGCATGCAGGTCGATTCTTATCATTCTTGTCATTCCGGCAGTCTCAAGAAGCTTAGGCCACAATCTTGCAGGAATGGATTTTCTGGATGACGGCTTCCAGTCACCCCTCTCGTACGGCATGAAGGGAGCCACGACAGTAATCGAACTTGCGGATCCCCTCTTAAGTGCATCAATTGTGAGAAGAAGTGCTGCCATCCCCCCGTCAGGGTTTTCGTGAAAATCGTGCAGAAGATATACATCGCCTTTTCTTATACTGGGCGATATTTTGATATCGGTCTCAGGATAATTGAACTTCGTGATTGTGGCTTCTGCCCGGTCAGGCTCGTGGCCTATAATCCGTGTAAGGCTCTGATACGTCTTGTCCCCGAGCGGATATTGATTCAGAGGCTCAGAGTCAAGACTCTCTCTGTAAACACTTTTCACGATAACTGCGTCCCCGATGTTCCCCTTGTGACGGGTCTCGCTGTCTCTCCAATTTATAATCATTTAAAGTCTTGTTTTCGAAAAGATTAAAAATGGAGGCATTTCATCTTTTATTTCTGCAATCCAAAAATTAATTTAAAAAAATCATTTTGAAACTCTTCTGAAATTTATCTTATTTGAACCGTCATACCGGGTTCCGTATAAGTCGTTATCAACTATTCCCCAGCAGGCCTTTTCGTTTAATCTAATAAAAAATCCATAATCCTTTCTCTGAACCTCAATGCCGTCGCCCAGATGTTCAAATTGCTGTCTCTGGATAACGGCTTTCATCTTAGTTCCGTCTTGGGTTTTCAAAGGAATTTCCACTGGTTTATACTGAATTTTTCTGTTTTTGATTTCCAGCATATCGACAGTACATGCTTCTTGCTGGGTGAAATATATATCAATATCATCTCCGATGAAAGTTCCTCTGGACATAAGGGAATGTTATATTAAAGAAATTAAAATAAAAGTCCCGGGAAGGAGAATTTCAGCCTTATTTTCCCAAATTTCCTTTGAACTTGAGTTTCATCTCTGCGCCAGCAGAGTGGTTCCGACTTTTGAACTCCTAACCTATCGGTCTCAAAACCGAGCGATTGCGTCCAACAAACACACTCCACAGACCGTGGCTTCGTCATCGTGCGCCCGTCTACAGCCGATCGCTCTAATACCCGAAAACTCCGTCGTTGAATTTCTTTGCCGACACATGAAATGTGTCTTTCCAGAGTTCCACCAGGTTGAGCTACCCCGGGATTATAACATATTATGATTAAAAAGTATAAAAGTATTATTGCAGGGTATTATTCAAGATAGGAGCTGAATTTGCCTTCAAGAGCCGTTTTCGGCAGGGCTCCTATGATCGTATCTATGTGCTCACCGTTTTTGAATACGAGCAGCGCCGGTATCGACATGACGCCGAATTTCTGCGCTATGGCCATGTTCTTGTCAATCTCGGCCTTTCCGAAAACAATCTTTCCCTCAAAGCTTTTTGCGAGTTCGTCTATGACCGGGGAAATCATCTTACATGGCATGCACCACTCAGCCCAGCAATCTACAATTGTCAGGGGGTATTTCTTTATGAATTCATCGAAATCGGAATCATTCACTTCCTGCGGTTCATTAGGGAATTTAGCCATAAAATCACTCCTTATCATCCTTTATGGATTCGTTAATGCCTTCTTCATCCGTGAGAAGGTTGCTTTCAAAGAATATCTTCTCCATCACCTGCGATATGAAAAGCTGTTTTTCAGCAAGCAATGGGTCATTATGCGAATTGATGCTGCACCATATCTGCAATCTCAGAAGGGCGTCCCTTAGCTGTTCCCTCGATTTCTCTTTCATATTATCTGCCACTTTCTCCATCAGGCTGAGATTGAAAATGAATTCCATTGGCTCCTTAATTGATTTAAGAAGCATCTGGGCGAATTTAAGGTCTATGCTGTATTTTTTCGTCCAGACCGGAAGAGACATCTGCCTGTCCCCTGTAATCACGTTTTCAAGTTTTACCATAATATATACACCAATTACGCTTTTTTGTAACCAATACTTATAAACTCGTTTTCCCGGAAAGATATCTGTAAGCTGATTCAGCCGCTATCGCGCCTTCGGCAACTGCTGTGACCAGCTGCCTGAACATATTGGAGCCCGTCGTAACGTCGCCTGCTGCGAAAACACCCGGGATACTGGTGCTCATATCCTGGCCGACTTTTATATAACCATTAACGTCCTTTTCGAGCTTCAGCATCGCTGTCAGTGTGTCCTCAGGGGTTGAGCCGATTTCAATGAATATCCCGTCGAGAGGTATTTTCCTCTCCTTACCGTTTTGCTTGATGACCACAGACTTAACGACTTTTACACCTTGTATACGCAGGGGAACTGCATTATAAACATATTCAATATTGCCTTTCGAATCTATTCTGTCGGCAAGTACGGGCTCCGCCCTTATCTTATCCTTCCGATAGATTATATAGACCTTCTTTGCAATGTCAGCCAATACGAGAGCTGCCTTTGCCGCTGAATCGTTTCCGCCTATTATAGCGACTGTCCTGTCTTTAAAGAAGGCGGCGTCACATGTCGCACAGTAGGAAACTCCTCTCCCCGCGAATTCCTTTTCACCGGGGATTTCAAGCTTTCGTCTCTTTGAACCCAGAGCCACTATCAGCGCTTTCCCAGAAAACTCCTTTCCATCCTCAAGCCTGGCTATGAATTTGTTTCCATGCTTCTTTACAGAGACTATATCAGAATATATGAACACTTTCGAACCAAGCGACTGGACATGGCCCCTGAACTTCTCCATCAGCTCAAGACCTGTTATCTTCTTGAAACCCGGATAGTTCTCGACTTCCGATGCTTCTGATGCGACTCCGCCAGGCTCCTTACCTATGACCGCTGCTGACATGTTATACCTTGATGCATATATTGCAGCTGAGTATCCTCCGGCACCAGAGCCGAGTATCAGAACATCATAATCTTCCATTTAAATCCCTCAAAAAAATTCCTTAAAAGTCTTCTTAATACATGCCCTTTCATCAACGCATGCTTTCTTTCCTCTTTCTGTGAGCGAATAGACCTTGCGTTCCCTCTCCCCGGTGCTTTCCGATTTGACCTTCAGGAAGCCCTTCTTTTGCATTTCGTTCAGGACAGGATAAATGTATCCCGGTCCGGCTTTCTTTCCTGTTCTCGCTTCCAACTCTTTCATCATGTCATAGCCGTGCATCGGCTTAGTGGAGAGCATGCACAGAAGGCAAATCTTTTTCATATCGAGGGTTTTTTCCATGTTATATTATGGATATATCTATTTATAAATATATCTCTTTTATGATATAAACTAACCGGACAGAAATCAGCCAAAGAACCATTATGACCCCCTCAGTTCCTTCCTTTGGCAGAATTAATAGTTAAAGTATAATGTTTTGATTTATAAACTTTATCACTGTTTTACGATTTTCAAAACTTCTATCACAGTCTCATCAACGTTTCCTGAACTGTTAATTTCATAAAATTTCTTCCCGGATTCGATAGCTTCGCTTTTAATGACTTCCATGATTTCCGAATCCATATTTTCCTCTATCTTCTTTCCATCCCAGCCTCTTTTCTCCATCCGTTTTTTCAGTTCCTTTAATCCGCATGTGAGTATGATAAGAATATCAGAATAAACATCATGCGCATAATGGGATTCTATGAAAATATTTTCTTTCTTTCTCTTTTCTATCTCATTTGAGATAGCTTCTGTATCGACTATTTTACACTCCCTATCTTCATCATAACCGACGTAAAGGTCTTTCTCTTCAGCTAAATGATTGAGAGAAATATACATAAATCCTAGTTTATTTGCTGCCTTTTTGGCCACTTCAGTCTTTCCTGTTCCGGGGGTTCCTGATATTGCTATTATCATAAGTAAAATGGAGAAAGAATCAATAAAAACCTAATAAGACTGGATGAAGTTGCAGTTCTCGTCAAGTTCTATGAAATGGTGCGCTTCCTGTTTGAGGAAGGATTGACACTGGTTTTCTGCAACATTATCAACATTCTGCCTCGGATTATGCGCTATGTCACATACCCAGTCCCTGACAACCTGATTGGAAAGGCAGGGGCCATCCGACAAGTCAAGACCGGCCGCCTTAGAATTTTTGCAGAGCTCCTGGCAGGCTGCCAGCGCTTCATCTCTGGAATATGCTTTATTGCCTGCAGATTCGGATTCCACGCATCCTGCTACGAATACAAGAGCAATCATAACGACTCCTAACAGAATAAAAACTATCCTATTCATCCCCATCCCTTGAACTATAGTGGAAGCTTCGTCTTTCACTATATTTTCATGGCATCTCCCATTTAATGCCATGAAACATAAGTAAAATATTATTTGCTATCAATTAGTATATAAATCAGATGAGTTGTCAGTTGCTCTTTGGCACTTTTATGTGATCTTTCTCGGTTATCTTCCCGGCGGACGCCTCATTTACCTTAGTGGCTATCTCATTCATCTTTTCAACTATTTGCTTCATGTCTGTCTCCACCTTCGCCGCGGCAAGCATTATCTCCCTTTTCCTTTCCTCGACGAACCTGCTCGCATCATCCGGCTTCTTGTTAATCAGAACATTCGCGCCGACATTCACCAGGACCCTGTCAGAATGAGCTATCTTTCCATGGCCGTAGACACCGGCTCCTATCGGAAGCAATATTTCCTTTTCTTTCTCGACACCTTCTATCTCGAGGATAGCCATCTTGGTGGCTTCAAGCTCGACAAGCTTCTTCTGGACTGCCATCATCTGCTTTTCGAGCTGCTCGAACGTCGCCTGCAGAAGCTGGTAAAAAACAAGATGTTCCTGCATTTCTTTCTCGTCCATGATATTCACTATAGTATAGTGGAGGACATAAATTTCAGAACTATGTCGTTCACTATATTTCAACGGCATCTTCTAGTTTGTTGTGCCGGTGATTATAATTATGTCGTATGTATTTATACCATTGACTCATAAATCAACTCATGAAAACCTGCTCAACATGCGGAAAGCCCGCTGTCATTAACAGGAAGCACGAAGGACGCCATCTTTGTGAGACCCATTTCTTTCGAAGCTTTGAGAAGAAAGCAAAGGCAACTATGAGCAAGTTCGAAATGGTCGGAAAGGATGACATCATATGCGTAGCACTTTCCGGCGGAAAGGATTCATGCGCGACACTCTACTTTCTGCACAAGGTTTTTGCAAAAAGGCCGGACATCAGAATATTCGCCCTGACGATTGATGAAGGCATCAAAGGCTACCGCGATGAGAGCATAGAAATGGCTTCAAGACTATGCAAAAAGCTAGGCATCGAGCATCATGTTGTCTCTTTCAAAGACGAATTCGGGAAGAGTCTGGATGATAAAATAAAGAATAACCAAAAAAATGTAAATTCGTGCATGCCTGCTAAAACCGATATAAAAAAGCAGGATCCGTTACAGGATACAGGGCGAAGTTTTTGGGAGGGAGGCCCCTGCACATACTGCGGTGTTGCGAGAAGGTTCATGATGAATAAATACTCCCGAAAATTCGGGGCGACGAAGCTTGCTACGGGGCATAATCTTGATGATGAAGTCCAGTCGATTCTTATGGATTATATAAACGGGAACCTAAGCAGGGCTTCGCGCATGGGAAAGACCCCGGTTACAACTCACAAACTATTTATCCCCAGAATAAAGCCTTTTCGGGAAATCCCTGAAAAGGAAGTCGCTTTGTATGCTGAACTAAAGGATATGGGGGCCCAGTTCGCTGAATGTCCTTATGTTACCGGAATCCGCTTCATAACAAGAGATTTCATAAACGACCTTGAAGCCAATTCAAGCGGAACGAAATTCACGATTCTCGAAACGTTCCAGAAGATTCTTCCCCACATAAAGAAAGTCGTCGAAAAAGAGCTCGAAGAAGGCAAAGGAAAGCTCATAAAATGCGAAAAGTGCGGGGAGCCGAGCTCAATGAAATTATGCAAAACTTGTGAGTTGTGGAGATAAAATCAATTCTTCTGATGCTTTTCGGGGTCCTCTCTTCCCCACGGTTCTTTTGATCCATTATCTCCTGTTCTTATGATCCTAACATGAACATATATTGCATCTAAATCGGCTGGCGTTTCGTTACCTTTGAGCTTCCGTGTATACATTCTTCCCTCTTCAATCCTGCCTCCCCTGACTGTTATTTCATATCCATGCTTCAAAGGGTATGTCGCTCTATCGAAAAGTTTTCTACCTAACATCATTGTCGTTATTCTCTTTGGATCTATTATATCTCCTTCCCTGCATACATATCCTACCGAATCGTCAATTTCGCAGGAAACTGATGAAGTTGAGCCTTGATGCATGAATCTTTTTGATGATTCGGTATCAATTCCATTATAATCAAGAATTGATATTACCGGTATTGTTACTTCTCTTTTTTCACCTTCACTAAAAAATCCTGCCTGATATGTCTTTTTTCTTCTGGGAGAATTAGGATCCACAGAAAGGTTTGTATATAAAGAAGGAAAACTCAAGACTCCCTGACCTATTATTGAAAAACCTGAATCTTCTTTTGTGTAATCATCAATCATGGAAAAATATTGAGATTTATCTTTAAATAATTATCACTTTAAAATAACAACATATATTGTAAATTTATTCTCAAAGATAAAAACCTCCCTTACCATCTTTCAAATGATTGGTATGAAGAAAGTAATGCTCATTATACGGGATGGATGGGGTCACGGTGAACATGATGCAGGAAACGCGATATTCAAGGCAAACACCCCCAGTCATGATTTCTACAAGAAGAATTATCCGACAACAGTCCTGCAGTGCACGGGTAACGCCGTCGGGAACCCGGAAGGCGTTCAGGGAGGCTCGGAAGTCGGGCACCTGACAATCGGCGCCGGACGTATTGTATGGCAGCCTTACGAACTGATAAACCAGGAAATAAAGAACGGCAACTTCTTCAAAAACAACATTCTTATTGATGCGATAGAACACGCAAAAAGTAATGGAACGGATTTGCATATTGCAGGTTTGTTTTCAGACCAGGGCGTCCATGCCGACTACAGGCACATGTCAGCATTTCTCGAGCTATGCAAACAACAGTCATTCGACAATGTCTTCATACATCTGATTCTTGACGGGAGAGACGTTCCCGAAAAATCGGCGATGAAATTCCTGACAGCTTTCGAGGAAGACATTGAGAGGATAGGGATAGGAAAGATTGCGACGGTTGTCGGCAGGTACTATTCAATGGACAGGGACAAGAACTGGGACAGGACTCTGAAAGGATATAATCTTATGGTAAATGGCGATGGTTTCGCTGCGGAATCCGCAAAAGAGGCTATAGAAAAAGCTTATGAGCGCGGTGATAAGACAGACTACTACGTCCAGCCGACCGTAATTGTAGACCAGTCCGGAAACCACGTTGGTCTCATCAAAGAAAACGACTCATTCATATTCTACAACTTCAGAAGCGACAGAGCAAGGCAGATTACTGCTATGATGACAGGCCTCGATTATTGCCCGCAGAAACCGGAACATTTTGTAAATGTTTATTATACATGCTTCTGCAGATATGAGCCTTCGTGGACACTTCCCGTAGCGTTTCCGCAGCACAAAGTGCTAAACAATCTCGGGCAGATAATAAGCGGGAACAAGCTCCGCCAGTTAAGGATTGCGGAAACGGAAAAGTATGCCCATGTCACATTCTTCTTCAACAGCCAGGACGAAGAGCCGTATGAGAATGAGGACAGGATAATGGTCCCTTCTCCGAAAGTTTCAAGCTACGACCAGAAGCCGGAAATGTCTGCTTACGAAGTGACTGAAAAGCTTCTGGAAAAAATTGGCGAATATGATTTCATTGCAGTCAATTACGCGAATCCGGACCTTGTCGGCCATTCCGGTGTCTTTTCAGCGGTCGTAAAAGCCTGCGAAGTCGTTGACGAATGCGTCGGAAATGTTGTTAAGAAAGCGTTAGAAAATGATTATACAATCCTTCTCATGGCAGACCATGGCAATGCAGACCACATGCTTCATGAAGACGGCTCAAAAGACCCGTCACATGGTCTTAACCCGGTTCTTATGACGCTCATCTCAAATGATAAAAAACTGAAGACTGTGAAGCTGAAAGAAGGCAGAGGTCTTCAGGATATAGCTCCCACAATTCTCGGTATAATTGGAATAGAGAAGCCAAAAGAGATGACGGGGGAGAGTTTGATTATTAAATAATTTTACTATTTATTGGTAACATATTTAAATACAAAAAACATATAGATAATATGGTAATATTGGAAAGACCTATTTCCTATAATCTTACAAAAACGCAGTATATGGATGCACTCTTAATTTCAGGATATAGACATAATCTACCACAAGATGAGGTTGACTTGCTTCTAGAAACTTTATTAGGAGATAAAAATGTTCAGGGCTTCATAACAAGAACAGATGATTTATGGAATTTCAGATATGTCAGGACTCATAGAACTGAACCAAAGAATGCTGTAAATAATGATAAAGTTTGTGGAAATGCCGTAGCTTCAATAACAGAAAAATATATAGCGAAAAAGGGATTAAAAAAAGAGCTTTCAGCCACATACAAGACAGCGAAAGACAGGGATTTTCCCGCGTCTTTACCGATAAGAAGGAGAAGATGATTTATTCTTCCCATTCTTCCAGCAATTCCTTCTGCTTCTTAGATAATTTATCAGGGACTTTAACTATAACCCTTACCAGCTGGTCGCCCCGTTTCCATGAATTGACGCCTTTGATACCCTTTCCTTTGAGCTTGAAGAGCGTGTGGCTCTGGGTTCCGGCCGGGACTTTTATCTCCGCTTCGCCTTCAAGTGTCGGAACGGTGATTTTTGTTCCTAATGCCGCCTCAGGGAAGCTTATCTCTTTTTCAATATAAATTATGTCACCCTCTCTTCTGAAGATATCATCTTCTTCGACATAGACGCTCACATACAGGTCTCCTGCATCTCCGTTCGGAATCCTGTTTCCCTCTCCGCGAAGCCTCAGGGTGAATCCGTCGTCAACACCTTCGGGAATCTTAATCTTGATTTTTTTCTTAGTTCTCAGCCTTCCCTGTCCTCTGCATTCTTTACAGGGATAGGTTACTATATGACCTTCGCCCCTGCATTTCGGGCAAGTGGAAACAGTCGTGAAAGCGCCGAAAGGCGTCCGCTGGACAATTTTCATCTGCCCTGTCCCGTTGCACTGAGGGCATTTCTCCGGCTCATGACCTTTCTCTGACCGGCTTCCTTTGCATTTCGGACATGTATCAAAGATGTGAGCTTCTATCTCTTTCTCCGTTCCAAAGGCCGCTTCTTTCAGGGTTATATGCATATTATATTCAAGGTCTTCGCCCTTCGGTCTCTGCGGGCTTCCTCCGAATCCGTGGCCGAAGAATGAGCTGAATATGTCTTCAAAGCCTCCGCCGAAGCCGAAATTCTTGAAAATGTCCTCAAAATTCGCTCCGCGGAATATGTCCTCCTCGGTGTACTGGCTGTCTATCCCTGCATGTCCGTACTGGTCATACTGGGCTTTCTTTTTCTCGTCTGAAAGAACTGCGTATGCCTCTGAAATCTCCTTGAATTTCTCTTCAGCATTCGGGTCTTTGGAGACGTCCGGATGATTCTGCATGGCCAGCTTTCGGTAGGCCTTCTTTATCTCTTCCTTTGAAGCTTCCTTTGAAACTCCTAGAATCTCGTAATAATCACGTTTCACTGTCATTAATAACCGCCATGAGTATTGGTAATAGCCAATCTGTATATATGTACTGGGAATTTTTAAAAGAAACTAACGCCGTCTTGTCCATCCATTTCCGGTTGTCAGTATATATGGTACTACACTTCCCATATTTGCATTTTCTTTTTGTTTCATTATTGCAGAAAATGCGCGATATGCTTCCGTTTCTTTTGCTTTCGGAGCGCATCCGGAACATGCAACATATTCTCTTGATTTATTGTCCCTATATGATACTGCAGGTATCTGGTTCTCAAAATGATTGCCACAGAAATCGCAGGTATAATTTCTCATGTCGCTGTTCCCGCTTATAGGCTTCTTGTCTCTTGGCATAAGTTAGATTAATAGAAGGTTAAGAATTAAAATCAATCGTTTTCTCATAAACATTCTGTTCAATCATCAAGAGTATTAAAATCCAGATCCATTTCAAACTTTGCGTGTTTTCTTATCATATTATACAACTCAAGCTCGCCTCCGCTAAAATTATCAACGCATTTTTTACAGTATTCTTGAGAGCCGTTTCTGAATTCCGGCGGTCTCTGATAAAATTTTCCGCACTTGAAACATATATATTGTCCCTTTCCTGGTTTTCTTTCCTCATTTCCCATAAAAGCACTTGAATAAAAATGAGCACAATCTATATATTTTCTGTCTGTTCCATGAAATCCTATTTAAGAGTTTTCAGGAAATAATTAATTGAATGAGCAAGAGAGGCGAAAGACAGCTACTTATTGCCGGCATCGATGTCGGGTTGCATACAGGCGTTGCGCTGCTCGACTTGGACGGAGAGATAATATTTCTTGAGAGCGTTTATTCTCCAACGATGTCCTACATCACAAACACCATTTCAAAGCACGGCAACGTAATCTCGATTTCGACTGACAGGGAGAAGACTCCCGCAAAGGCCAGGAAAATAGCATCCGCGCTCGGAACGAGCATCCTCGCTCCTATGAAAAATATGACCAACAAGAAGAAGAGGATTCTCATAGAAAGCTTCACCAGACAGGAAAAGCTCAAGCTTGATTCGCACCAGAAGGCGGCGCTTGCGTCAGCGATATTCGCATACAGGAACTATACTCCGCGCCTGAAGAAACTCAGGGAAAGACTTGAGAAAGAGAGATTGCCTGAACGCTACGAGGAAATCAGGGAAGATTTCCTGCTCGGGAGATACAGGCTTTCCGAAGAGCTGAAGAACATTTAGAAAGTTCACATCTTTGATATAGCATCAAACAGCTCTTTTGCAGAGGCCTGCGGCCCGTCCGTTTCAAAACCAGGAATACCAAGTCTTGTTCTAAGATGACCTATGAAGGTTCCTGACTCGAAAACGGTCTTAAAATATTTCTGTGCAAGAGGCCCGCATATTTTTTTGTACTGTAGAGGACCGAACGGATTTGCATAATAAGAATCCGTTATTCCCTTTTCTCCTGTCGTTCCTTTGGCCATTCTTGCGCTTGTCCTGAAAATGTCAATTATCTTTTCAAACGATTCGAACCTCTCAAGAATCGGATGGTCGTCGTCTATGTTTTCATAGTTGTTTGCATAAAGAAGGAAGTCTATTGTATGTCCTCTTGAGACTTCTTCCTGAGTCGTAATCGGAATGACCGCCCTTGCATTTATCTTCTGAGGGCTGTGTATAATAGCCCTGTCCATGTTACCGAAAGCGAATCCGGGTTGCAGGTCGTCGAGACGGACAAATGCTCCCGTCTCCGTTCCGTAGGCTCTCACCTTTCCATCCTTTCCTATATCAAGCGAGCCCATATCATCAAAAACAACTGTCATGTCTCTTATGTATTTGTCTCCAAGAACCCTGAATGCTTCCAGCGTCTCGGATTTTCCTGTGCCTGTGTCACCCCAGATAAGAATGTTTGCAGATTTCCCGTTTTTCAGGGAGATTCTGGTCATCGCCCCGTGAACCGGGAGTCTTCCTCTTTTTATGGAAACAGAGTTATGGAGTGTCAGCATCATCTTCTTCAGATAGCCGAAATAACCGAACCTGTCGCCTATTGGAACAGCTCCGACCAATACTCCTGTCTCCTTGTCATCATAAAAAACAGTTGGCGGGTCGCCGTATTTTTCCAGTTTTTTCAATGGGACGCCGTAAGCATAGATTGCATCCGGCTTTTTCTTAAGGTCGTTCTCGTCTGCAAGGTCGAAAAGGTTCGCAAGCGAACCGCCAAGTCCTATGAACTCTATGTTAAAGAAAACATAAACGACTGTATCAAATATCTTTGCAGGATAACATAACCATTCCCCATTATTGAAATCGACTCCTTCTATAGGGTTCGTGTCGACTTTCTGTATGAATCCTATCCTTTTGTTCATCGGAGGGTCAAGGATAAGAGGAGGCGACATGTACATCTGCCTTACAACAGGTATATTTTTTACTGCATTGTATTTTTCAGGGCACGGCCAGTTCTTCTCCACCGCGATAAATCCCATCGGGCATCCTGCAGCGACCTGTCTGTATATCCTTGGATGGTCGCCTGTAATATTTTCCCTTATGTCCCTGTAGACCTTCCTGACCAGATGATCGAGCCATTCGACAGTGTCGTTGAAAATTCTGAAAGGCTTTTCATCGATTGGCTGCATCTCTCCATTCTTTGTAAACTGGACAAAGAACCTTTCATGTCCTCTCCAGAAGTTATATAGATGTTCCACGAACTGGTCGATTAGGTAAGTGTCCTTGAAAAAATGAGCGCTTTCAGGCCATTTTTCCATTACTTTATCGCTCTTCTCTTCCGAGAGCATCTGCAGAAGCTTCAGAATCATTTCATACTTTTTGGCGTCTGTTTTGCCTTCTGGGAAGACTTCAAGAAAAACAGAATTGGTGTCTTTCAGGTGCTCCAGATATCTTCTAAGACCCTCCCTGAAAAGGGATGAGCTAAGAAGCCCCGAGGCTGTTCTTGGAACCTCGCCTTCATTGAAAATGATGGCCTGCTTTCCGTGGAAAGCGAATTTTTTCATTTCCATAAGTGGTAATATTTGAGATTAAAGACTATAAACGTTTGTATAGAACCTACATAAATGCTTAAAAAAGTTATTTTCAATATCACTGAACAATGATGTGATTTTATGTTTTCGATGGACCCGCTTTTCACGGCTGCTCAATATTTTCAACTGAGGAAAAGATACAGAAACAACCCCGACTACGTATCTGAACAGGCAGCAAGATATCTGGAAATACTGAAACAGAAAAAAGAATTGCCAAATCTTCATGACAGAAATGTTATGCGGTTCATGGGAAGAAGAGATGAAAATTTCATGCATGTTTATATAGACAAGCTTCTCGGTATGAATGGTAACAGAGAAGCTACAAAAGAAATAAGGAGATTGCTCCGTTGATTTTAAAGAAAAAAAGAAAGGATTATTTTTTATCCTTCTTATCATCCTTGACTTCTTCATAATCGGCGTCTACGACTTTTTCGTCTTTTTTCTTGTCCTTTTTATCTTCTCCGCCGGGAGCACTTCCTGCAGCCTGCTGGGCAGCTGCCGCTTCCTGATAAATCTGGGCACCGATTTCCTGAAGCTTCTTTGAAAACTCCTCAGTTTTTTTCTTTATTTCTTCAACGTTCTTTTTCTCCATTACATCCTTAAGCTCTTTTGTCATGTCCTGGATTGTCTTCTTCTTGTCCTCGGAAAGCTTTTCACCCATCTCTGAAATAAGTTTCTCTCCGGCATAGACAGTTGATTCAGCAGTGTTCATTATTTCAATCTCTTCTTTTTTCTTCTCGTCTTCTGCCTTGTGCTTTTCAGCGTCCTTTACCATCCTGTCAATCTCTTCGTCGGATAATTTTGTCGAGGCGCTTATCGTAATCTTTTGCTCCTTGTTGGTTGCCTTGTCTTTTGCGGTGACGTTTATGATTCCGTTTGAATCTATGTCAAATGTTACTTCAATCTGCGGTATACCTCTCGGAGCAGGCGGAATTCCCGTCAGGTTGAACATTCCGAGGCTCGTGTTATCGGCCGCCATCGGCCTTTCTCCCTGCATTGCATGAATTGTCACTGCAGTCTGATTGTCTGCCGCAGTCGAGAATATCTTGCTTTTCTTTGTCGGAATCGTTGTGTTCCTTGGAATCAGCTCAGTGAATACTCCCCCAAGGGTCTCGATTCCGAGCGTCAGCGGCGTGACATCAAGAAGGACAACGTCCTTTATGTCTCCGGCAAGTATTGCTCCCTGGACGGCGGCGCCTGTGGAAACGCATTCCATGGGGTCAACGCCTCTTTCGAGAGGTTTTCTGATGTAATTTTCAACATATTTCTGAACAGCGGGCATTCTCGTGGGACCGCCAACCATTATGACCTTTCCGACATCTGTTTTGCTCATCTTTGCATCCTTTAATGCCTGATCTATTGATTTTCCGCATTTCTCTATAAGCGGGCTTACAAGCTCTTCGAGCTTTGCTCTTGTAAGCTTCCTGTTCATATGTTTAGGCCCAGAAGCATCCGCTGTTATGTAAGGAAGGTTGATTTCTGTCTCCATGACTGTCGATAATTCTATTTTTGCCTTCTCAGCGGCTTCCCGAAACCTCTGCATCGCCATAGTGTCCTTGGAGATATCGGCGCCAGATTCCTTTTTGAAATCTTCGATGAGGAAATCCACGAGTACCTTGTCCATGTCTGTTCCGCCGAGCTGCGTATCCCCTGAAGTCGATTTCACCTCGAAGACTCCGTCTCCGAACTCAAGTATTGTTACATCAAGGGTTCCCCCGCCGAAGTCGAAGACAAGAATCTTATGCTCCCCCTCCTTGTCAAGCCCGAACGCTAAGGAAGCTGCTGTCGGCTCGTTTATAATTCTGACAACATCAAGCCCTGCTATCTTTCCTGCATCTTTAGTTGCCTGGCGCTGATTGTCATTGAAATATGCAGGGACGGTTATTACAGCTTTCTTTACTTCCTCGCCTATGAAAGCCTCTGCATCCTTCTTTATCTTCTGGAGGATGTAAGCTGAAATCTGCTGGGGTGTGTATTCCTTTCCATAAATCTTGAACTTATGGTCGGTTCCCATCTTCCTCTTGGCCGCCATCACGGTTCCTTCAGAGTTGGTGACGGCCTGCCTTCTTGCAGGCTCCCCGACGAGAAGCTGCCCGTCTTTTGTGAAGGCGACAACCGACGGGAATGCCTTCCCGTACATCGTGTTTCCTTCAGCGCTCGGAATGATGGTCGGCTTTCCGCCCATCATAACAGATGCTGCCGAATTCGAAGTTCCTAAATCAATTCCAATAATTTTTTCTTTTCCCATAAAACCACCTCTTGAAAGATATGTCTAATCGTAAAATTTGCTTTAATTAATTATAGAAGATATTTATAAGTTTTATTAAACTGAGTTCTCTGAAATTAGAAAGAATATATCAATTTTGACCCCATTCAAACAATCTCATTATGAACTCATCTGGTTTCTTTTCCCTTTGGTACGCAGTTTCGGCAAAACGCAGAAAGTTTTCAACCTGTTCGACTGGTCTTTCCATTATCTGATGCGTCCTATTAGAGATGTTAGTGACGAGGAAAGGCAAACTTGGAATTCCATACTTCCTTATAGATTTCTCTATCAATTGTCTTAAAATAGAATCATAATAACCTCTTTCGTGACCGTTTTCAAGGCTGTGAAGACCTCCTAAAACACTCTGTGTTACTTGGACTGTTCTGAACGGGCATTCAGATCGGGATATCTCTATGATTGAATCAAAATTAAGATCTTCTGGCCTTACAAGTTGCTTTTTTCTGGAAATCCTTTTCTCTTGTCTGCTCTTATAAAGCAGCTTTTCTACCAGTTCCGGTCTTACACAAAACAATTCTCTGCTTTTGAAAGGCAATTTCTTATAATCGACGCCCTCTATTATTTCTCCTTTATCTCTCATATCTTTAAATCTTGTCGAAACTGTGTATGAGGATATTCCTTTATCATCAAACGCCGGATCATGTAAATAAAGAGTCGCTACTGGATAGAAACCGTCAATTTCTTTCGGAGTTTTTAATTCATTCAGATTTTTCTTTACAAGTTTGACTGTTTCTGGTGTATCTTTAACATAATCATATCTTCCTTCAGCATCAGTATACAGCTTCAAAAGGCCTTTCTGATAGAGAAGCCTTATCTTGGTCCTCGCCTGTGTTCTGGACATACCGGTTTTTTTTCCAAGCTCTCTACAGGACAGGAAACCATTTTCATGTGGAGCAGGTCTTGTTGATCTTGTTACTGGGTAAGAAATAGAGTCAATATCATCAACGTTAATATACAACGACACTCCTCCATTTGGCCCCTTTCGGGGTATATTTATCCTATCAACGTGCAATTTTCTTTTGGCTATTCTCGAGACAAATACATCGTACGGTATGAATTTTTCTTCTGCTAATTGCCTAGCATTTACATATTTTTTGCCATCTATGAGTAGATATTCCATAAATAAAAATGATAGTAAGAATTAAAAAAATATCTTTTATGTGGGTTTTCAGGCGACTCATCTCTCCATATGGAACTCGACGACGTCCTCATCCTGAAGGATTTGCTCGAAGCCGACTTCCTGCCCCGGGAACCTCGCAGACTTCCCCCAAATCTTTGCGAACTTAAACTTGTTCGCCCATTCCTTATGAATCTTTTCGCAGACGTCCTTTACAGTGACGCCTTCTTTCATTATGAGCGGCTCCTTCTTATCTGCTTCCTTTCCCAGTCTTTTCATATAAACGCGGACAAAGCCAAGAGCCCTCCAGACGCCTTCCCTGATGGCGTCAATGTTCTCCTTCTCGGTTGCAGATACAAACAGAGCGCCTTTGAACCTGCTGCTGAGGCTTCTCATTTCCGCCTGTGACAGGAGGTCAACCTTGTTCACGACGGGAAGCGCCCTTACATATATCCTATTGCCCTGAACGGCGTCTATGAGCCTGTCTATGTTTATATCCTCCCTGATGACGATTTCCGCATTTAAGAGCTTCATTTCCATAAGGATCTCCTTTATCATGTCCTTAGGGAGGCTGTCCTTTCCGCGGGCGACTGTCTGTATATGGAGACCGCCGTCTATCTTCTTATGTATGAAGACTTCCGGAGGCTTCTCGTTCAGCCTGAAACCTGCATCATGAAGCTCTTTGCTGAGGATTTCGTACTGCGCTTCCGCCTTTTTGGAATCAAGAACCATTATCACCAGGTCGGCGTTCCTGACGACTGCCAGGATCTCCTTTCCGCGGCCTTTGCCGGAAGCGACGCCTTCAATGATGCCAGGAACGTCCAGAATCTGGATTTTTGCTCCCCTGTACTCAAGCACGCCGGGAATCACGTCAATGGTGGTAAAATCATAGGCTCCGACCTTGGAATCGGCATTAGTGATGACATTAAGAAGGCTCGACTTTCCGACTGACGGGAATCCTACGAGAAGTACTGTAGCATCGCCGGATTTCCGGAGCCCGTACCCGTATCCTCTGGCACCGCCAGATTTCGCTTTTTTGTCCTTCTCCTTGAGCATGGCGAGCTTTGCCTTGAGCTTGCCTATGTGGAACTGGGTATGCTTGTTGTATTTTGTATTTTTGAGTTCCTCCTCAATCTGCTCGATTTCTGACTTTGGCTCCTCTTCCTTGGGCATATTAGTAAGAATACGCAAGTTTAAATTTAAAGAAGTGTAGTTTTGAAATGTTTTTAAATCTAATACTACATAATAGTAGTATATTTATGAAGAGAGTATTCAGATATCTGAGAAATGGTATATTAGCCCTGACTTTGACAGCTGCAGCTGTAAAAAGTTACCACCTATCTGAATATGGGTCTTTCAGGAACCCAAAATACAGTATAATCCGGACAGATAATCAGAGCAAACCCTTTACATATTCTCAGATACTTTCTGATTATGAACAGTGTTTGGATAAAAGATTACTTGACTATGGTAACGGTAAAGAAATCTTCCTAAATAGATGTAGACGCATAGAAGATACGAACAAGACCGTTAGAGATTCAATAAATTTCTCTTCAATAAATAACAGATTCTCATCTTTGTTAGGTTATCTAAAAAATTTTCCTAAGGATTCACTTGATATAATTTCCATTTCTAAATCACAGAAAAGGATGGAAGAATTCATAGACTCAATAAGTGCATTAGAATCTATAGAATACGATCTCAAAGATCGCGCATCTATTGATAATTGGTTTAAAACAACCGCATCATGTCTTGATTCAGAGAAAGTGTGTGACTCAACGGTCCCTAATTCCGAGCTTATAAAAGGAAATGCAAATCTTATTCAGAAAATGACAGGAAAGAATAAGCCAAGAAGTCTGTGCCAGATAATATCGGATAATAAAATACTTCTTAAGGGTGCATCAGGACGTTTTTATCCATTTCTTATTATATCAGGTACTTATAATGGTGAGAATGCTCATAAAGAAGAATATATAAGCGGAGCACTGGCACATGAAACAGGTCACGCCTTGGCAAACCATCACGAGGGCAGAATATTAGATTTCATATTTAATGCAAAGAAAGTAAATGCAATGGAAGAGGCATGTGCATTTCTTTTTGAGAAATCTTCTTATGATTTTTTGGATGACGAATCAATTAAACCGTCTATTAAAAGGAACATCGTTAAAAAAACATTTCGACATTGTGATAATTTCTATCGCGATGATTCAAGACAACACCATGACTGGGGAATGGCTGTCGCAGACGCAACAGCAGAATATTTTGGAAGTTATCAAAAAGCATTCAATTACCTTCAGGAAACAAAAATGAGTGAGCTTGAACCGGGCATAATAGATATAATAGAGAGAAACAGGAGCAGATACAAAAGAATTCAGGAGAAGACGAGAAAGGATCCTTTCTTGGAACTGTTTGAATCGAGAAATGGGGAGATTCAGGAAATAAGACAGGATTTAGAAGAAATAAAACAAAAGTATTATGATTCTATCAAAAGATTTGGTTCACAAAGATTGGATAAAGAAAATGAGGAAAAGGATAATTAATTCTGGATATGGGTATTTACTATTCAAATAAAATAAAAAACAAAAATAGCTTTAACAAAGAATTAAAAGCTGTTATCAATCTTCAGTTTCTTCTTTTGGTTTTGCAGATTTCTTCTTCTTTCCGAATAATTTTCCTAAGAATCCCATTCTCATCACTTTATGAATATATGTGGACGCCAGTTTAAATCTGTGTTATAAAAGGAAATATACTTATTTTTACATAATATACCTATAAGATTCATTCGGGTGTTTTAATGTCTGCCAAGAAATCTGAGCACAAACCAAAGAGCGATACAAAGGATTTTGAGAAGCTTCTCGAAGAGAAGGAAGAGCTAATAAAGCGCGTTCAGGCGGATTTCGACAACTACAGGAAGTTTGTCGATCGCGAGAAGAATAATATAGCTATTTCTGCGAGCTCGGAGATTATAAGAGACCTTCTTCCTGTCCTCGACGATATGGAAGCTGCGGTCAAAAATGAGAAAGACGAGACAATCCGGAAAGGCATTGAAGGCATACTCAGGAATATGTCCGATACGCTCAGGAAGCACGGCCTCCAGCAGATTGACTCCGTAGAACACAAATTCGACCCCCACCTGCACGAAGCCCTCATGAAGGAGAAGTCGGACAAGGAGGACGGAACCGTTCTTGAGGAGTTCCAGAAGGGATATATGCTTAATCACAGAGTCCTAAGGCATTCCAAGGTCAAGATTGCAGGATAAAAGGCTTATTTTATTGCTATTTTTAAATCTTTCTATTATTTCTAATTATATGTCACTCTAGAGTCAGAACAACCGAAAGGTTTATAAAGTTGGAGTCTAAATAATTGTCATAATTTACTATGAAATGGTAAAAAGAGATGAATAATTGGGGGTAAGAGACCATGAAAAATATTATATGTTCATTGGCCGTTATGGCTGTATTGTTCGTTCTTATAATATCACCGGTACAGGCTTTCGAGCGTCCAACAGCAGTGCTTTCTGCAAGTCCGACAACTGTCTGCAAGGGCGAATCCGTCAGATTCTTCGGCGGAAGCTCATATGACCCGGACGGCTACGTCAGGCAGTACAGATACGAATACGGCGACGGAGAGACATCCGACTGGATATACGGTCTCGACTATTCAAGCCATACATTTGACAGCACAGGCACTTTTTATGTAAAATTAAGGGTAATGGACAACGAAGGCTATATGTCTGATTACAGCAATACAGTGACAGTCAGGGTTAATGACTGCGGCTCCACGGGCAACGGCCCTGAGATAACTTCTTTATACATAACACCGAGCAATCCCGGAACATTTGAGGATATCAGCTGTGTGGCTGAATTCAGGGACACCAACTATTACGACCTCAGCCACATCAACTTCAGATGGTACAGGAACGGTGTGATTATGTGGACACACACATATACTGCTTCCGGGAAAAACGGAGCAGAGGATTCAATTCCATCGCATCTGACAACTTCAGGCGACACTCTTCGCTGCGAGGCAATTGTTTATGATTATCAGGGAAACTGGGACACTGAAACAAGAAGCGTCACTATCGGTTCCGGAGGAACAAGCGACAGCCCGTACGCAGACCTCAGGGCAGACCAGACTAACATCTGCGTAGGTGAATACGTCAAATTCGATGGCTCCCACTCTTATGATAACTCTGGATACGTAAGGCAGTATTATTTCGACTTCGGAGACAATCTGAATTCGGCATGGCTTACCGACACTTCATTCACATACCATAAATACGACAGAGTCGGAACGTTCAATGCAAGACTTAAAGTCAAGGATAACAATTATCAGGAATCTGACTGGAGTAGCACATTGAGAATAAATGTAATGGATTGCAATGGTCAGAATACATGTACGGGAAGCTGCTGCGGATGCGGTTATCAATGCGATTCATGCAGTACCTGCAATACATGTAATCAACCCACTCAGCCGACAACGTCCTGCGGAGTCCAGATAACAGACTTCGACTTCCTCGCATCGGGAATGACAGGTAACCAGGTCTGGGCAAAGGCAACGGTCAAGAACACCGGCGAACAGACAGAATCGGTGACCCTTTATCTTTATGTAGATGACGTCCTTGAAGACCAGCAGTCTATGTCTTTGAACAAGGATAATTCCCAGACAAAGAAATTCTACTTTTATGTAGATGAGGCGGGAAGCAAGAATATCCGCATATCCGCATATGCGGCATGCGGCTCTTCAGACGAATCCGAAGGAACAATGACAATCAGGGAAGGGTTCATCCCGACGCCTGCACCTGAACCGGATCCTCTAAGAGTAAATATATACCCGAAAAGAGTTGACATGAGCGCATGTGAGGGCGGTTCTGTTATTCTGGAGCTGAATTCCCCGGATAAGAGGGAGTTCTATCTTGAAGTAACAGGAATCCGTGACGAGTGGATAGAATACCCGGAGAGCGTCATAGTCGACGGAAGCAAGAAGGCTTATGTATTCCTCAACCCGATGGAAGCAGGAACATATGAAGTCACAATAACTGCAAGCACCGGCGACAAGGAATTCTCGCAGATGATATACGTTTATGTCTCCCCGGAAGCAGGAGATTCCGGAAGCAAGGGGGACATCCTCTCGGGAATGTTCTCTGCCGGAGCCGGAAACTGGCTTTGGGGGTTGCTTATATTCATATTAATTGTTATAGTCATCGTGCTCTTCGTCTCAAACAGAAGGGTTGAAGAGCAGAGAGAAACAACTTACATAGGAGGCGATTATAACCAGCCATACTATGGCCAGAACGGCTACCGTTACGACCAGTATGGAAACCCGTATCCTGAGTGGTATAATCAGCAAAGAAGCAGATATTAATAATCACCACTGGATAAAGAAAAGTTTAAATATCTAATCATTAAGAAAAGATATATTCACCAGTTGATGGGAAAAATTAGTGTAAAATAAAGGAGAGCGTGAAAAACGTAAGAGATTCGGAGGTAAAGATTATGAAAGGAAAATACCTTTTTATTGGGATATTAATGGCGGTGCTTTTGGCAGCTAACATGTCAGCAGCATCTGCTGCAAGCATGGATATGGATGTTTATCCTTTATCGACATCAGCATGTCCTTGCACGACCATTAGTGAAGTAAGAGTTTTCGTCACTAACCTTGGATCGGTTTCTGATACATATGACTTGTCATTGGTCCTTCCGGCAGGATGGGGAAAGGGCTTCATAGGAACTTACCAGGGCGGTCACATGCTGACGCTTGGCCCTCAGGAGACCAGCAAGGAAGGCGACATAACTGTATATATAACGCCTTCATGCACGGCAGAGGCCGGAATGAATGAGGCTAAGATCGTTGCAAAAAACGAGAGGACAGGCGAAGTCATTGAAAAGACTTTCATGATCGAAATACTGACGTGCAGGGGAATCGGAATAACCGCTCCCAGCATGGACATGTGCGAAGGCGTTGCTGATTCATATACTTTCAGCGTCGGAAACGTGGGAAAAGTGGCTGAATCATTTGATGTCGCTGTCTCTGCACCATGGGGCGAACTGACAAGACAGTCAGTGACACTCGGCCCGAATGAGGCTCAGGATATCACATTATTGCTTGACATTCCTGAAGAATATAAGGATGTCCAGAAACTTGACATAGAAGTGAAATCGCAGTCATCGTATGCAGAGGCAAAGAAAACGGTCGAGCTGAACGTCAGGGACTGCTACAAATTCACCGTTTACCCGGCAGACGCTGTCAAGAGCGTATGCATCGGCGACGAGGCAAGATTCGTCTTTGTTATTGAAAATAATGGCCTTAAGGCAGACACCTACACAATCGCCACAAACGACAACGTAGAGGTCGACAAGGCCGTGGTTACAGTTGCTCCTCAGGGTCAGGAGAGCGTTAAAGTCACTGCTAAATCATTTGAGGCAGGGACAACCAGCTTCCAGATTGAGGTAGCCTCCGAAGAGAAGCCTGAACAGAAGCAGACTGTAAGAGGAAAGCTTAATGCAAAAGAGTGCAAGAGCGTGGCTGTAGTGCCTTCAGAAGGTGCTGAATCCGCACAGGCAGTCTGCTATGGAAAGCCTGCTCAGTTCCAGTTCAAAGTTCAGAACACAGGAACAATCTTTGCGGTATATGAGCTTTCATCAGACTTTGGAACTCTCAGCGAGACATCGGTCTCATTGGAGTCCGGAGAGAGCAAAACAGTAACACTCACTGTTAATACAGCATCCGAAATGGAAATCGGCGATACAGCATACATAACAGTCAAAGCTGTTTCAGACACAGTCGAAAGCGAGCACAACCTTGAGCTTACGGCAACAAACTGCTACGGCGCTTCGCTTGAAATAACTTCGGATGATGATGGCAGGCAGATATGTGTATGCGACAACGTTGATTATGTTGTCATAGTAAAGAACTCGGGCCAGCTTAAGGATGAATTTGAGCTCGAATTCCTTGGTGAAACAAAAACGTTCAGCCTTGAGCAGGGAGAACAGAAAGAGTTCTCATATGTATATGGAACTCTTGGAAAGGAGCCCGGAATGAAGGAATTCACAGCTGTACTGACATCCAAATACGTCACACTTCAGAAGACTGTAAACCTTAACGTTGAAGAGCTTGAAGCATGCTTTGATGTAGACATAAGCGTCAATGGCGTAGACCAGAAAAACATACAGAGCCAGACAATCCAGAACACAAAGAAGGTTGAAGTGTGTGACGGCATTTCCTTCTCGCTTTCAGTCAAGAATGTCGGAAGCAAGGCAGATTCATACATGGTGACCGCTGAAGGTCCTGAATGGGTCTTCCTCAGCGCGAACAATATAATCCTTGACGTAGGCGAGGAAAGGGAGATATACGTTTATGCAGCACCTGAATACGGAGCAGATCTTGGGGTTTACACTCTGAACGTAAAGGTCGAATCTCCAAAAGACGCAAAAGATGAGGTAGGTCTTGTAGTCAATGTCGTTGAAAGGGGTACAATAACCGAGATTCCGTCCGGGGCAGAGCCGCTGACAAACCAGACAGGCAATGTCACGAATGAGATAATCGGCGACATAACCACAGACAATGCGACATCGAACATAACAGTCAACATGACAATACCTACAGGAGCATTCACCATAACAGAGGTAAGCGGAAGGGCTGCGATAATCGGGCTTATCGCCCTTGCAATCATTGCAATCCTAGTCATAAGATTCTTTGTCAAGTAGGGTCACGCTCTAGATTTTCGAGCCACCAAAACCTTACTCATCTCATTCACCTTCCCGAAAGATGAAGAATTATGACAGAAGAAGGGCGCTGAGTTTTTCTAAACTCCCCCCAACCCCGCCCTTCTTCATTTTCTTTATTTATTTGATATGGTTATCTGTGAGTTTAATGAAAAGAGAGAAAAAACAATCATACACGAGAGAAGGTTATTGTTTTCAGTTGATAGCAGACACGACAGGAGTAACGCACCTCAGAGTTTATGATGACGGGGAATACAAAGGCCCCATGAAAAGAGACAGACCCGAAACGGAAGAATTCTTTTATCTGACACCAAAAAAAGCGGATTCCCAGCAGATAACAGGATTACCAGACTTATTAGAGGCACTGGTTGATAAATTCAGCGAGCTGGATAATAGAATCTCAGAAGCGGGCGTTAAATTTCCTGTTGATTACACGGTAAATGCCATCCGAGGAAAGCGGATTTATTTCTCAAGTTCAGATGCCGGTTACATAGGAGCACTTTTCCGGTCGGCCAGAAAGGCGTT
This sequence comes from Candidatus Aenigmatarchaeota archaeon, assembly GCA_016932735.1. Classification (GTDB taxonomy): domain Archaea; phylum Aenigmatarchaeota; class Aenigmatarchaeia; order QMZP01; family QMZT01; genus JAADIF01. The sequence continues at coordinate 98,017 of JAFGCI010000006.1, forward strand.
CCAGTAGGACAAAGCTATCCAATACCATCTTATTTAAGTTTAGGTTTCCAAACATTTCTTAATGTCTGAGAAGATTCTTATCACGGCGGCTCTGCCTTATGCGAACGGGCCTATCCACTTAGGGCATCTTGTGGAGTACGTCCAGGCGGATATTTTCAGCCGTTTTCTGAAGCTTAAAGGATATGACGCAATCTACTGCTGCGCCGACGACCAGCACGGAACTCCTATTGAAGTAAACGCTATGAAGCAGAAGATTACTCCTGAAGAGTTCATAAAGAGATGGCTAGAGCAGCACAAGACAGATTTTTCCGCATTTCACATCGATTTTGATAGTTATTATGAAACGAATAGCCCGGAGAACAAAAAGCATGCGGATTTCTTCTTTACGACACTCAAGGATAAGGGATTCATTCATACGAAAGAAGTAGACCAGCTCTACTGCGAGAACGACAAGCGGTTCCTCCCGGACAGGTTCGTTAAGGGTGTCTGCCCCAAATGCGGAGCGGAAGACCAGTATGGCGACGTCTGCGAAGTGTGTGGAGCAAGCTACAATGCGACCGAAATATCCCAGCCAAAATGCGTTATCTGCGGAAATTCTCCCGTGGTCAGGAAATCATCCCATTATTTTTTCAGGCTCGGGTCATTCTCTGAAAAGCTCAGGAAATGGCTTACTGAAAATCAGGAGATGCAGTCCGACATCAGGAACTATGTCTTAAGCTGGATAGACAAGGGTCTTGAGGACTGGTGCGTCTCAAGGGACGCTCCATATTTTGGCTTCAAAATACCGGGCGAAGCCGACAAATATTATTATGTGTGGCTTGATGCGCCTATCGGCTATATCTCAAGCACAGAGAATTACTGCAAAAAAAGAGGGATACAGCTTGATGATTACTGGAGAAAGAAGGATTCCAAGATATATCATTTCATAGGGAAGGACATCGCTTACTTCCATTTTTTGTTCTGGCCTGCGATGCTCATGGGAACAGGCTTCAACCTTCCGCATAATATCATAGTCCATGGCTTCCTTACAGTCAACAAGGAGAAAATGTCCAAGTCAAGAGGAACTTTCATCAAGGCATCAGAATACATTGAAAGCGGACTTGACCCGGAGTTCCTTCGCTATCATTACGCTTCATCGCTCACGAAGAGCACGGTCGACATCGACCTCAGCTTTGAGGATTTCCAGAGTCGTGTAAATACCGAGCTTGTCGGAAATATCGCAAACCTTGCTTACAGATGCCTTTCTTTCACTTCCAAGAACTTTAACGGGAAACTCGGGAAAACACCTGCCGGCCCCGGCGAGAACGTCATAATAGAGCAGGTCAGAGACCTCAAGAGAAAGATTGACTCCGACTACATGAGCTGTGATTATCGTTCTGTTGTAAAGAGCATTCTTGAGGTCGGCGATATCGGGAACAAGTATTTCCAGGAGAACGCCCCATGGGAGCTAATAAAAACCGATAAAACGCGATGCAGGGAAGTCCTTGCATTCACTGCAAACATTGTAAAGAACCTCGCAATCATGCTTCAGCCAATACTTCCGGACTTCTCGGACAGTCTGAGGAAACAGCTCGGAATACAGGGCTTCTTCGGATGGGAAGACATTAATTTCGACCTTGAAGAGCATCAGATAGGCGAGCCTGAAATCGTCTTGAGAAAGATTGAAGAGATTAATATTGGGCCTCCGAAAGAGGAGCCAGAGAAAGACGCTGACCCTTTCTCCAGACTGGACCTTCGCGTCGCTAAAATCGAGAAGGTGGAACAGCATCCGGATGCAGAGAAACTCTACATTGAGCAAATTGATGTCGGCGGAAAGAAGAGGCAGATTGTCTCCGGCCTGAAAGGCCACTACAAGCCAAAGGAGCTTGAAGGGAAAAGGATTATTCTTGTCGCAAACCTCAAGCCTGCCAAATTAAGGGGCGTCGAAAGCGATGGAATGCTTCTTGCAGTTGAGTCCAAGGATAAGAAAGTCGGTCTCCTGACGTCGAAAGACGAGCCCGGCGAGCATGTCTTCATTGAAGGAATGAAGCAGAAGCCTGCGAAGGAAATTGACATAAAGGAATTCGCAGAGATGAAGATGCTTGTCAGCGAAGGAAAAGTACTTTACAAAGGAAAGATAATGAAGACGAAGAACGGCGAACTGACCGTCGATAGGAAGATTGACGGTGTCGTTTGTTGAAAATAAACATTTTTAATTCTTACTACTCAAAAATAATTATGGACTTTGACTTTAGCGGATTCGGGGACTTCACAGCAACCACTGAGAACATTGAAGTGAAAAAGACGAGGAAGTTCGACAGGATATGGAAGATAGGCCATGGCGGAAGCATATGCACCCAGATATGCATAAGCGATGGCATCGGCTACTTTGGGGCGATGGATGATTACATATATGCTGTTGACTGTGAAACCGGCTCGGAGATATGGAAGTTCAAGACCAACGGTGGTATCCTCGATTCTTCTCCCGTTGTGCATAAGAACGTGGTCTTTACGGGAAGCTTCGACGGCTACATGTACGCGATGGACAAGCTTTCAGGAAACCTTATATGGAAATACAAGACGGGCGGAGGCATAGATGCCTCTGCTACTGCCTATGACGACATGGTTTTTTTCGGCTCAAAGGATGGGTTCTTCTATGCTCTTGAAGCGGAAAGCGGGAACCTTTCATGGAGGTTCAGGACAGGCGATGAGATACTTTCAACGCCTTCGGTCAGGAACGGCAGGATATATTTCGGAAGTTTCGACGGTTTCCTCTATTGCATTTCAACTGGAGGGAAAGAATTGTGGCGATTCAGGACGGGCGGCGAGGTGATGAATTCCGCGCCGATATTATGCGAAAAGAATTTTGTATGTTTCACAAGCTTTGACAATCAGCTATACTGCATCGATTCCGAGACCGGAAAAGAGATATGGAGATTCAATACGGGGAAATACGGAAATGCGACATGCCCGGCCTTTCACGACGGCGTCATTTACTATGGCTCAAGAGACGGCATATTTTATGCTATCAGTGCAGCTAACGGGAGCGAATTATGGAGATTCAAGACAGAAGGAGACGGCGTCATAGACAAGCTTCCGCTGATAAACGGCTCAACCGCCTACATAGGATCCGAGGATGGAAATATGTATGTCTTAGATTTAAAGAGCGGAAAAGAGTTGTGGAGATTCAGAACTGGCGGTGCTGTAGCGACTTCTGTTGCTATATGGAAAGATTGTATTTTCTTTGGCTCGTGGGACTGCCATGTCTATAAGATTGATATCCATAAGCATGAAGAACTGTGGAGATTCGCGACATCGACCCTCACTCCGGCGTTCCTTCCTCCACCATATGAAGGATACAGCGCAGAAATCAAAAAAAGCATGGATAATATTGATACCATAGAATCCGAGGACAGGTATTCAGCCTCAAATCAGGCACTAAATCTCTCCGAATATGGAGGGAAGTCCGAGTATGTTACGAAGTCAGAATACACTCATAAGTCTGAATACACGACGGATTTCGTAATTTTTGAAGGAGTGTTAAAAAGTGAACAATTATGGAGTTCGACTTTAACATCAACATGGCAAGTCTCAAAGTAGAGAAACCTAAATTCTATACGGATGAATGGGAAGTTGGCTACGGAGGAAGCATATCAAGCATGCCCGCCTACCATAAAGGCGTACTGTACATTTCTTCCTGCGACAGGCATGTATATGCTCTGGATTATAAAACAAAAAAACTTCTTTGGAAATTCAAGGCCGACGGAATATTTGTCGAATCTGTACTGAACGTATTTGATGATGCCATATATGTAGGCAATTATGACGGATATTTTTATGCTGTATCATGCGATGGAAAACTTTTATGGAGATTCAAAACCGGAGGTAAGATTTCCGGTGGCGCCTGGGTAACCGAAGAAAGGCTATTCTTTGGCTCCCACGATAATTATTTCTACGCGCTCGAAAGAAAATCCGGAAAAGAAGTCTGGAGATACAAGACGGGCGAATTCATTACATCTTATCCGCTTTTGATTGAAAATCATTTATTATTCGGTTCTCAGGACGGTATTGTTCATTGTATAAACTCTGATAACGGTACAGTTATCTGGAAATTCAAAACAGACGGAGCTATGCCAAACTATGTTCCATATGAAGTATATGATAACATGATTTATGCAGGCTCATTTGATGGTAATATCTATGCATTAGATTACAGAACCGGAAAAGAGATATGGAGGTTTAAGACCGGAGGAGCCATGACCGGCTCGGCTACAGTCGATAACGGAAAACTATATATGGGTGTCTGGAATGGGTACATGTACTGTCTTGAAGCGAGAAATGGAAAAGAGATATGGAGATTTAAAACGGGTGACAGGATAGGCGACCAGAGGCCTTTAGTAGATGAAGATTTCGTATATTTCGGTTCAAACGATACATATTTCTACTGCCTTGGCAAGAATACAGGGAAACTTATATGGCGGTTCAAGACTGAAGGCGATATATGGTGTGGCGCGATATCGATAGGAGATGAAATTATTTTTGGAGGATGGGACTGCCATCTTTATGCATTAAATAAATACACGGGCCATGAAACATGGAGGTTTCATACCTCCACAAAGCAACAGTCAAAACTTGAGATATTTGAACAGATCATAATAAAGGACGAGAAAAACGAGCCTTCACTGAATATCGAAGCTGAAGGGATGTCATATTCAACTGACATGACAGCGACCTTGTCAGGAGAATACAGCACAAAATCTGAATACGTGACGAAGAGCGAATACACGCAGAAGTCGGAGTACACTTTAGGGGTTGTTATTTTTGATGAAAACATATCATCAGAAATTTTATTCAGTTTCCCCCGCCGCTCAGCAATTCTATCACAAACAGTATGAAAAGGATAATTGGTATCACGTATTTTAAAAGGAATATCATTATCGAGCTTGCCCTGATTTTCTGGAGTATCCTGTTCCTGACGTCAAAGACTGCCGGCCGGAAGAACCATATGACTGCTATGCATAGCAATGCCGATGACAACATGAGCAGAGTTCCCAGGGAGTTGTCCATGAAGTCGATGAACGGTTCTCCCATGAAGGATACCCCGCTCCCGTAAAAGCTCAGGGCGCTCGGTATACCGACAACGAATATTATTGCAGACAGGAACGCAACCGCCTTTCTCCTGCTCCATTTCAGTTCGTCGATGAAGTTCGCGGCTCCCAGTTCAAGCATCGAGATGCTTGAAGTAAGGGCCGCTGTGAAAAGCAGGAAGAAGAATAAAAATCCTATGAGCATTCCGAATGGCATTATGCTGAAGACTTTAGGAAGCGCGATGAAGCTCAGCTCTGTTCCTTCCGCAGGATTCAGCCCGAAAGAAAAAACTATTGGGAAGACTATCAATCCTCCGATGAATGCTATCAGTGTGTCAGCTCCAGCAATTCCCAGGACAGACCTTCCAATCCTTGTGTTCTTGCTGAGATGGCTTCCGTATGTTATCAGTATTCCGTATCCTACGGAAAGCGAGAAGAATGCCTGGGATATTGACATCAACCAGATGTTCGGGTCAGTCAGGTAACTGAAGTCCGGCGTAAGATAGAACGCAAGGCCTTCGGCCGCGCCCGGCAGATAAAGTGCATAAACAGCAAGAGCGACAAGCACTATGAAAAGTATTGGCATCAGTATCATAGAAGCAGTTTCTATCCCCCTCTTGACGCCTTTTGATACTATGTATGCGGTAATTGCGAGCGTTATGACGAAATAGAAAAAAGGCAAAAGCGAGTTGGTGAATTCCGAAAATTCCATGTAACCTGTTATCGAAAATACGAAATAGCCAAGAGTCCATCCTGAAATGACGAGATAATAGCTGAGTATGCTAAGTGATACTATCGGCGCAAGGACGCCGAGAGGCCAGACCTTCCTGTTAATCTGTTTCAGTGTCGTCACAACGGAGCCTTTAAACCTTCGTCCTGCATCAAGCTCCATCATCATCAATGGTATTCCAAAAGCAATAACTGCTATAAGATACGGTATAAGGAATGCTCCTCCGCCGTTTGAACCGACCATATAAGGGAATCTCCATATGTTGCCAAGGCCGACCGCCGAGCCTATCGCGGCCATGAGAAATCCTATCTTGGACCAATGCTCCCTTGCTATCATTTTCGCCGGCATAATTAGGTATTTGCTATTGTATAATATATAAGAAATGAAAACAATCTCTTTTCATGAAGCTGAGGAAGATGCCGACTCTCAGAGAAAAGAAAAGATATCTTAAGTTCCGCCTAGAAACCGATGCAAAAGAGATTCCTTATTTTGAACTTAAAGATGTTATCTGGAATGCTGTCATGAGATGGATAGGAGAAAAGGGAGCAGGCCAGTCCAATTTCAAGATAATAAAAAATCTCTGGGTTCCGGACAGGAAGGAAGGCGTCGTCTCATGCTCCCCGAAGTTCGTCGACGACATAAAAGTAGCTCTCGCGACAATCCAGTACATCGGCGACGCAAAGACTATTTTTACGGTCACGAAGGTTTCGGGAACTATCAAATCATTTTCTGATGAAAAGACCAAAAACAACGACGGCTAATGTTATTAAAGCTATTACAAAGAAAAATCCCCCTTCCGGGAAGTCCGGCGGATAGCCGGAAGTTATTTTTATGCTGTGCTTAATCCACTCGCTCTGGGAGTATGATGTCTGGTTCAGGACAAAGACTCCAAGGTCATCAGCAAAGACCTTTACGAAAATGTTTATTGAAGAAAAGGGGTTCATCCTTACTGAGACCGACCTTTTGTCCAGGCTGACCGACTCAAGCGTATCAAGTCCTTCAGTCATAAACTCTGCCCTTTGGTACCCTTCCAGCTGAAGGTCGAAGACGTCGTCAGTGGGCTTGTCATTGATAAGCGTCTCCTTTATGAATTCAGGAGTTCCGACAATCATGTCAAGATTTTCAATCGGTATGTAAACAAAGGATAACGGGTTATATGCGTGGATGGTCACTGTATCGTATCCGCTGGCTCCTTCCGAATCCGTCGCTGTCAGCCTTATTGTATATATTCCCGTCCTTGCCACGGTGAAATTAGCCCACGATTCCGCAAATACCCTCTCGCTTTTGTTCTCGAAGGTTTTCTCCGTCCCTCTGAATATGTAGCTCCATCTGAGGTCTTCTTCGCCCAAAGCATCCACGTCGTCGGTGGCTATGCCCTTGCATTGGACGTTCCTTCCAATATTGAAGTATGTTCCTTCGGCAGGCATAAGTATGTCAACGAGAGGGGGTGAGTTGAGCCTCCCCTTTCCTATCTGGAAAGTTATGCTGTCTTCATCCTTCATCCCATTCTTGTCGTATACTGTAATATAACAGGTGAATATGTCATCTTCAGAAGTGTCTCTGGCTGATACATTGCATGAGAAATACAGGTCAGCTCCCGCTTCGCAGACGCTGCAATCCTCCACAAGGTCTTTTTCCAGACCCCTGTGCCTGTAGCATCTGACTATCCTCTGAACAAGAACCCCGCTTCGGGAAGAATAATCCCCATATAATTCTATTTTGTCATCCGCTGTTGGGTTTTGAGGATATATTCCAATATAATCAATCACGGGCCCGTCCCTTTCCGTGCAGTCATAAATTCTTATCCTGCCGAGGTTAAGTTCCCCGGACTCGTATTGTCCGTCTTCGTGACTGGTATCGTTTACGCATTCCTGATGGAACATCGGGCTGGATATTATTACTTCGTTGGCACCTTCAACAAAGGGGAATTTGTTAGGCATGGCTATTTCACTTATACCCGCCTCCCTGCCGTCGTCTTCAAAGACTCTCGATACCCCGTTCACTGATACGAGAATATCCTCAAAGTCTTCAGAAGCGCCTGAAAAATAAGCATCAAGGCTTATCCTGCAGTTGTAATCTTCAGGCATAGTAGCCCCAACTATTAGCTTGTGTGTATCATTTACCCAGCAATCGGTATTTTCCGGAAGGCCCATAGTATTATCGCTTCTGCATGCATCCACAGGTTCCAGTCTGCATCCAATGCCTGTTATAGCAACATCTGATGCGGCAGAACTCCCCCATTCATAAGGAAGTGAAAGGACGGGTTTGGAACTTACTATCAAAATAAAGCACACGGTGAAAAACAGAAATAATGGCAGGCCTCTTCGCATATTAAATTATACGGGTAATTTGTTAATAAATAAATCATATATACATCTGCTACATTATTTATAATATGAAGAAAGATGTTATTCCATGCATTTCCTGTTTTACGGTTCTTTTTGTTTTACTTTTGCAGTTCCCCATGGTTCTCGCAGTAGACTGCGGTGAAACCATTACAGCCGATGTGACCCTCATAGCCGACATGGACTGTGACGGATTTGAAAGCGGCATAGTCGTAGGCGCCGACAACATAAGGATTGACTGCTCGGGGAAAAAAATCAAGGGGAACATGACCAACGGCATCCTTCTGAACGACCATAACAATGTCGTTATAAAGAACTGCTTCATAGAAGGGTGGCAGAACGGAATAAAGATGTTGAAGGGCATTGACAACACGCTTGCCTACAATACAATCCAGGGCAACAGGAACGGCATTGTCATGTATTATTCCAGAAGGAATGAAATCAGGGAGAATCTGATAAAATCAAATACAAACAACGGCCTCTTCCTTGGGGACAGGTCCGACGGCAACAATCTTCATGACAATGATATACGGCTTAACAAAAGATACGGTATCCTGATTTATGAAAGTTCAAACAATTACGGAACGGATAACAGCCTTATTATTGACCCCACATCTTCACTCAGCAAAGCAATCTATCAGGACAACTCCAACTTCGTGAATGAGCTGGAAGGCCTTTGCGGCAACAATGATATCTTCTCTTTTACGCACTGCTACGGAGATAACTGCATTTCCTCTTTCACAAGTAACCCTTACCAAGAAGACGAGTGCTCTGACAATTCGGAATGCGTGGCAATGACTTATGATTATAACTGCTGCGATGAGGACGACATCTGCCAGATAGGCGGGTGCAGGACAGATGACCCTAACAGGCCCGATGAATGCAATAGTGATAATGAATGCATAATACCGCCATCCTATATGGGCTGCCAATGCTATGGGGATGGCTGTCAGTGCATCGAATACCAGGGCGCCGAAAACAGCAATTGCAGCATCGAGATGGAGGCAACGGACTGTGACGGGATGCACAGGGAATGCAATTATGATGGTGACTGTGTCTTGGTTGCTGGAGAAGGGGATGATACATGTTCGAACGATGATGAATGCGAGATTCCGGAAGAGCATATGGGATGCCAATGCTACGGTCTCAACTGCCAGTGCGTTCTTTTTGAAATTCCGGGCGTATCCAACTGCACTGTAGCCTCGCAGGCAACGGACTGTGACGGGATGCACAGGGAATGCAATTATGATGGTGACTGTGTCTTGGTTGCTGGAGAAGGGGATGATGAATGTGAAGATAACGACGAATGCGAACCAGTCTACCATACGGAATGTGAATGCTACGGACCTGACTGCGACTGTATAAATGTACAGGGTCCCGGAACTGACATGTGCACTATTGATGAACCGGAAGTATCACATAACATTGAAGAGTTTGTCGCTTTCTATGACGATTTCAATGACGGGACATTCGCCGAATGGCAGACAATGAATGAGTCCGGAAAGGAGCAAAGTTGCAACTGGTACATACAATACGGCAGACTGAGGGAGATAAGCGATGCGTGCCATGGTATGGCTTTAGCGCCATACAGTTCAGACATTTCTTCTTATAACATAACAGTCAAGGCTATGGTAAGCAGAGGATTCGGTTATGGAACGGACGGCATAGGCGTCATATTCGGCCTCAAGGACCAGGACAATTATTACAAGCTTGGCTGGGGAGACCCCACAAACCAATACGGAACCCAGGATTCGAATCCCGAAATCGCTAAATTTGTGAACGGTGTCAAGACAGTCCTAGCCAAGGAAACCTCAGAAAGAGTGATGCAAAATGATACATGGTTTGAGATTGAGATAATCGTCGATTCGGGGCGGACAGAGTTCTGGGCAAACGGGGTTAAAGCCCTCACTGTCCAGGAATCTCCTCTGTTAGGAATATCCGGAGTCTCTTCGGCGGACGCGGACAGCGGCGTCTATTTTGACAATTTCACGATAACAAGGAAGAACTATAACAACGGCCTGAGCGCCACTTATTTCAATGATTATATTAACAGTGATATAGGAGACTGGGGCCTTACACATGTGAGGTGGAATAGATGGGACTGCAACTTCACCTCCAGGAACGGCGCCCTTAATGAAAGAAGCAATGAATGCCGCGGCTTACTTCAGTCGCCTTACTATTCCAATGAAAGCGATTACACGATAAAAGTCAGAATGATGAGCTCCGGTGACCAGAACAATGCACTTGGTGTGATTTTCGGCTACCAGAACAACAACAACTATTATTCTTTCATATGGGACGACCCGACGGGCTGGTACTATGTTAATGAAAACCCCGACGGAACCAGGATACCTTCAAGAAAGCTGATTAAGAAAGTGAACGGCGTCGAGACGACGCTTGCGCAGAATGTCGGGCCTGAAATCATAATGGGCTATAATACATGGAAATCCATAGAGATAGTTTCCCAGTCCGGACAGATGGCAGTAAAAGTTGATGGGACTATAGTCATGACTGCAAACGAGGCGCCCAAACTGCTCATTTCCGGCGTATATTCCAGCGATGCGGACGGCCTCGGTCCGGTGACAAATGGCGGAAACTGGTTCGATAATTATAATGTTACCGTGAAGGGAGAGAGCCAGCCGGGAGGAGGAGATTCCGAATGTGCAGGACCCCCCGTCCCGTGCAAACTCGAATCCGCATCAATAAGCGGTTCCGGACTGACTCCGCAGGTTTCTATAACAACGTCCGGAGACTGCGACGACATATATATAATCCAGATAGATGCCAAAAGCAATGATGATTTATGCCTGATTTCTCACGGCACGTCAGGTCATGTGGAAGGTATCAGGACCGAAGGAATATCAATCGCAAATAATGCGTGGAGCGGGAGCGGGAACACGCTCGTCCTCAATGCAGGAACATGCGGCGGAAAGACCGTGACGCCATGGAAGCAGCAGCCGACATGGAGTTCGGCCGCATTGTATAAAATGAGCGACGGCTCTCTGGTAAACGGCGTGGATGCAACAGGGTCTTTCGCTATAGCTTCAAGCCCGCCGCCTGTTACTCCTGTATGCACGAGGGACGGATTATACAACACACCGGTTACAAGCTCCTCGGGAGGACATCAGTATTATTGCGACGGCGCATCTGACAACTACAGGTATGAATGCCGCTCCGACGGAACCGGCTACACCAAAGGAAGATGCGAATCCCATTGTGGTGCAAGCAGCTCATGCGACTACAAGAATCCAGGAGATTCGTGTGGCAACGGAGGAACCTGTTCAAATGATTGCTATTGCACAGGTGAGAGCACATGTGATCTTCTTGATGAATGTGATGTATGCATGCAAAAATATCCAAGTGATTCAAATGGATGTTATTATGACAGTGAGTGTTGGGCGTATCTTGGTTATTCTGATGTTGGACCCCCCTCAATATACAAATGCCTTGCAAAAGGCACTATATGGGAGAACGGTGCATGCAGATGTGCACGAGGATGCTCTGACACGGATCCAACCAATTCGATGAGCATCAAAGGTGCTACAACAGGCTATACGAATTTAAACGGAGATCCCATTGAATATGGGTCCATATCTGATGCATGCTCGAGTTATGTGGTCGGCGGCGAACCTAACATGTGGGATACCGAATGCAGATTTAGTTCTATAGTAGGGTTCGAAGAAGCCAGATGGATAGATGAATGGTGCCCCAGAAGTTACAACTGCAACTCCGAAGGATGCTTTACAACCCAAAATGTATGTATTGATGGAGTTTGTGTAAATTGCTATCCGACAGACGGCAGCAGAACGTGTTCTCAGGATTCGAATTGCAATCTTCAAAGTGAAAATCTTTTCCTTAATTATCAAAGAGGTGATAATTCCGATCCGGTAGAATGTACCAGAATGGCATGCTCTAATGGTCATTGCTGTCCAGAGGGACAATCTTACGAAAATGGTGCATGCAAAGAACCATGTACAGGCGTTCCTGAAACCTGCTTGACTTTTGTAGGCGGTGACGACTATAATAAAGTAGCATGGAGTTGCAGCTCGAATGATAATGCATGTTGCACTGAGGATAGTTGTGTTCTAAACGGAAGATGCTACAAGGCATTTGGTACAATCAACTCAGATATGTGTGCCACCGGCGCTAATCCGGGAGGCAACGATAATTTTGTGAGTTGCATTCCGTGGTACTACAATCCTTGGGGACCTACTGACCATTATGAAAGATGGACAGACGTTGACAGAGGACTTGAATCATGTGAGCTCGCATGTGGTCTCCATTATGTATATGGAGGAGAAACAAGCGGTTTCGGAGAGTACTCAGTCGGAAATGAGCAGGAATGCTGCGGTGACGACAGTGGAGAGAACTATGCACAGATGTGCCCCGGAATAACAGGAACCAGAAAATGCTGCAACAACGCAAATGACAAGATAGACGTTAATGGAAATTGTGTTTCGGTGTGTCCATGCACATGGACCAATTGGCAAGATAATGATAACCCTAGCGGTGTAGGAGATTATGAGCAGATGTCATGTTCAAGCGGAACCCAAAAAAATGTGGAATGCAGGACGGTGGGAAGTCACATTAATTACGCAGATACGGGAGAAGTATATACATGCTCAACAACATATCCCGGTGGATACTGCGTGAATAGCAATCAACCCGATGGGCTATGTCTTGATTACGAGGTAAGGCTTTGCTGCGGTTAGGTTTATTTACTTATGCCCGAAAACAATATCTATCATTTCTTCTTTTTTATCAATCCTTCCGAAGCCAACCCGTTCCATCTGGATTATGTCATTGACTGATAAATTTTTCATTGAATTTTCCCCTATGGCTTCTTCGGTTTTTCCGGGATAGATTATATTTACATTTACGTTCGGAACTGAAACCCACTGAATCTTTGGCATTTCTCTTGTTATTTCATTTCCCGAGTATTCGGAAACGATATCAAGTTTTATATTAAACAGTCCCTTTAGCCTGACATTCTTTCCTTTTAATTTTTTGAAATCGTCGCCTGAAATGAATACCGATTCCAAATCAACAGGAATCTTCTTCTTTTCGGGTTTGTCAGGATGAAGAGGCTCCTCAATAAAGCTTATTTCAGGAGCGTTTTTTATGGGAATTCTAACAGGGTCTTTTACAATCATGTACCTGTTAGCAATCGGGTCTATTATCTTCTTGTTCGCCGCCTCAAGGTTTTCCCATGATGACTGGATGTCGTTTTTTGAGAGGCCGCAAGAGAGGGCGAAGCTCTTCAGCGCTTCGGGAGCGAAGCCGCGCCTCAGCAATGCCCGGATAGTCGGCAGTTTCGGATCGTCCCAGCCGGTCGCCTTTCCTGAGTCGACAAGCTCTCTCATCTCCCTTGAATGCTGGACTGTTCCGGGGAAGCTAATCATTCCGAAGTTTAATACGACAGGCTTCTTCCATTTGAAGAAATCGTATATCACGTTCTGGACAGATGTGTTGTGTTCATGCTCCTTTCCCCTGAAGACATGGGTTATACCTAATTTGTAGTCATCGACAGCACAGGAAAGATTGTAAAGAGGCCATGCATTGTATTTGATTCCCTGCAATGGGTGGGAGCCTTTATTTACCCTGAATATCGGCGGGTCTCTCATGACAGGATTCTTGTCCTGCATGGATGTCTTCAGACGGAGGACAGCCTCGCCATCGCTGAACGTCCCTTCCTTCATCTTCTTCCATTCGTCTTTGTTTTCCTGAAGGGTTTTTTTTCTGCATTGGCAGTCCTCAAGCTGGTTCTTCAGACCCCTGAAAGCTTCTGCAGAACATGTGCATACATACGCCTTTCCGCCCTCTATCAGCTTTCCGACGTGATCATAGTAGATTTCCATCCTCTCGGATTGGTGGACAATCTGGTCAGGCTCGATTCCGCATCTTCTCAAATCCTCTTTCATCCATTTTATGAATTCAAGCTTAATCTTCTTTGAATCCGTATCTTCTATTCTCAAAATAAACTTCCCGTTGTATTTCTTCGCATAAGCGTAACTGAGCATGACTGCCCTTAAGAACTGGCCAAGCGTCAGCGGTCCGGTCGGAGACGGAGCGAATCTTGTGACCACTTTTCCTTCTTCTGCTCCTGAAAGCTCCGACAATCCTCCTTCCTCCTTCTTCTCTTTTACAAGAAGTTCGGGAGCTATTTTTTCCAGTTCTTTTTTCCTCTCCTCTTTGGAAAGGGAGTTAATTTCTTTGCTTACATTAATTATCGTTTCTTTCAGTTCTGGAATATTGCTCTTGAAATCAGGCTCCTGGGAAATTATTTTTCCCATGACAGATCCTACATTTATCGGACCGTCGAAAAAGGATCCATTCTGCAATACAAACTTCTTTACAAATTCTTTTTTATCATCAATCATAAAACCGGCCTTACCTTATGATTCCTGTCATCTTTCTGTTTATCATACCAGGAAAATATAGTGAAAGAGAGTATATGATATGGTCTCTTCCACTATAGTTTTATATTCAGTATTAAATAAATTAAGGCTTATGAAGCTCAAATTCTTAGGAACAGGCTCGGGCTGGGGCGTCATGATTCATCAAAAAAGAGCCACAGGCGGAATCTGGCTTGAGATGAATGACGAGAAAATCATTATCGACCCGGGCGCGGGTTTTCTATGCAAGGCGAAGGAGTACGGGATTGATCCGACCGACCTGACCGCAGTCGTCGTTTCACACAATCACACAGACCACGCCACGGAAATAAACGTGGCTATTGAAGCAATGATTACCGGACACGACGGAAAATACGGAACCGTCCTCGCGTCGCACAACGTGCTTAACACTTCCGATAAATACATCCGGATACTTTCCAGGTTCCACGAAGACCTGCCCGAACGTGTATTGGAGATGGCTCCGGGAAGCGAAGCTAATATAGGGAAAATAAAGGTTTACGGGACAAAGACCGAGCACTATGAAACCAAATGCGTCGGCTTCGTTTTTGAAGGAAGCAAAAAGGTCGGATACACGTCCGACGGGACATATTATCCAGGAATGGGAAGCCAGTTTGAAGGATGCGATTTGCTTATTGTAAATAACTTCCTTCCCCACGGAAATTTCATGCCCGGCCACATGAATACTGAAGGAACTATAATGTTAGCCATGGAGGCAAAGCCGAAGAAGATTGTCCTGACGCATTTCAGCGAGCAGATGCTCGAAACCGGACCATCACATGAAGCCGTCCTCATAGAAAAACAGACCGGAATCCCGACAACTGCGGCTGAAGACGGGATGGAGATTATCGGATAGACAACTCAATTCAATTAATGCAAGTTGTCATACAAGAACGTGGATAGACAGCCTGATTCTATTGCTTTAAGCTGTCATGTAAGATTTACCTTTTATTAATATATTCCTCTATAATATCACAATATGCCCTTGTAGCCTAGCTTGGATAAGGCGCCAGCCTTCTATCTTACTGATAGAAGAGATGAGGACGGACATCGGAAAGACGGATTGGCCATATAGGAGAAATCCGTCATGAAAGAGTTTGTCCGGTGATGATGAAAGCTGGAGACCGAGGGTTCAAATGCATCGCTGAAGCAAAAGGTGTTCAGCGGGGCTGAACTTCCCTCCGGGGGCATGCCTTTATGGCACATATTCTATTTTTAAAATTATTTCTCAAGTTGAGATTATGAGAGACGGCAGCGGAAGCAGTATTTATGGGAGAATCGGATGGTTGGGAACATTGGATGTTGTGGCCAGATCAATGCCATTTTACAGATTCCCTGCATTGCCTTACGGTTTCCACGTCTATAAGAAATGCTTTCAAATTGACAGAACTACAGACGAGCTTCTCCATTCCCTTTCCGATATTGATGACCATTCTTTGTTTTTCAGGCCCCTGAGGCCCAAATTCAGAAAGGCCAGAAGAATACTTAAAAATAAGTATCGCATATATTGACTGCTTAATCATTTTATAAACCAAAACAATAAACACAATCTAGTGATTTTCATGGAGAATGGTACAGGAAAGGCAATCGAGGCTAAGGTTCTCAATACTTTCGCATCAGTCGCGGCCACGCTGGGCTACTCGCCGATACACGGAAAAATAATAGGCGCCCTTCTTATCAAGGGAAAGCCCGCATCTCTCCAGGGAGTTGCGAGGTCGGCCGGCTACTCGATTTCTATGGTTTCCATAAGCATAGACTTCCTTGAGGTCACTGGCGTCGTGAAAAGGGTGAAGAAGACAGGCGACAGGAAGCTCTACATAGAGCTCCAGGGCGACCTTCTTGAAGCTCTGAAGACACTGATATTATCGAAGGTCGCCAAGGGGATAAAAAGCTCCATGGAAGACTTCGACGCCGAGAAGAAAAACATAGCAAAGATAAAGAGCCCCGAAGAAAGAAAGGAAATAGAGAATGCGGTGAACGTCCTTGAAAAGGAAATCATGCGTCTTGATAAGTATGTAAAACTTCTTTCGGGGATGAAGTTATGAATTTTTATTTAGTGTATCTTTTTGGTAATATAGCTCCCTTATCCCAACAAAAAAGTTCAAAGAAACTATGACATGAAGTAGAATCATCAAAAGAATAGCTATATACTGAGAAATTGTCGCAATAGTTGGATTTGTAAATAGTAACCAAAGAAAAAAGGCAAAAAGGGCGTATAAAATTAAGAAAAACGCTATGGATAAAATATACAAAAAGATTGTCATTTTTCCAAGTTTTACTTCTTTTTTGATATCTTTCCTGATATCTTCATGTTGTAAATAAGTAAAAGCCGCAAAAACCAATATTGGGAAGAATATAATTGCCATGATGCCATAACTGGAATAAAATAAAATTATTTCAATAATGGTTCCAAAAAAGAATATTCTTATCGAATTGGTTTTCAATTTTTCTAAATCCAACTTCATAAAAGATACTAAGAATGCAACCAATGCCAGAAATAGTATGGTAATATTCAATTTTTCTGAAGTTTTGTTTGATGCTATCGTTTCTTCTGTTAGATTTTTATTAATATTAAATAAATCTTTCTGAGATTCAGCAAGTTCTTTTGTCGCTTTATAAAGAAAATATTGATTCTTGTCCCACACACTGAAACTTCTTTTACATTTACCTTTATATTGGACTCTATCAGAATCCATTAAAATTTGATTTTTTGGTATATCTAAAGGTTCAACAATTATTGTCCATGTTCCGGGTACAGTCATTTCAAAAACGGCGTCTGATGAATTTCTCCCTTCCCATTTCTTTCTATATGTTAAATTTGAGGCTATGTCAATCTCGTTTAAAGGAAAAGTAAAAGAAAAATAATCATCTTCTAACTGTTTATTGGGATTTAAGATATCTACTTTATATTTAGAGGGCGGAATAGTTTCATTACCTTTATTAATAATTGTAATATCAAGATAAAACGCGTCTGTTGTCATTAAAACTTCTTCTTTTAAGGGTAATGGTTCTATCAAACAATTCACTGAATATTCTGCATGAACATTTACAAAAGATAAAAAAAATGTTACCAAAACAAAAATTATTAGTTTTTTCATAATGGTTATTACTTAGAAATAATCTTAAAAAATACATATCCCATCTAATACCATATGACCAAAAAAATCATCGTCAAGTACGGCGAGCTATGGCTCAAGTCGCCGCACATAAGAAATGAGTTCGCCAAGAAGCTTCGAAGGAATGTTAAGTCCATGCTTACGATGGCGAATGTTGAATTCGAAATTCTTCGTGAAAGGGACAGGATTCTTATAACCACAGAAAAAGTCGATGAGGCGGTCGAAGTCCTGAAAAGGGCTTTCGGGGTTTCCCAGCTTATCGTATCCGAAGAGGTCGATAACGATTTTGAGGACATAAAGGCAAAAGCCCTTGAACTGGCCAAAAACATAGGAGAAAACGAGACTTTCGCAATAAGGGCCAAAAGGAAGAATAAGAAATACCCGATGGACAGCATCGAGATTGAGAAAGGCATCGCTGAAGATATAGACAGGAAAGTCGACCTCACCAATCCCGACAAGGTCATTTATGTCGTCGTGAGAGGACAGACTGCTGATATTTTCACTGACAAGATGAAAGGCGAGGGCGGCCTTCCTATTGGTGTATCAGGCCGCATGTTATGCCTTGTTTCTGCAGGGATAGATTCCCCTGTTGCGGCGTGGATGATGATGAAACGGGGCGCAATCGTTGATTTTATCACATTATATGACGAGAAGCCAAATCCGGCCACGAGAAAGCTTCTCGAACAGCTGAAAACATATTCTCCGAGAGAAATGAGGCTTTATCAGGTGAAATACGGGGAAATCCAGAAAGAGCTTCAGAGATGGGCCAAGAAGTATACATGCGTCTTCTGCAAGAGATTCATGTATAAGATTGCTCAGGAAATAGCAAAAGAGAATAAATACAATGCTTTGGTGACCGGCGAGAACCTCTCGCAGGTCGCTTCCCAGACAATCCAGAACCTTACGACCCAACAGAGAGGACTCGAGATTCCTGTAATAAGGCCGCTAATCGGGCTTGAAAAGACCGATATCATGGCGATGGCAGAGAGAATCGGAACATTCGGAATATCCGAGAAGGGAAGGGCGAAATGCCATTACGTTCCAGAGAGCCCTGCAACGAAATCGGATGATGATGACATCTTCCATGTCGAGAAGATGATGGATGTTGCGAAAATCATAAAGGATGCCGCCGAAAGAGCTGAGATGGAGATGGTTTGATGGAAAGAAACGATCTTCTTAAACGTGCCTATTTGCGAAAGGAAAAGCTTAGTCTTGATGATTTCGATTACAAGATGAACCTTAGGCTCCTGACGATTGAAGCTGTAAAGCAGGATGTCGGAAAGGGTGATGTCACCACAGAATCCATAATACATAACGATTCCGAAAGGACAGCACTCATATGTTCAAAGGCCAATGGGGTTATTGCAGGCGTCGAAGAAGCATGCTGGTTTTATTCGCAGTTCAGGATAAAGGCAAAGCCTCTCGTAAAGGACGGAGAAAAAGTTGAACAGGGGCAAAATATTATAGAGCTGAAAGGTAAAGAATCAGACCTTCTGAAGACGGAAAGGACTGGTCTTAACCTTCTTCAGAGGATGTCAGGGATTGCGACGATCACCAATTCTCTTGTTGAAAAGGCGAGCCCAATGATGGTTGCAGCGACAAGGAAAACGCACTGGGGTCTTCTCGATAACAAGGCCGTAATATGTGGTGGCGGGGCTACCCACAGGTTGGGCCTTTGGGAATCTATTCTTATTAAGGATAATCACCTCGAATCGCTTTCAAAAGAGGGTAAGTTTAATTCGTTCAAAGATTTGGCAGGAGAAGCCATAAAGAGAGTATGGGAAAATAAGGAAAGTGCAAACTTCATAGAAATCGAGGTCACGAATAAGGAACAGGCGCTAAGAGCCGCCAAAATATTCGGTGAATACAATTTGGCGAAAGACTATCCATGTATAATAATGTTAGATAATTTCCCGCCAGAAGATGCGAAGAAGACGGTGGAACTGATAAAAGAGAATAAACTCATCGATTATGTTTTAGTTGAGGCCTCGGGAGGGATAACTCCCGAGAACATAACAAAATACAGGGACTCGGGTGTCGATGTTGTATCGCTTGGCTATTTAACTCATTCACCTAAATCTCTGGATATCAATCAGATGATACTGCCAGTTATACCGGACTGATATCATGGATAGCAAAAATCTTATAGAAAGGATAAATTCCCTGAAGAAGGAAAAGAATGCAGTCATTCTTGTCCATAATTACCAGCGCCCTGAAATTTATGAAATCGCTGATTTTATCGGGGATTCACTTGACCTTTCAAGGAAAGCCGCCGAAACAAAGGCGGATATTATTGTCTTTTGCGGAGTCCGCTTCATGGTGGAAACAGCTAAAATTTTAAGTCCTGAAAAGACCGTCCTTCTCCCAGACATTGAAGCAGGATGCGAGATGGCCGACATGGTGATGGCAGAAGAAGTGAAAGCGCTGAAGGAAAGGTTCCCGAATGTCCCTGTCGTCTGCTATGTCAATACGACCGCTGAGGTCAAGGCAGAATCAGACGTCTGCTGCACTTCGGCAAATGCTGTAAAGGTTGTCAATTCAATTCCGGGAAAGGATGTTATTTTTGTTCCTGACAGGAATCTCGGAAGGTATGCAGGAAGCCAGACGAAAAAGAACATGATGCTTGCAGATGGGTATTGCTATGTGCATGACGGCATAAAGGCCGAAGATATATTAAGGGCGAAAAAAGAGCATCCTGATGCAAAGGTGGTGGCTCATCCGGAATGCACGGAAGATGTTCTGAAGCTTGCCGACTCCGTCCAGTCGACGGGCGGCATGATTAAATATGCGAAGGAATCCGGTTCCGGCGAATTCATAATCGTCACAGAAGTTGGCATGGCAAAGAGGCTGAAAAGGGAATTTCCCGAAAAGAAATTCTATCCTGTCGGAAAGACGTGCATCAATATGAAAAAGATAACACTTGAAAAGGTTCTGGCTTCTTTGGAAAAAGAACAATTTAAGGTTGAAGTCGAAGAATCTGTAAGAATCAGAGCCAGAAAATCCCTTGACAGGATGCTTGAAAGATGATATAATGGAAACAGTAAAATCTGATGTTCTTGTTATAGGATGCGGCCTTGCCGGCTGCGCGACCGCGCTCGGGCTTGCAAAAAGCGGTCTGGGAGTTTCGGTCATAACGCCTTCAGACGATCCGATGGAGTCTTCCACAAAATACGCGCAGGGCGGAATCGTTTACAGATGTGATAAGGATCCTGAACTTCTTCAGGAAGACATGATGAAAGCGGGTCTCAATATGTCCAATCCGGAAATGGTCCGGCTTCTTGCGGAGGGAGGGCCGAAGGAAGTCAAAGACTTCCTTATGGATTTTGCCGGCGTTGGTTTTGATAAGAGAGACGGAAAGCTTGACCTCACAAAAGAGGCTGCGCATTCGTGCAGGAGGATAATTCATGTTAATGACAGGACGGGAAAGGCCATAACGGAAGCGCTGATGGGAAAGCTCAAGGAATTTCCTAATATCAGGGTTTTTGCAGGGCACAGCCTCGTTGACATACTGACAGAATCCCACCATACGACTATTAAGGATGCAAAGGATTCCTGCATAGGCGCATACATTCTTGATAAGAGAAACGGAATTGTAAAGACGTTCATCTCCAAAAAGACAGTGATTGCGACAGGAGGGGTAGGACAGGTGTTTCTCAGGACGGTCAATCCTTCCATCTCAAGAGGAGACGGCCTTTTTGCCGCATTCAGGGCGGGAGCTAAACTGAAAAACATCGAATACATCCAGTTTCATCCGACCTCTCTTTTCCACCGCCTCGTTCCTGATTTCCTCATATCGGAAGCGATAAGGGGAGAAGGCGGAATCCTCCGGAACCAGAAAGGTGAGGGCTTTATGATTAGATATGATGAGAGAGGAAGCCTTGCCCCGAGAGATGTTGTCACGAGAGGCATATTCCACGAGATGCTTAGGACGGGAGACCAGTACGTCCTTTTAGACGTATCAAAAATTCCGCCTGAAAAATTAAAGGAGCATTTTTCAACCATTTACAAGAAATGCTTGGACAACGGTCTCGATATAACTAAGAAATCGATACCAGTTTCGCCCACGGCCCATTACATCTGCGGCGGTGTTGATGTTGACGATAAAGGAAGAACGAGCATAGGAAACCTCTATGCAGCCGGCGAGGTTTCGCATACAGGAGTCCATGGAGCAAACCGCCTTGCAAGTACGTCTCTTCTCGAATGCTTGTTGTGGGGAACAAGATGTGCAAAAGATATTGTCTCCGTAATCAGTGAATCTGATTTTATCGACCCTGAAAAAGTCCTCCCATGGAGATACACGCATAAGATTGAGAAGGTCGACCCCGCTTTAATCCAGCAGGACTGGATGACAATAAAATCGATAATGTGGAATTACGTCGGAATCGTAAGGACTCCGAAAAGGCTTGAGAGGGCGGTGGCAGACCTCGAGTACCTCCAGAAAAGAATCAATGAATTCTACAAAGACGCGAAGATTTGTGATGAACTTGTCGGCTTAAGGAACGGCGTCGGCGTCGCTCTTCTGATTGCAAAGGCCGCCCTGGCAAACAAGGAAAGCAAAGGATGCCACTACATAGAGAATGATGAGCATAAGCTTTGATTAAATATAAATCCTGATTTTAACATTAAACAGATTATATGTCAATTGAGACTGGTTTCGAGACTGAAATAATCAACCTCGAAATAGATATGCCAAAGGATTTTGGATTTAACAGAAAGGCAGACTGGGCAGTCGAATTCGGCGGAAGCATATCCGCCGGTATAACTCTTCATGAAGGAAAACTGTTTTTTGGTTGCGCGGATTATCATCTCTATTGTTTTGATGCAAAAACCGGGAAAGAGTTATGGCGATTCAAAGCAAACGATGTTAATGATACTTCATATCCGATAGTTGCTGATGGTATCGTTTATTCGGGTTTCTTTGACGGATATCTGTATGCTGTCAATGAAAAGGACGGGAAGCTAATCTGGAAGTTTAAGACGGGTGACAGAGTCACGGGAACTCCGACTATATGCAATAATTTTGTCGTCTTTGGTTCATGGGATGAATTTGTTTATGCCCTCGATAAAAAAACCGGTGAAGAAATCTGGCGTTTTAAGACAGGCGACAGGGTCGGCTGCACGCCTACATTTGATGGAGAAAAAATATATATCGGATCTTTTGACGGCTGCATATATTGCCTCGATCTGAAAGGTAGGGAAATATGGAGGTTCAAGACGGGAGGCTCAATGTTTAACTATCATCAGCAACCGATCAAAGACGGTATAATGTATTTCACTAACTGGGACGGGCATCTTTATGCTCTTAATACAAAAACCGGTCAGGAGGAATGGAGATTTAAGATGGGAAAAGGGAGCGGAGTAACTCCACTGGTTTACGAAAACAGGATTTATTTTGGCTCATGGGATAAGAACTTCTATTGCATTGATCTTAATGGAAAGGAGATTTGGAGATTCCGGGCAAAGGATATCCTTGAAGATTTCAAAGCGCTGATTCATGATGGGAAAGTATACTTCGGTTCGATTGATAAGAACTTCTATGCCTTTGATATAAGAACCGGAGAATTGATATGGTCGTTTCAAACCAACGATACCATATGGTCAACAGCTGTCTATTTTGAAGGTCTTATAATCTTCGGCGGATGGGATTGTTTTCTTTATGCGCTGGATTATAAAACCGGCGCAGAGGTCTGGAGATCGGTAACCTCAACAAAGAATGCAGCAAAACATGTGCTTGAAGTCAAATACAGCTACGGGGGCAAAATAAGAATCGCTAAACAGGAAGAGGGAGATGAGGGAAAGGAGGATTCTGAAATAAACATTGGCCTAAGCAATGACGTCTATAATTTTAAGAGCGAGTATGCAACAGATAGCACTTATTCGGGTTCTAAAAGATACGGTTAATATATTTGTTCTCCTAATAACTTACCATGACAATCGCCCTTTTTATCGGAAGATTCCAGCCTTTCCATAACGGACATCTAGCTGTTATCAAAGACTTATTGCATCATTATGACCATGTCAATATAGTCATAGGAAGCGCGCAGGAAGAAAGGACCGAAAAGAACCCTTTCTCAGCAGACGAAAGGGAAGAGATGATTCGTTCCACATTGGAGGCTGAAAGGCTTCCTGAGCATTATTCAATTTTTAAGGCAGAAGACAAAAACGACGACGAGAAATGGGCCCTTCATGTAATGGAGCTGTGCCATTTCGACATCGCTTTTACAAATAATGCCTGGCCTGCAAGATGCCTTGAAAAGCTCGGAATTGAAGTGAAAAACCACAAATTCTACAATCGCGATGAGCTTATCGGGACGGATATAAGGGAACTGATAAGGAAAGGCGAAAGCTGGGAAGAGCTTGTCCCGGCAACAGTTGCAGACTACATAAAGAAATGGCTTATGACGGATTCTGTTTAAAACCCTTTTTTCTTGTGATTATGAACAAAACCCCAGTCTATCTTCTTTCTCTTTGCTGACCACTCGCTCAGGAGAACGGCGGAATTGATAAGCGCTATATGTGTGTAAGCCTGAGGGAAGTTTCCCATGAGTTTCCCCGTTTTCATGTCTATATCCTCTGAGAAGAGGCCGAGATGGTTTCCTCTTTTAATAATCTTTGAGAATAATTTTCTTGCTTTGGCATCTTCCCCTATATAATGGAGCGCGTCTATCAGCCAGAAGGTGCATATCGTAAACGAGCTTTCTGACTGCCCGAAATCATCATTCATATCATATCTTTTGACCTTGTCTCCATGGCGGAGATTTTTGTATATAGCTTTCACTGTGTTTATCAGCCAAGGGTCATCGCTTGGCAGGAATTCATGATAGCACATAAGAAGGAGCGATGCATCAATGTCCTTTCTTCCGTACGATATCGTAAAAGACCCGATTTCTTTCTTGTATCCGTTTCTCATTATGTCGTCCTTTATTTTTTCCGAGAGCTTAATCCAGCCGTCAGTGAATTCCTCTTTTCCGAAATGCCGGGCAATCTTGATTGCACGGTCCACGCCGACCCAGCACATGAATTTGGAATAAGTGTAATGGTCCTCAAGGTTCCTGTATTCCCAGATGCTGCTGTCTTTCTTATCCCAGTTAAACTTAATCTGGTTGACTATGTATTTTATCAGTCTCCAGTATTTTTCAGTCAGTCTTTTTTCGTATTGGTAATAGACGAAATACAAATAGAAGATGTCAATCACTGCCCCGTATATGTCGTTCTGTCTTTGCCTGTAGGCAGCATTCCCGACACGGACAGGACCTGTTCCCCTGAAACCCTCGAGATGGGCAAGCTCATATTCAGGGAGGTCAGTTTCCCCTGTAATCGTGTAAATAGGTTGTATAAAATCATCCCTTACTGCGGCCTTAAGTATGAATTTCATGAGTTCTTTAGATTCATAACTTCTTCCAAGTTTTTCCATCGCATCAACACAAAACGATGCATCGCGTACCCAGCAATACCTGTAGTCCCATGTCCTTTCGCTTCCAATCTCTTCGGGTATGGAAGTCGTTGCGGCGGCGATAATCGCACCTGTCGGGCTGTATGTAAGAAGCTTCAGTGTTATCAGCGAACGGGTTATCAGAGAGCTATTATTCTTCGGAAGAACGAGTCCTTCACACCAGTTCTCCCAGTATTTCTTTGTCGCGCTGAAAAGCTTCATGCAGTCATTTACATTCCTCACGCTTTCGAATCTGGTTCCGTTTTCGATGACAAAATATTTGGTGCGGTCAATAGAGACTTCCTTTTTCTCGCAGATGTTTTTAAAAGAAACGTTTGTAACGAGCGCTATGGTCTTGTCATCAGTTGAGCAGATGAATTTATCCTCAAACTGCGAATATTCGCATTTTTTTCTAGCGTAATCAGGTCTGGGTTCATAACAAATCTTTATTATCGGTTTTCCCTTAACCGGTTTTATTATTCTAACAAGCCTGTTCTCTTTTATGAGTAGCCTGTGTCCGTTTTTTGTCAGCTTGTTGTATCTCGGGAAAAAATCATATATCACGAAAGCGTTTCTCGTGCCAGTGAAACTGGTTTCCAGTATGGCCGTGTTGGAAATGTATTTCTGGGTTATTCTGTATTTCCCGACGGGGATTATCGAAAAGGAGCCTCCTTTTTTTTCATCGAGAATTTTTGCAAATACACTCGGGTCGCTGAATGCCGGGAAACAAAGCCAGTCTATTGACGCATTCCTTTTTATGAGGGCACATGTCATGCAGTTCCCGACTATTCCGTAATCAAGCATGATTTCACCTTGAAATATGGAGATGAATCTTTTTAATATAACTCCGAAATAATCAATTATAGTGACAAAATGAAAAAATTCATCAAGAAAAGGTCCGGAAAAACCGGCATGGATCCGGGGAGTCTTGTTCACATAGGAAATAGAAATATGGATAGAACCAGGATAAGTCTCATTGATTACGGTGATAAAGACTTTTCGGAGAAAGTTATAAAGAAGGTCGAGGAATCGCTTCCTTTCAAGGAAAGACCAACGGTCACATGGCTGAATGTCGACGGGATACATGATATACATGTCATAGAGGATGTCGGCAAAATTTTCGATATTCACCCACTCATTCTTGAAGATATACTGAATACAGACCAGAGGCCGAAGACCGAAGATTTTGAAAAATACATATTCATCGTGCTGAAAATGCTCTCATTTGACGACGAGAAGAAGGAAATAAATTCTGAGCAGGTGAGCATTATACTCGGCTCCAATTTTGTCTTGTCTTTTCAGGAAAAAGAAGGCGATGTATTTGAGCATGTCAGGGAAAGGATAAGAAAGAGCAAAGGCCGCATCAGGAAGATGGGAAGCGATTATCTGGCATACTCCCTCATTGATGCTGTTATTGACAATTATTTCCTCATACTCGAAAAGGTAGGCGAGTATATAGAGAACCTTGAGGATGAAGTCCTTAAGAATCCCAGCCCTAAAACCACCGAAGTCCTCCATGAGATGAAGAAGGAGATGCTTCTGCTCAGGAAATCTGTCTGGCCTTTAAGGGAACTTCTGAGTGGCCTTCTGAGAAGCGAATCGCCGCTGATTTCCAAAAATACGAATGTTTATCTAAGGGACGTTTATGACCACACCATCCAGATAATCGACACAATTGAGAACTACAGAGACATGTCCGCAGGCCTCGTAGACCTTTACCTTTCGAGCATCAGCAACAGGATGAACGAAGTAATGAAAGTTTTGACGATTATCGCTACAATATTCATTCCACTGACTTTCGTAGCAGGCGTTTACGGGATGAATTTTGAATATATGCCCGAGCTTGAATGGTGGTGGGGCTACTATGCGGTATGGATTTTGATGATTTCTTTGGGCATCTCAATGTTTTTCTATTTCAGGAAAAAGAAATGGTTATGAACGATAAACTAATATAAGTTCGCTGATTAAATGATAACAATGTTTGAGGAGTTTTTGCAGTTATTGGTCACTAAAGTAATGGCAAACAGCCTGCAGGATTATGTTATTTCGCTTGTTATATTTTTAATAGCCTTTGCTGTGTTGCGTTTATTCAAATTTGTGGTGCTGAAAAAACTGAAATCTCTTGCGAAAAGAACCAAAACGGACTGGGATGATTTGTTTATAGATGTTATAGATTCCATAGGGTGGCCTTTCTATATTTTTGTTGCCCTTTACATCTCATTCAACACTCTGGTGCTACCGACAGTTACGGGCATGATAGTTTATTATCTGTTGATTCTGCTCGGCGTTTTCTACGTTGCAAAGGGTATAGGCAAATTTCTCGATTTCAGCACAAGAAGGGTCGTGGATAAGAGAAAAAGGGAAGAGAAAGATGCGGATACCACCGTGATATCCCTTTTCAATAAGATAATCAAGGCAGTGGTATGGGTTGCCGCCTTTTTATTTATCCTTTCAAGCGCCGGTATTGACATTTCGGGAGCGCTGGTCGGCGTGGGCGTCACGGGCATTGTCCTTGGATTCGCCCTTCAGAACGTGCTTAGCGACCTTTTTGCATCGTTCTCTATTTATTTTGACAAGCCCTTCAAGATCGGGGATTTTATTATTATCGGAGATGATATGGGAACAATAGAAAAAATAGGAATCAAGAGTACAAGAATCAATACATTGCATGGTCATATGCTTGTAGTATCCAACCGAGAACTTACAACAGCAAGGGTAAATAATTATGCAAAGATGTTAAAGAGAAGAGTTGTCGTCGGTCTGGGGGTCACTTACGATACAACAACAGACAAGCTTAAGAAAATTCCCGGAATGACTAAAAAGATTGTCGAAAGCACAGAACATGCCGAATTTAGCAGATGCCACTTCAAAGAATATGGGGACTTTAACCTGAAAATAGAGCTTGTCTATTTTATTGATAACAAAGACTACAATATTTACATGGACGCCAAGCAGAAAATAAACCTTAAGATAAAGGAAGCCTTTGAGAAGGAAGGAATCGGGTTTGCATATCCGACCCAGACTATCTTTTTGAATAAAGGGTAAAAAGGAAAAATATTAAATTTTGAAATAGTCTTCCGGAACCGTTTCTTTAAGTTTTCTTCGGTTTCTGTCAACCCTGCCTTTCCCCTTGCTGATATTTGGTGTATCATCTACGGCAAGCACATGACCGGGATGTTCCGTCAGAAATGCGAGAACCTGTTTTGGCTTTTTGAAATCTCTTGCATGATAGCCTTCTCCGGCTCCCCAACGAAGTGAATAGCTATTTGGATTGACTACATATGTTATCTCTATCTTATCTCCTGGCATCTCAAATACCTCCTAAATAATATGATTAAAATTTTCCAGTAAGTTTTAAAAACGGTTGCTGAGCCAGAAGAATAGCCTTTTGGATAAAATACGCTTTAAATTTGTTTCTTTGAATTATTTAACAGAATTACTGTTTGTGTTTATATGAGTATTGAGAAAATATTTCCGAAATGTATTAATTATTTTACAGTCCAATCATATCAGTCCTGCTTAGCGATGCCGGATGCTTCATCGGCAAAATACAGGATCAATACAGATAAGCGATCTTTTTTTGACAGGTTAAAAATTCTATATGTAAAGGGAAAGGTACATGGTTACAGAGAAAGAGACAGGGAAAACACAAAAAGAGATAAACTGGCATCAAAAATAAGTAAGAAGGGATGGGATAACCTCAGTCCGAAAGAAAAAAGGCTAGCCAAACAATACAGGCTTCAGTAATACAACCAGATTAATATTTATAGAAATCAATACAATAGCAGGTATGATAGATTTTTTCTATATCCTTGTAATAGTCGCTTTGGGTCCTCTGATAGGCTCCGCAATAGGCGTTCTGAAGAGGCCTTCACAAAGGTTCATGCTTAACATGCTTTCCTTTGCGGCAGGGGTTATGCTTGCAATATCCTTTCTTGAGCTTATACCGGAAAGCATAGCATTGTCTTCTGTCTGGTTTGCTGCAATCGGGGTTTTTGCGGGTTCAGTTGTTATGTATGTTCTTGATAAAAGTCTCCCGCACATACATCCTGAATTATGCTCACAGGAACAGGGGTGCAAGCTCAAGAGGACCGCAGTCTATCTTATGATAGGGATTTTTCTTCACAATTTTCCCGAAGGTATGGCTATAGCTTTGGGCGATGTCGCAACGACCACGTCCCTGACATTAATAATCGCACTCGCAATAGCAATCCATGACATACCCGAAGCGATATGTACCTCAGCGCCTTATTACCACTGCACAAAAAAGAGGCTAAAGGCCTTCCTGCTATCTTCATCTACCATGATTCCGACATTTATAGGATTTATAATCGGGAAGATTCTTTTCGGTATAATACCCCTATCGGTTGTGGGTATAATAATAGCAGCAACTGCAGGTATAATGATTTACATATCAGCGGATGAACTTATTCCGGCTTCATGTGTGCAGAAATCCGACCACGGAACCATATTCTCGCTTATAATAGGGATATTATTTGTGATGTTCTTGGGATACATAGGAATTTAGAAGTCATTTCACTACTTCTTCCTGTCGCCGCCTCCGCGAAGGAAAAGAGCGAACCTGAGAAGCAGTTCAAGGACGACTATGAATAGGAAGTAGTATATAAGTGTACCTGTCATTTCCGGAAGCGTGAAAAGCATCTGGAAGAAGAATGTATATGAAACTCCGGCTATGTCCAGCAGGAAGACGCCCATGAGCGCGAAGGGAAGGAGTTTTGCAACATCCTTGGAGAGATCTTCATCGTAGTAGGCAGTAACTCTTATTGATGTCAGAACCGCCATTGCAATAAGGAATATATTGTCTATTGAAACAACTTTGGAAAGAACAGTCATCATTGCTGTGAATCCTATGAACCACATGAAAGCGACGATAGGGAACAGGAACACATATTCCAGAACAAGCAGAAGCTTTTTCAGGCCTTTGTGGCTGTCGCCTTCCCTTATCTTTATCTTAAAGACTTCCCGCTTTGCGATGAAACGGTAGAACTTGAATATGAAGACAGAGTATATTATCATGCCGATTGCAAACATTATCAATGGCTCCAGAATCGTTACGGCATTGCCCACAGACAGCCCCGTTACCTGCCCGCTTATTGTTGAGAGGGTCTGCATAATGTCCATATTGACATATTCGCAATCCGGATATTTTAGCTTTTTTAATATTTTTTTAAACTTTCCGATTCAATCTCTTGTTATGATTTGTTTAGGAATCGAATCGACCGCTCACACGTTCGGTGTGGGGATAGCGGATGAGAAAGGAAACATCCTTTCAGACGAGAAGGACACATACAAGTCCAAGGAAGGGTGGGGCATCATCCCGATTGAATCAGCAGAGCATCACAGGGAAGTCGCAGATTCGCTGATACAAAAAGCGCTCGCGGCAGCTTCTCTTGAAATGAAAGATATTGACCTGATTTCATTCTCGCAGGGTCCTGGTCTTGCACCGTGCCTTTATGCGGGGCTCAACAAGACAATGGAGCTATCCAGGAACTTCAGCATACCGTACATAGGAGTCAATCATTGCGTGGCTCACATAGAGATTGGAAAGATTTATGCAGAACAAAAAGACCCAGTCGTTGTCTTCACATCCGGCGCGAACACGCAGATAATCTCATTCAACAATGGTAGATACAGGATATTCGGGGAGACAATGGATGTCGGTCTCGGGAACGCTCTTGACAAGTTCGGAAGAAGCGCGGGGATAGGTTTTCCGGCCGGCCCGAAGATAGAGGAGCTGGGACGCTCAGGAAAGTGGATAGAGCTTCCTTACGTCGTAAAGGGAATGGATTTATCCTTTTCCGGTATCGTTACAGAAGCTTCCAAGAGGCTTGAGAAAGGGTGCAGGCTTGAAGACGTCTGCTTCTCCATTCAGGAATCGATGTTTTCAATGGTGACAGAAGTCACCGAAAGGGCGATTGCGCATCTGGGAAAAGAGGAAGTGATGCTCACGGGAGGCGTTGCTGCAAACAGATTCCTGCAGGAAAAATTAAGGATAATGTCTGAAGAGAGAAAAGCCAGATTCTCGGCATGCCCGATGAAGCTTGCAGGAGACAACGGAGCAATGATCGCATGGACAGGAATCCTTGCACATAAGTCAGGATATAAATCGGAAAAGGGAAAAATCCTCCCCAGATGGAGAGCAGATGACATGGAAATTTCTTGGATGAAATAAAGGAACTAACGTTTGGATTTTTTCTTCTTTACAGGCTTCCTTTTTGTTGCTTTCTTCCTGATTGTTTTTCTCGCAGTCTTCTTCTTTATGACCGGTTTCCTTTTTGCAACCTTTCTTTTTGATGGTTTTTTCTTTGCGGAAGAAGCTTTTCCTTTAGGCATTCTTATTATGTCAATCTCAGCCATCTCAAGCTTCTCCATGTCTATCGGCTCTTCTTCCTGAACTGCCGGTTCTGTGTCCGGCTGCTGTTTTTCCCTGATGAATTCCGACCTGACGTTTTGCTCTTTGATTTCGGAATATACCGGTATCCCGCTCTTCAGTTCTGTTGCTTTTGTTTTCAGAAATTCGGAATCGGATTTCTTGTAGTGCTGGGTTTTTCTTCTGACGTAAAGATGATGCACTATGATAACAGTTCCCCACCCGACGACGAAATAGAGAATCCACATATACTGGGCAAAAATGAAAAGGTTTGCAACGCCCAAAACAACTATGAGAACAAGATAAACCAGGAAATGCTTTCTGAACATTGCTTTTGTTCTGACAAGACTTTCATTAATCGACATTATAACTACCCCCCATCGAAACAGTGGTTTATTGTTCTTTTGCTGTCTTATAAAATTTTTCTGATTGTTATCCCGGATTGAGGCAAACCAATTAAAAATTACTATACAAACAGTTACTGGGTGTTTTATGGAGAGATTGAAGGTAGTTATAATAGGCGCAGCTGGAATGGATTTCCATGTTTTCAACACGGTTTTCCGGGATAATAAGGACTGCGATGTCAGAGCATTTACGATGGCGGGGGAGCAGAATCTCGGAACCGTCGAAGGTAAAAAAAGAATCTATCCGCCGGAACTTGCAGGCGTCCTTTATCCAAAAGGCATTCCAATCATTCCCGAAACAGAACTTGAGAATTTCATAAAAAGCGATAACATTGATGAATGTTTCCTCGCCTATTCAGATCTGCCTTATCAAGAAGTCATGGCAAAGGCTTCCAAATGCCTTGCCGCGGGAGCGAACTTTTCCCTTATTTCTCCCAGATTCACCATGATAAAATCCAAGAAGCCCGTAATCTCGGTCTGCGCTGTAAGGACAGGATGCGGAAAAAGCCAGACGTCAAGAAAGGTTGTGCAGATAATAAAAGACCTCGGCTACAGGGTGGTCGCCATAAGAGAACCCATGCCTTACGGCGACCTTAAAGAGCAGGCATGCATGCGTTTTTCGGATTATTCTGATTTGGATAAGCACAAATGCACGATAGAGGAAAGGGAGGAGTACGAGCCTTACATAGAGAGGGGCCTTGTAATCTATTCCGGAGTCGATTACGGAAAGATTATCAGGGAAGCCGAGAAGGAGGCCGATATAATCGTCTGGGACGGAGGGAACAATGAAGTATCTTTCTATGTTCCGGATATACTAATAACGGTTGCTGACCCTCTTAGGCCAGGTCATGAACTGTCATACTATCCGGGAGAGGTCAACGCCAGAATGGCGGATTACATAATTATAAACAAGGAGGATTCTGCAAAACGGAGGGACATTGACAAGGTTCAGAAAAACATACTCAGAATAAATTCCAATGCAAAGATAATACACGCCGATTCGGTGGTAAGCGTAGATGACCCCGAAGCCGTGAAGGGCAAGAGGGTCATTGTAGTGGAAGACGGCCCCACGATAACACATGGCGAGATGCCTTATGGCGCGGGCATAGTTGCGGCCAATAAATACGGATGCCTTATTGTTGGGGCAAGGGAAAACGCCGTGGGAACACTGAAAGATGTCTTTAGGAAATTCCCCCATATAGGCGATGTGCTTCCTGCAATGGGATACAGCGACCTTCAGCTGAAGGAGCTTGAGGAGACCATAAATAATACGGATTGTGATGTTGTTCTCAGCGGAACACCCATCGACCTGAGCAAGATAATCAAGACAGATAAGAAAATCATCAGGGTCCGCTATGACTTGGAGGAAAAGGGCAAACCAGACCTTAAGGATGCTATAAACGACTTACTTGATAAAAGTAACAGGGAATAAAAACAATATTAACCGGTTGGCTCGGGATTTAGCACAGTTTATATTTTATAACTATAATTATCTTCTGTGGTGGAAGGCAGGATGGACTATCCGGATATAAAAGCAGGTACAGAAGAAGCGCAGGAAATCATAAAGCTAGACGACATGATAGACAGGCTTGAAAACTTCCTGGACCAGAAATACAAGAAAGAGCTTCTCAAGGTCTCCCAGAAAGAACAGCCTCTTGTCATTGAATTCAAGAAGCTGGACAAATCCGTCTTTGCACTTTCTGAATTCCTTGTCAGCAACCCGGACAAATTCTTTGAAGCCTCTGAAAAGGCAATAGCAAGGATGGACATCCCGAACCAGGTAAAGCTGCGTGTAATGGGCCTTCCGGAAGCTGTTATAATCAGGAACCTCAGGGCTGAACACCTGGGGAAATTCATTTCTATCGAGGGTATGGTAAAGAGAGCTTCCGAGATAAGGCCGGAAATCGTTGAGACTATATGGCACTGCGCAGGCTGCAACAGCGATATCAATCAGCCTGTTAAGATGGGATTCGTCACGAAGCCTTACATATGTCCTCATTGTAGGAAAAGAGAGGATTTCATCCGCAAGGGAAAGGTAATGAAAGATACAAGATGGGTTACAATTGAAGAGCCTTACGAGTTAACAGAGGGCGACCGGCCTTCACAGCTTACTGTTGTCATGAAAGAGGACCTTGTCTCACAGGACGGGAGGCGAAACAGCGACCCTGGAAACAGGGTAAAGGTCACCGGCGTTATGAGGGAGATACCTAAAGGAAAGCCGACTTCTGTCAAAATGGATTTTTATCTTGAGGCTAACCATGTGGAGCCTGTGGAAATGGGCTGGAATATGATTGAATTCACGAAAGAGAACATAAAGGAAATTAAGGATATGGCAGCCGATCCTAAGATTTATGAAAGGCTTGTCGATTCCCTTGCGCCTTCGCTATACGGCCTGAGGGAGATAAAGGAGGCAATCATTCTTCAGTTATTCGGCGGTGTTGGCCAGAGGCTTCCGGACGGAACGCATTTCAGGGGTGATATACACATACTCATAATCGGTGACCCGTCTGCGGGCAAATCGCAGCTTCTGAAGATGGTGCCGGAGATAATCCCGAGGGGAAAATACGTATCAGGCAAAGGTGTCACGGGAGCGGGTCTTACCGCAACGGTCCTGAAGGATGAGCTTTCGGGCGGATGGGTGCTTGAGGCGGGGGCGCTCGTCCTTGCCAATAAAGGTCTTCTGGCGATTGACGAGTTCGAGAAGATGGAACAGCAGGATCAGGTCGCGATGCACGAAGCCCTTGAACAGGGATCGATTTCAATTGCAAAGGCTTCAATTGTAGCGACGCTTCCCGCAAAAACATCAGTCCTTGCCGGCGGAAACCCCACCAATTCAAGGTTTGACCCTTACCAGCCTATTGCAAAGCAGATAACGATTCCGGAGACGCTTCTTTCGCGTTTCGACCTTAAGTTCGCATTAAGGGATGTCCCCAATGAAGAGCAGGATAAGATACTCGTAGAGCATGTCCTGAAAGTCAGGGAAGGCGACAAGGATGTTGCTATGCCCGCAGTTGACAAGGAGCTCGTCAGAAAATACATAGCGTATGCGAAGGAGAACTGCAAACCGGTACTGACGCATGAAGCCGGAAAGACTCTTAGGAATTTTTATGTCGACATGAGAAAGAAGTCCGAGGGAACTGACAATGTTTCCATAACTTTAAGGCAGTTTGAGGGTCTCGTCCGTCTGGCAGCCGCATCAGCAAGAGTCCAGCTTTCTGATGTCATCAGGAAGGAGGACGCGAAAAGAGCTATCAAGCTCATGAAGTTCTCTCTAGTACAACTCGGTTATGATTACGAGACCGGTCAGATAGATGTCGACCGTTCTGAAGGCGCCACAAGCTCAAGCGAAAGGTCCAAGATAAGGAGATTGATGGAGATAATCGACATAATGTCCGAGACGGAGAAAGAGATGAAGATTTCCAAGATACGCGAGAAGGCAAAGGCGCAGGGCATAGATAACATTGATGAGATGATAGAGAAACTCAAGCTTCAGGGCATCCTGTGGGAGCCGAATCCGGGATTTGTCCAGAAGGCCTAGCATTTGATTAGATTTATATTTATAACTACAGCATATAGCAAAATACAGGCAGATTTAACCAAGATGAGAATATTATGAAGTTCCTTGATTAAAAACGAGGACGGCTTTATGTCGTCTGGTGATTTGATACGTCAATTGAAATAAACGTCATAAAAAATATAGATGAATGCAAAAG
Organism: Candidatus Aenigmatarchaeota archaeon; assembly: GCA_016932735.1. Classification (GTDB taxonomy): domain Archaea; phylum Aenigmatarchaeota; class Aenigmatarchaeia; order QMZP01; family QMZT01; genus JAADIF01. Next base: position 133,627 of record JAFGCI010000006.1, read on the forward strand.
ATTGTGGAATAAGTTCTCGCCTAACAGGGTCATTTGGGACCTTTGGGATATCAGCTTTTCGTTCTTTGATGAAAACGTCCATAAACCTTACTTTATTCTTATAAAGAATGAAAAGGAGGAGGGGATACTTCCATTGTGGTGGGATAACGAAAGCAAAGAATACCGTTATTTTGGTGGCGGCTTCACGGAAAACAGGTCATTCTGGTTTGATCTTAAATATTTCTCGGTTATATTTGAGGCTATACCTGAAGGAACAAAAATTTATGATATAAATGAAAAATCGGCAGAGCCCTCGATTATAGCATACCCTCATCTGGGAAATTTCGTCGAAAAAGACGATTTTCGCTATTTCCTGAATATAGAGAAACTTAACAGCAGCTTCGATGAATATCTGAAGACTTTAAGTAATACACACAGAAAAAAATTCCGTCAGGATATAAAGAAAATAGAGAATATAAAACATTCCATTGAATGGTGCGGAAACGAATGTTTTGATGATTTGGTAAGATTCAACGTAAAAAGATTCGGAGACCAGTCGGATCTTTCAGACCGTTTCTTTACAGAATCTTTGAATAAGCTTTTTTCATATCTTGAGAAGGAAAAGATGCTCCAAGTCTCTGTATTTAAGATTAATGAAGAGGTAGAGGGCATACAGTATGCTGCTTTTTATGAAGGAATATATTATGTAATACAGGGAGGATATAATCTTGATATCAAGAATCTTGGCAAGTTTCTGATTACAGAACAGATAAAAAGAGCTATATCGCTGAATGCGAAGGAAATTGATTTTATGTGTGGTGAGAAGGACAGCTGGAAAGCGTTATGGAATTTTGAAACGGAGCAATATTATAATCTAAAAAAGCAGCCGTCAATGAAGAATTAAATCTGATAGCTCTTTGTTGAAATTTCTTACGATATCAAATCCTCTGTCCCAGAACCTGCTGTCATCTATATCTATTCCTGCGCTCCGCAGCAGGAGCTTTCTGGGATTTTCGCTTCCGCCTGCCTCCAGCACGGCTTCAATCTTTGGTATGAAATTCTTCCCTTCTTCTTTGTACCCTGAATACAGGGAGAGCGCGAGCAGCTCTCCAAAATTATATGAATAACAATAGAATGGCGTATGGAAGATATGGGGTATGAAACTCCATTCATATCTGAACTCTTCAGGAACTTGGACAGCAGGTCCGAACTCTTCTTTCAGATTCTTTATATAAATTTCCGAGAGCTCGTCTTCTGTAAGGCCTTTAGGAATGTTTTCATGCGCTTTCAGCTCGAATTTTATGAAATAGTTCTGCCTTGATATCGTTGCATAAAATTCCTTCATCTTGTCAGAAAGAAGTGATATTTTCTCCTCTTTAGATGCTTCTTCGAGTAGCTTCTCAAACGCTATCATCTCGCAGAACGTTGAAGCCGTCTCGCATAACGGAAGCGGGGCATGATAGATGCTAATGGGATTTTTGCTGGCATAGGCATCATGTATCGCGTGGCCCAATTCATGTGCCAGTGTCGAGACATCGGTCGATTTTCCTGTATAATTCAATAAAATATAAGGGGTTATTTTTGGCGTCACGCTTGAACATGAACCTCCGGCCATCTTGTCTTTTCGCGGGTGGGAATCTATATGGCCTCTGAAAAGAATGTCAGCTTTCTTTCTGAATGAAGGTGAGAATTCGGAAAATGTCGACAAAACAGTCTTTCTTGCTTCTGCAAAAGGTATGTATTTCTTCTTTTCTTTAATCGGTGCATGGAGATCATATCTGGAAAGCTTTTTCATTCCCAGTGCTCTGGCTTTCAGCCTGAAGAAATCCCAGAATATTTTCCTGTTCTTTGTACAGGATTCTATCAATGCACCGACTGCATTATCGTCGATGTCATTAACAAAATTCCGCATGCTTATCGGAGAAGGGTATTTTCTCAGCTGGGATTCTATAAGCCAGTCCTTTACTATAGCCGAATATATAGTGAAAAACTTTTCCCTGTTGCATCCATAAACGTTAAAGACTGATTTATAAGCTTCCTTCCTTTTTTCTCTGTCAGCATTATGGAAAAGAGATGTTATCTCATCGAGAGTCAGTCTCTTGGTCTTTCCTCTTACATTCATTTCAAAACGCAAATCATTAACTATCTTCCCATAAAGTTCCGTTACAACGCTAATTCCGTTCATGTCTTTTCTTGTTATTATGCTCTCCTCTTTCTGGGAAAGCGTATGTTTCGCTGATTCCCGGTCACGCATGAATGCGTACTTCATCTTAGGAACTGAAGAAAACAATTTCTCAGCGTTCTTATCATCAAGTCTTTCTTTTCCTTTTACGGAGAAACCTTTAATCCAGTGACCAATGGGTCTCGATTTGTCGCTTATTTTTATTGAAAGGTTCTCATTAATCGATTTATATTTCATTGCTTTCTGGGATTTCATATTCTGAGCGTAGATGAGAAAGCTATATGTCCCAAGCATTGCCATCTTTTCTTCCAGAGCCTCCTCGAAGAATATCATCTTTCTGAATTCGGATTTGTCCATTGAAGGTGACAGCTTTTCAAAGAAAAAATCCAGTTTTTGCATTTCATTTTCTATGTTTTTCGCCATCTCCAGAAATTTCGAGTCATTACTGATGATATCCCTGAGATTCCATAAAAGTTTTTCTTCTTTCATTTCTACACCGTCGTAGGCCCTAGCATCTTGGAAGCAAAATAAACCACAATGATGACAATAACCATGAGAATGAGAAGAATTATCCAGAGAGGGAGTCCTTCCTTGGATCTGTCCTCAGAAACGGGCGGGGAATTCTGCGGACTTCCTGACTGGCCGGAGCCATTTCCATCTGATGCATCGCCGGTCGCATTCATACCATTCCCGTTGATTGTCTGGTTTGTGATGTTCATCGTCCCGTTCGTAATGGTGTTGTTAGTTATGTTCTGGTCAGTGATATTCTGCAGCGTGTCGTTAATCGTTTCATTGATTGTTACATTGGCGGTCCCATTCCCTGTATCGTTTGCAACAGGCCACTCATATCCATACTCGGCCAGAAGGAAAATGACCTTATATTCCGCGAAAAGCCTTTTCATCTTTACTGTCAGATCATTTGTCTTGTTCCCGTCAGCGTCTATATCAATATAACCGAGAAAACCTATCGTAAAGTTTGCGCTTGAGGGAGTGAGCATAAGGCTTGCGGAATCGACTGTTATGTTGGTGACTATAAGGCTGAACTTTTCCTCACCTACCTCAAAAAGCCACCTGTCACCGAGATACATCTCCCCCTCCCAAGGGTTGCTTAGGAAAACGGAATAGCTTTTTCCTGACCATGGAGGCTCTTCCTCGGGGCAATCATAATTGAATGTCCTGTTATCGCCCCAGTCGTAATTGGAGGTGTCATTGTCCTCAACGCAATAAACATTCCATAAGTAAGATTCATCGCATGTGAAAAGCGATAAAGGGGGAATGAAATTATAATTTCCGGGAGTAAGGTTTTCGTTAGGGCCTTCCTCTTCTCCCCAGCCGCCTGACCAGTTTCCGTAGAAAGAGCAGTTCGCGTTATCGCCTGCAAAAGAGAAAGACAGCGCAAAACCGCTATCGCCCTCTGAGACCATATAACCGTTAACGGGCGACTGTGACGTTATTGTTATCTGGTCGCCGTCCGCCGCAAGGACGAAAGGCATAGCCAACAGAACCGCAACAAAACAAAAAATAACGGATACGGGTTTCATATTAATTAATAGGGCATGGTGTTAATAAAATTACTCCGATAAAATCAATCAGCGTGTTAATATGAGGATAGGAATAATCGGCGCAGGAAAAATTGGAACGGGAATAATCGATGCGATAAAAGGGAAAGGATTCGATTTTATCGCAAGCTCAAAGACCGCCAAGGCATACAAAGGCGTCTTCATATCTGACGATAATAAGATGACAGCGGAGGACTCTGATATCATACTGATATGCGTAAAGCCTGACAAGGCCAAAGAAGTCTTGGACGAGATAAAGGATGAGGCGAAAAGAAAGATAATAATGACATTCGCGGCAGGGCTTCCCATAAAGTTCTACACGGACATAGCCGATGTTAAAGTTGTCCGCGTTATGACAACTCTTGCGCTCAGGAATAACAAAGGCGCCGGAGCTTACGTATTCTCTTCGGGCTTTTCCGAATCCGAAAAAAACGAAGTAAGAAGAATACTTGAAGCTCTCGGAGAATACATAGAGCTATCCGGCGAATCTATTCTTCCAGTCGTAACCGCAATCTCCGGAAGCGGGATTGCATATCTTACAAAGATATTCGACATCTTCATAAAGGAAGGAATCTCCCGCGGACTCACAAAGGAACAGTCAGAAAAACTAATCATCGGGACAATCAAAGGTTCGCTTTCCATGATGGAAGAAACCCAACCTGAACAAATAGTCAAACAGATTGCAGTTCCCGGCGGGACTACAGAGCAGGGACTTCTTGCATTAGAAGACGGAAAACTTGAAGAAGTTCTGAAGGATGCGTTTGACAGGACGATTAAGAGGGCGGAGGAGATTGGGCAATAATCTAATAATATCCCCACTTATAACCACATTTTTTACAATGAAAAGTCCATTTAGAAGCATCCCAAGGATTTACCTTTTCTTTGCAACCCGGTTTAGCACATTTTCCTTCTTTGTTTCTATTTATTCTTTTCAATTTTTTGAGAGCTTTTAATTGTTTATTTTCTGGAAGATTTTGTAAAATATCATCATGATATTTACAAAAACTCAACAATTTCATATCTTTCAAATTATAACCGCATTTTGGACATTTCTTTGGAACTCCCATTCTTCTTATGTGAAGTGTATGAAGAACAAACTCAAACCAGAATATTGGATTAATCTTCATTCAAAAATAATTGATAAAAAAATTAAAAAGGTTGTTCTCTACTCCACCAAATACTCCCAGCCCGGCTGCCATGCCTTCTTTTTTCTCCAATCGCAGGAGATTGCCTGTTCCCAAGTCTTTCCTTTTGTAAGAACTTCCAAAGCCAGTTGCGGGGCTTTGTGGGCGACTATTGCAATATTCTTATCCTCATATTTCTTCTTCAGGAACAGGAGAAAATCTGATATCCTGTTCTCAACGTCTTTGAGGCTTTCGCCGTTCGGGAATGGAATGTCTATATGTTCCTCATATACGACTTCATGTTCGCTGGATTGTTGCAGATCGCCGTAATCGCATTCCCTCAGTCTTTTATCTGCAATGATATCATTTCTGTCTTTGAATACCAGTTTGGCAGATTCTATCGCCCGTTTCAGATCAGAGCAGAAAACCAAATCGAAATTCTTTCCCTTTATCTTTTCCGAAAGCTCTTTTGACTGCCTTATTCCGAGTTCAGAAAGCTCTCCATGAGCCTGACCTGTGGAAATCCCTTTCTCGTTATCGGTTGTTGTCCCATGGACAAAATAAGTGATTCTGACAGCCATAATAATAGAAATAATCTAATAATTAAATAAAAAGCCCCGAGCGGGAATTTCAGCGGAGTGTACTTCATCTCTTCTTTTCATGATGAGTAACACGTTAGGGAAGCACGAAAGCAGGCTTGCTTCTTTAGCTTCTCTCCGTTTTGAACCCGCGACCTCAGCGTTACCAACGCTGCGCTCTACTTCCTGAGTTTTCATTCTTCTTCCACTTGAGTGCTTCTTTGCGAACGCAAATTCAGAAAGACGCAGATGAAATCTGCGTCAATCCGGCCTTTGCTTCTGGAAAGAAGGCCTCACCAGGCTGAGCTATCGAGGCATCTTGAACGAGCGTTTACATGCGAGTTTAAGACATTGCACTTTAGTGCACATGTAGACGCACGGATTATGGATTATTGGGCATTTTATTTTAAATTACTTTTCAGGCCTCTGCCAGACAACTTTCCCTTTTTCGAGGACGACTTTTATCCGGTGGAAGGGGATTTCATGCTCTTTCCCGTCCTCTCCAACGGTAGAAAATGAGAACTTATCGCCTTTTCTTATCCTTATTTCGTCGAAAGGCCGGTAGAATATGTCGTCGGAAACTCTGTCGTAAATGCCTATCTCAAAATCGTTCGGGTCGAGACTCTCGTCCCATTGTATCTTATTCAGAAGCTTCTGAATAGGAATCATAGTTAATATTTTCTCTCCGTTAAATTTAAATACTTTAGTGAATATATATTCATTATAGTTATGAATAATGATTCATAACAAAAAAGAATGACGGCTAATATTGGTTAGAAAAAGCCGTCTATACGATTGAGGGAGTGATATACTATGCCAGGATTTGACGGAACAGGACCGCGCGGAATTGGTCCCATGACCGGAAGAGGAATGGGTCCATGCGGGCGCGGAATGGGCTTTGGCCGCGGAGCCGGAAGAGGATTCGGAAGAGGCTTCTGGGCTCAGGAACAGTTCGCAAGACCCTATCCGGAGCTTACAAAGGAGCAGGAAATCGCGGATTTAAAGGCTGAAAGGGAATTAATACAAAGAGACATTGAAGCCCTTAACAAAAGGCTTTCCGAGTTAGAGAAAAAGTGAATATAATGTGTCCAAGGCCCATGCATTGCAGGAGGGTCTTTTTCAATCCTCCTGTTAATTTATTTAAGCCGGCTGGAGTCCCGCTGAAAGAGATTCTGATTCTTAGTGTGGATGAGATAGAGGCAATCAGGCTGAAGGACAATGAAGGGCTTGACCAGACCAAATCCGCTGAAAGCATGAACATCTCCCAGCCCACTTTTCAGAGGATATACAATTCGGCAAGAAAGAAAATTGCCGATGCAATAATAAACGGGAAAGCTCTTAAAATTGAAGGCGGGAATTACAGGATTGAGAAGAATATTTCAGGGATTGGCTTTCACGGCAGAAGGGGTAGAAGATTCCTTCAATGAAGAATCGGAAAACGTATTGAAGATAAGACTTTCAGGTATCTCCCATTCCCCTTCCATTATATATGGCGAGCCATTGCCTGCTTTTTGTATGAAGAGTTCTTCTGCCTTTCCCCTTCCCATCCATTTTGGTATGAACTTTTCAATCTTTCCGAAGCCGGACCTTTTGGGGTCATATATGTCCTTGACTCTAAGTACTGTGCCGCTGTCTGTTTTCTGAACATAGAAGCTGAATTCTCCCATTGCTTCCTGCTCGAGAGGAGACAGGTTGCCTCCGTGGAGCAGTATCAGTGTTTCCTGGCCGGAGTTGTACCTTTCGAGAATCTTTTTCGGCCTTCTTGATGCTTTCCTTGCTTCCCTGAAAACCTCGCATATGGAACTGTCTGAGAATCCTTTGGTGTTCCAGTCCGAAGTGATGTTGTATATGGGGTAAAGCGTGCCATTGTCCTTATTTCCTTTGTTCTCGTGCCAAGAAGCTTTAGGCATCCCAGAAAGGGTTTCCGGGTTTAGGTATTGTTCATAATACCGTTTCGCGTATTTTCTGGAAGAGGTATCCGGGATTTGTTTTTCCTGCGAATACAGGCCCGATGCAGTTGATGTTATATAGATAAGGGTAGCAAGAAACAAAGACTTCCTGAAACCGCTTGGCATATAACTGTTCATAATTCAAAACAAAAGCAGAGAAATCTTTTAAATTTAACTGGATGCGGACCGTTTATTTACTCATGAACCTTCTGAGAGCCGGGTTCATGTCTTCCATGTGCTGGGTTGCTATTTGTTCATAAAGCTGGTATATTATCATTGTCGCCAGAAGAAGACCTGTTCCTGTTCCTATGGCCATTGTGAAATCCGCATATGCGGCCACGAAACCTACAGCCGCTCCGCCGATTACCGCCAGTGGCGGTATGTATTTGTCAAGGACCCTTTCTATGACCCTTATGTCCCTTCTGTATCCCGGTATCTGGAGTCCTGTTGATTGTATCTGCTTCGCTACCGACGCAGAATCCATTCCCGATGTCTGGACCCAAAATATGGAGAAAATCATAGCACCTGCTATCATTATAATTGAATATGTGAATATCCTTGCAATGTCCATTAACGGAATATATGCAAACGATGACAGGTTCATCGACATCATTAGAGCATACCATGCAACCCCCCCAAGAACTCCGAAACCTAAAGAAAGTTTCCATCCAAGGTTCTTTTTCTTAAGGAAATATGCAAGTACGGCTCCGGCTAAAGCAAAAGCACCTATCATTACCATGTAGCCGGCAACAGCCTGCGACGTTGGAGGGAAAAGGAAATACACTATTCCTCCGGTAATGTTGCCGTTGGCATCAAACGTCCCGAGCCATTCCGCTCCCGATTTGGATGCCATGTTAGCGAACATCTGGAGGTTGGCAAGTAAAGCTCCGATAAGAATAACCGGCATATTGGATGTATAGAAGAATTTTAACGGCCATCTCCTTCCGAATCCCCGGACTGAGCCGAAAGCCAATGGTATCTCAACCCTGATTGACTGCGTATAGACTACGATAATGAATACAATCACTGTCGCTATTATCGGCGTTATTGTGATGAAAGCCCCCATAGGGTTAGAGCCCAACTGCCAGATGGCATTCAACAACAGACCGGAAGGCGGCTCTGCGATGCTTGGGAAACCGCCCGTCTGTGTAAGCGGGTTGAGAGTCCTTATGATTATGCCTTTTGCAACCCCTGCAACTATGAAAAGGCTTACGCCTGAGCCGAAGCCCCATTTGGATATTACTTCATCCATGAATATAATGAGGATGCCGCCGACAGTAAGCTGTAGAATAACCAGGCTTATGAGCGATGGTGTATTGGCAGGTATTGCCCCCATGAGGACATATATACTCGCTTCAACAAGGCAGAGGAAGAATGCAAAAAGCTTCTGCGTCCCCTGGAATAATGTCCTTCCCTTATCTGTTCCGAGGTCCCATGGAATCAGCTTTGAACCTACCAATAGTTGCAAAATGATTGATGCTGTTACGATGGGTCCGATACCCAGCGTGATGAACGAGCCGAAACTGGAGCCAAGAATTATTTCAAGGAATTCAAAATTAAGGACAGCATCCTGATTGATGCCATAGGCCATTATCTGGGACATGACAAAATAAAGAATCAGTACGATTCCTGTCCACTTCAGTTTATCCTTGAACGTGAGCTTCTTTATTGGATCGGTTATGCCCGGTATCCTCTTCAGAAGTTCTATATATGATTCTTCCAATGTCATTGAATCACGATTATATAAGATTAGATATCCTGCTTATATTAAAATTTTATTCATCCGTCTGGGCTTCCTCTTCGGCTGGTTTCGTTTTTTCAGGCTCGGGTTCAGGAACTATGGCCTTTCCGCCCGCTGTTTCAACTTTCTCCCTTGCCTTTGAGGATATGAAATCAACATGTACTGTAAATGGCCTGGAAAGTTTTCCCTTTCCAAGAAGCTTGTCGTAACCCATTTCCTTGAGTTTTACTTCCTTTATTCCAAGCCTGTCTGCAAGCCTCTCAAGCTCGCATAAGTTTATTGTCTTCAGGTTCTGTGAAACATGAGAAGTGAATCCGTATTTTCCTATATGGCCCGGTTTCTCCTTGAGGAATTTAACGAACCTGTGCGCCTTTGCGCCTGTCATTCCTCTTCCGCCGCGTGAGCCTGCGCCCCTTCTCTTCTTATGTGAGCCGCAGCCATGGGTTCTGCTTCCCCTGAATCTGTTTACTCTCTTGCTTGCCATAATTACACCAAAAACATTAAATCATTCTTTCAATAAGGTCGTTTATCTTGTCCTTTCTGTATCCAAGGTCTCCTTTCGGGAAGCTGAGCTTTGTCGCTCTGTAGCCTTTCAGAGGCGGGCCGAGCCTGAAAACAGGAACAAGGTCATTAACTTTCAGAGTGCTTGTTTTTGTTATTTCGTCCACATATCCCTTGACTTTTGATTTCTCAATCGGTTTGTTGCCTTTCAGCCTTCCTTTATTCTCAACAAGTTTCTGGAGCATTTCGGGTTTGATTTCACCCCATGTAATGAACTTCTGAGCTTTTATCAGCATGCCTCTGGTCAGTTCGCCTTCGGGAAGTACAACACAATGGTTCGGGCTGTTAAGCCTTAGCATCTTAAGCGTATCAGCTATGTCTTTCCTTACACCGACCGTTCCTCTTACCCTGACAACTGCAAACATAATCGCACCTATTTCTCCTCTCGTTTTGTTTCTTCAACCGTCTCTTCTGCGTTTTTTGTGATTGCAATGGACTCGGTTGGGCTCTTATCACCTTTTCTTGAACTCAGGTTCTTCAGGGCATCGAATATTGCAATGGCAAGATTCGTTCTGGTTCCTGTCTGGCCCGAAGCGTTGACCCATATATCCTTTATCCCGGCAATCTGGAATATTTTCTTGGATTCCTTGTCTGAAACAATACCTACGCCTTTTGGCGTCGGAAGGAATTTTACGATAACAGAGCCTCTCTTGGCTTCTGTCTTATAAGGGATAGAATGGCTCCCGCCACAGTTGCACTCCCATGAACCGCAACCCATCTTTACCCTTATCACTTTGAGCTTTGCCTGTTTTGTGGCTTTCTCTATTGCAATTCGGTGCTCCTGGGACGATGCGCTTCCTATTCCTACAATACCGTCGCCGTTTCCCACTACAATAAGAGCATTAAGTGTCATTCTTCTTCCGGATTTATGCATCCTGGCTGTCATTTTGGTGGCAGTCCTTCTTATACCGCCGCCCTTTCCCGGAGTTCCTCCTATGTAAATTATCTCCTGCTGTAGGTCCGGAACAAGATAATCCACTATCTCCGGCTCAAGAATGACCTTTCCTTCAGCAAAAACATCATCAATCGTCTTGTATTTGCCTTCAACTACGTCCCTGCCGAGCTGAGTTCTCGGAACCCAGACGACTTCTTCTTCTCTTCTCGGAGACCTTCTTCCATCGTTTCTGCCCCTTCTGGTGTTTCTTCTTCCGTCATTTCTTCTACTATCACTGCTTCTTCTACCATCACTGGTTCTTCTACTATCACTGTTTTTTCTACCATCAATTCTGCCAATTTCTCCGGCCATCGTATCAACCATCACTATAATTCAAATACATTAATTAATAATGCTATATATTTATATCTTACCGGTTACATCTCATTTTACAAAAAGATATATAAATACCACTCATTCGCGGACTCTCACCGCTTTAGCGGTAGGTATCTTATGTATGTTCTGCACATTCTCAGAACGGGCGCGGCACACTAAGCGCCTATTTATCAGTTTTGCCTTAGATGAAATCTAAGGATTACCGATTTATAGCGGGGGATGGATTTGAACCAACGACCTCTGGGTTATGAGCCCAGCGAGCACTCCAGGCTGCTCTACCCCGCTATCTTTGGACAGATACCTATTCATGTATATGTCGGTTTTCGGACAGTAATTTATGCGTGTCTGCCTTATACCTACATATTATATCTATAGCGCTTTTAAAGGTAACTAAAACCCAATATTAAATTATGAGTTCTCTGATGAAAGCCATGGTTCTTGAAAGTTGTGCCGATATAGACGAATCTCCCCTCAGACTGAAAGATGTTCAGATACCTGAGCCCGGAAATAAAGAGGTCAGGATCCGGGTAAGCGCATGCGGTGTATGCAGGACCGACCTGCATACGATTGAAGGCGATATTGGATATCCCGATTTGCCTTTAATCCCCGGCCATCAGATTATAGGTAAGATAGATAAGCTCGGCAAAAATGCAAAGAGGTTCAAAATCGGCGACAGGATAGGAATTGCATGGCTCCGCCATACATGCGGTAATTGCGTATTGTGCAAGGACGGAAAGGAAAACCTTTGCGAAAACTCTTTGTTCACTGGATATCATAAGAATGGGGGTTATGCCGAATATGCCATTGTTCCTGAAGATTTTGCATATGAAATACCAAAGATTTTCACAGATGAGGAAGCTACGCCTCTCCTCTGCGGGGGAATAATAGGCTACAGATGCCTTAAAAGGGCCGGAGTAAAGCCCGGTCAGTCTCTGCTTCTTAACGGTTTCGGCTCATCGGCGCATATAGTAATCCAGATAGCAAAATATTGGGGATGCAAGGTGTATGTCGTCTCAAGAAACCTGAATCACCAAAACCTTGCGAGGAAATTCGGGGCTTTCTGGGTCGGGGGAAGTACGTCAGGCGTCCCTGAAAATGTCGATGCCGCTATAATCTTCGCTCCGGCAGGGAATCTTGTCCCGCAGGTTCTCGAAAAGCTGAAAAAAGGCGGAACAGTTGCACTGGGGGGAATTTACATGTCGGACATCCCTGAGATGAACTACGAGAAGCACCTATTCTATGAGAAGAATATACACAGCGTCACAAGCAATACCAGAAAAGATGGGGAAGAACTGCTAAAAATTGTAGCAAAGATACCAATAAGGCCCCAGACCAATACATACCCTCTTGAAAAAGCGAATGAAGCCTTACAGGACTTAAAGCATGATAAGATAGAAGGGACAGCTGTATTGGTTCCTGTATAGAATTATCTATACATAAGCTCTAACATTCTACTTTCCTGTTCTTGTGTTTCTTTTGGAATGGTCGCTTTTGAGTAAGGAAATCCTTCTATTGCAGGATTTCTTACAGCATTTTTCCTGAATCTATCCAAAACATGATATACTGTCTCCCAATTAGGACTATCTCTTACCCTCTGTAAAGCCATTGTTAATGCCAAAGTACTGTAATTCATAAATAAAATATCACCTTAATATTTATAAATTTACTCCTTTTTAATCACTAATTTTATACCTGACATAAAGGTTCTCTTCGATATAGGAAACCAGCTTCTTCTTGAGCTCTTTTATCTCTTTCTTCAGATTCTCGGCTTCCTCCCCGTTCCGCTTCAACTCCTTCCCGACCTTTTCCTTTTCCGATTTCATCGTCTCAATATCAGTTTCTATGGAGGATTTTCTCTTTCTCACGGTTTCGATAGCCTTTATCTCCTTCTTCATCTCTTCAAGCGATTTGAGCATTTTTATGTATTTATCCTTTATTTTCCTGACTTCGCCAGATTTTATCTTCTCAGCAAAGGATGCTATCTTCTTTGCATCCTTTTCGGCAAGTCCGACTTCCTTGTCTTTTTCGTGCTTTGCAACTATCCTTATGACGTTCTCAACCTTGTTTTCTCCTCCATCGGAAAGGCAGACATCGACAGGGGATCCGAGAAATTCGCTTATAACCCTGGCCTCGCCTGCTTCAGAGCCGTGTTTTATCTTCTTCAGTGGACGGTTCATTGTTGAAAGTTCTTCAGAAAGATTCATCTTTATTGAGATGGCTTCCTTTTCGGTTTCAGCAATATTCTTTTCCAGAGAGAGCAGTCTCTGCATCTCGGTTCCTTCTGCAAGGTCTGAAAGGTTCTTCTCCCTTTCAGCCTCCATTTCATCAAGGTGTTTCAGCTCTTTCTTCATCTTTCCAACATTAACCAGACACTCTTCGCTATCTTTTATTTTCCGGTTGATATCATTAATCATCTTATTGACATCGCCCCTGATTCTGAGTGCGCTCTTCTCTTTGGTCAGCTCCCGAAGCGAGGCAAGTTGTTTATTTATTTCTCCCATGCTGGAGACTATATTCTTCATGCTGTCCTTGAAATAGTTGGAAAGAATGTAGTTCTGGCGCAGGTTCGTTGTGTTGGCCCCTCCTATGAATTCAGTCATGTTTTTTGTATATTCATTTATAGAATCGATGGTAGTTTCGGCAAGCTTTCTCTGGGAATCAACAGAAGCTATGAATTTCTTGAGCCATGCGTCCTTGACCATGTTTATGCGTGTGTATGTCTTATCCGTCTTCTCAAAATATGTGTCGCGCATCTTTTCAGCAGCCTTCTTCACTTCCTTCAGCTGGGCTTCTATATTATCATTTATCTTCTCTATCTCCTTCATGGAGTTCTCGATGCCGTCGGCAAGCTTTGACTGGACCGCTTCCATTATACCTTCAAAAGTCGTCTCTTCTTCCGTCAATTCGGGAGTTTTCTCTTCCTCCCTTTTCCTGAAAACATCAAAGAAACCCATATATACCAATTAGAGTTTGGGAACTAATATTTAAATGTCGGTTTATTCAGACATAGTTATGGCGATAATAATAGGTTCTGACGAGCATAAGGATTTCGTCTCTTCGATTGCAAAAAACATTGAAGGCTCGAAGGTTTTTTTCTACAAAAAAACACAGTTCAAGGGCTATTCTTCAGGAGGTATCTGGATCGGGGAACATAAAATCTCATTTCCGGAAGAACTTATCAAAGAAATGCAGAAAGATGATGACGTCATACTCGTGATCAGAGGGAAGTACAAATACTGGAACTCAGATTCGATGTTCATGGAAGCATGCCAGTTAGTCGATACGCTGAAAAGCAGTGGACCAAACATGAAGGGCGTAAAGGCCGGAAGGCTTTGTCTCGTTCTTCCGAAAGAGGGTTATGTAAAGCAGGATAAGATTTTCAAAGACGATAAAGGAGAAAAGGTTTTTGGTGAATCCTTGTCGATAGCTACACATAGAAAAGTCCTGAAAAAGCTTGGCACAGACATCATTATCTCATTGTATCCCCACGATTTCCGGATGCCTGAAGATAGTGAAGACTGGATAAAGACTGATTACCAGAACTGGAAGGAATTCGCCTGGGCCGTGAATCCTGTAAAGTTGATACCGGATTATTTCAGAAAGAATAATATAGCGATAGACATTGTCGTAGCTCCTGATAAAAGTGCTTATGATTTCTCCAAATATATTGCAGATTCAATCGGAGCCGATTGCCTCTGCATAGATTCTCACCGGTCAAGAGAAGACTGTGGCATTGTAACATCAAAAAACGCCTTGCACAGGAATCTTTCAGGAAAGTTTGTCCTCATACCCGATGACTGGATACTTGCAGGGGGGAAGACGAAGAATGCAATAAAGTTTGTGAGGCCGAAGGGGCATGAAGATAAATGGCCGAAAGAAATCCATATAGCAGTAATTCATGGAGAAATGAACGGAAATGCTTACGATGAACTAATGGAAAGGGACATAAAATTATACTGCACAAACAGCGTGGAGAATCCGGCCGGAGTAATTGATGTAACGGGCATTCTAGCTGACAGGATTAAGAAACTTTTTTTGGATGGATGAAATGAAAGAAGAAATAATAGCAGGAATTGATGAAGCCGGAAGAGGCCCGGTTCTTGGGCCGATGTCAATCGCAGGAGTCTCTATCAGGAAAGCGGATGAGAAAAAGCTCATTGAAATTGGTGTAAAAGATTCCAAGGATCTGACTCCAAAAAAAAGGGAGGAGCTTGCGAAGAAGATTGAAAAGATTGCAAAAGATATCTTCGTCATAAACGTAGCTCCGTGCAGGATTGATAATTATCTTTTATATCAGAAACTGAGCCTCAACGAAGTCGAGATAATCCGTTTTGCCGACATCGGAGACCTTCTTCGTTCCGACAAACTATACGTCGATTCACCGGAAGTTAAGACGGATAAATTCGCAAACAAGCTGAAAGCAAAAATGGAATACAAAAATACCGAAATAACAGCCGAAAACAAAGCAGATTCGAAATATCCGGTAGTATCAGCCGCATCGATAATTGCAAAGGTCGCACGCGATGCAGAGATGGAAAAGCTCAGAAAGGAGTTCGGAGTCCGCGGTTCTGGTTACCCTTCAGATGAAGAAACTATCTCATGGATGAAAGAATATCTTGATAAGAACGGGAAATTCCCGGAGAAAGGGCTTGTCAGATTCTCATGGGACACTACTAAGAAAATGCTTGCTGAAAGGAAGCAGTCAAGGCTTTTTGGTTTTTTCAGGAAATAAAACTAGTCCATGCAAAGATACTTCTGCTGCCTCAGATAAACGACTTTCGCGCCTTCCGCACGAAGCCTTTTTCCAAGCTCGATGTCCTGAGTGCATATAACGAACCTGCTTCCTTTTTTGAAAAGCTCATCGTCTGTCTTGGTGCCTTTCTTCTTCTTTACTTCGACTATCTTTATTCCGAGCCTTTCAATGAATGACAAGGCGAGCTTCGCTGACCTCTTGGTCTCACCTTTGCCTTCTTCTATATGCGTTTTCAGCTCATCGACTACCATGTCCAGTGTATATAGCTCCGGCTGCCCGAATTCGTTTAATTTCTCGAATATATCAACGCCGTGCTTTCCCGGAATCATCAGGAAGCTCGTGTCGAGCAGGAATTTCATACTATCCTCTTTGACTGCCATCTTTATAAGAGAATTCGGATAAGAATCTATTATGCTGGCAAACAAGGAAAAGGATCAGGATAAGCATCCTGTTTTCAAGACAAAGCTGACATTCGGTGAAAGGGCATCTGATGTCATAACGCAGTTCTGCGGAACCTGGAAGTTCATCATTTCTGTATTGGTATTCATTGCTGTATGGATGTCCATTAATATGCTGGCGTGGCTTTCTCACTGGGACCCGTATCCGTTTATACTTCTCAATTTCATCCTGTCATGCCTTGCTGCCATGCAGGCTCCGATAATCCTTATGAGCCAGAACAGGGAGGCTCAGAGAGACAGAATACAGGCAAAATATGATTACCAGGTGAACAGAAAATCAGAGCGCGAGATTGAAAATATGCAGAAAGATCTTGACGAGATAAAAGGATTAATCCATGAAACTCATGAAATGATTAAAAACTCAAAGAAGATATAGAATCGTTTAGTGTCA
Organism: Candidatus Aenigmatarchaeota archaeon; assembly: GCA_016932735.1. Classification (GTDB taxonomy): domain Archaea; phylum Aenigmatarchaeota; class Aenigmatarchaeia; order QMZP01; family QMZT01; genus JAADIF01. The sequence continues at coordinate 150,172 of JAFGCI010000006.1, forward strand.
CGATGGTATAAACGACCATTTCCTTTTTCTCGGATATACGAGAAGTACGGAAACAAGAAGCCCTGTTACTGATATAATGAGCATTACGGCGAATAGCAGCCTGAAACCAAACATCAACGCCAGCAGCCCGCCGACTGCGGCTGCAGCGGCTGTTATTATCCTGTACATAGATTCCCACATGCCCCATTCGGAGACGAATTTTCCCCTGTCAAGATGCCTTGAATACAGGCCGTCGAATGCAGGAGTATTGACAGCTTCGCCAATACCGAACATTATCTGGACAATGAAAAGGTCAATAGGGCTCCTTATGAAAAGATAGCCGGCATAGCCCATACAATTCAGGAGGAAACCAATTATGACGAGTTTCTCCTGATGCTTGACATGATCTTCCCACCTGCTCAGAAAGAAAATAAGTATTCCGGCGGAAATCGAGAAAGCTCCATAAGCGCCTCCTGCCGTCAGCAGGTCTCCGCCTATCTGCTCGACAAAGACAGCATAAATCGGCCCGAACAATCCTCCCGCTAGCAGGAAAAGGTTCGAGGACGTAAGAAGAATCTTTAGCTCTCTTTGCATAATAAGATTATATTTGTGCGCCCTTATATCTTCCTTCTCATATCGATATGATAATCAGCAAAGCCCCATTTTCCGTATATTTTGTGAGCCTTTGGATTTTCCGGACTTACCATTATAGACGTATGTTTTATGTTCTTGGATTTAAACCACTCGAATGCTTCGTTAATTAACATAGAACTTATTCCCTGATTTCTGTATTTCTTCTCTACATACAGGTCTCCGATATGTCCGAGAAGTTTTACTTTGAATATCGGTATGTTCTTTTTGATAATACAGAGACAGTATCCGAGAATTCCGTCTTTATTTTCTGCAAGAAAAATGACTGCATTCTTTGAATGTATGCATCTCTTTGCATAAATTCTGAATTTTTCAGAAGCATCGCTAAGATGCTCACAATAAGGTTTTAGTGAAGGGTTTCTATCAACTACCGTCTTATCATGGCTTTCCATGAAGACCTTCCACATTCCAAGGATTTCAGTAACGTCCTTTAAGCGCGCTTTTCTTACAGAGATTGGGGAGTTCATGATATGAGATTGGACAGGTGTATTTTTATTGATTAGAAATTTTTCAGTCGCATGCTCTATCCAAATCCCAATAGTTTTAGAATTCTTCTCATTATTGATTGTTTTCTTTTGATTTTTCTTATTCTAACCACTGGTTTAAAATAGTCACCTTCCGCGTCTTCATCAAAATAAGTCTGAATCCATGTAATAACTTTGTACCCATTAATTTCTTCTGGGAAATTATCATATCTATTAAATTGTTTATTAATTATTCTGTATCCTCTTTTCACTCTGACTTTGACTCCCTTTGGTATACCACCACAACTACCTGGACTTTTCATCAGCCAGTTTAATCTTTTCATCGCATGATTGGATCCATAGTACCATGCAATATTTTTGTTATAATTTCTTTTTCTATCGTTTTTCCTTTTCATAACTTCTCTTAACGATATTTTTGGTATTGAAGCATAAATAAAATCGTTTACAACATTTGGCATCGTGCTGTACTGTATTTAAATCCGTTTTTGAATTGATAATAAGATTAATTATGAAGAAAAGAAAGAAAAACAAAACAGAAAAAACTGAAGAGATACCAAGTGGTAGCAATTGGAAGGAAATACTTTTAGAAATATATCATACGGCTCCTCATCTTTACGGTCAGAGTCACTATATCAATTATCAGAACGACAATCATCCTATCGCAAAAAAGATTAAGATAACGGGAAAAGAATTAGATGCAGGTATTCTATTTCTTCTTTTACATGGATTGATAGAAGAAAATAATAAAAAAGAAGTACTGGATATGATAAGTGAAAACTGGTCTTCTTGGATAGAATTGACAGAGAAGGGTTTTCAAGTTGCTTTGGATATAGAGAAAAATAGAAGTGAAACCAGAACCAATAACGCAATTGTTCTTCTAACTTCAATTATAGCTTTCACGGGGGCAGCCTCGTTTCTTTTTCCATTAAATAGTACAGACTTGCAAAAATCAGCCACTTTGTTAGTTTATGCATCATTCTTCATAATAATATTTGTGATTTTGAAAAGAAAGAAAACGTTATAAGGAACTCCTCACTCAGCAATAATCCCCGGCTTTCCAGGGCTTGCCTTCATTGCCCTCTGGTTGTCTGTCTCGTCCGCCTTTATGACTTCGATATCGCAGTTGTATTCTCCCTGCAGGAACTCCTTTGCGGATTCGATTGTCTGAAACTCCCTTTCTGCGTCAAGGACCTCAGGAACGCTTCCTGCCTTTATGAACTTCGGAAGTATCTTTGTTATTTCCTGCCCGTATGACTTGAAGTCATCCGCCATTATCCTTCCCATGATTTCCTTGAAATCCCTTGTTTCGGAGAGTATTTTATCAAGCTCCTTGTAAAGAGCGTACTTCCACGGGCTCGAGACAAAGATTGTCAGTTTCTTCGGCTTCTCGAGCTTCGCTAATTTGAGGACTGTTTGTATATCGCTCATTATTTCCTCGATTACCTGCTCGCTTTTGTCAGCGTCATTGTCAATCTTTTTTTCGTCGGCTTTCGGCCATTCTGCATTGGAAACGAAGCCTTCCTTTCCAATCATTGACCACATTTCCTCAGCAAAATGAGGCGTTATCGGAGAAAGCATCTTTATCTGGGTCTCGATGTATTGCTCAATAAGTGCCTTGTTCATCATCCCTCCGGTTCTTCTCTGGTACCATTTCAGTATCCTTCCCATGTCAAGAAAACCGTTCCTGACAGCGGACTTAAACATCATGTTCTCAAGGTTTTCCGTTGTTTCCTTTACCTGTTTATTTATCATTGATTCGAACCAGTCATCAATCGGTTTTCTGGTCTCTCTTCCTTTTCCGTAGTTCTCTTCCACAAACCTTGAGAAATCGCTTAATCTTCTCTTTCCTGTCTCGATAAAGTCCATATCGAAGTTCGCGTCGTCTATCCCTTCACCGGCATTCGCCGCCGCAATCCTTATCAGGTCTGCGCTGTGCTTTTTGTAAAGCTCTCTAATCGTGAAGAAGTTACCCTTGGACTTCGACATCTTCTCATTGTTGACCATTACCCTTCCGTTTATGACGTAGGCCTTCTGCCAGTGCTTTTCCGGGAATATTGCAACATGATTGAATATTGAGAACGTGAGATGGTTCTGGATGAGGTCCTTTGCAGAATTCCTGAAATCGTATGGATACCAGTGCTCAAAATCCATCTTCATCGTATCTATCATCTTCTCAGGGATTCCTGTTTCCTTGGAAACTTTTCCGGCGTTTCCAATATTCAGGAAAACATAATCAAAGAACGAATCATTGAGCTTGTCAACAGAGAATTTATACTGTTCGGGATGCTCAAGATACTTTGCGATTGTGCAGTAGGCCATCTGGATGGTCGAATCAGATAACGATTCAATCTTCCATTCCGTAGCCCATGGAAGGCTCGTTCCAAGTCCGAATTCCCTTGTGCAAGCCCAGTGGTCGAGCCAGTCTATGACGTAGTCAAACTGTCCTCTGATTTTGTCCGGATAAAGCGTCATCGAGTCAAGGCATTTGTGGGCTTCCTTCTTCCAGTCGATGTCATTGTATTCTAAGAACCACTGGTCTGAAACTATCTTTACAATAGACGGGACGCCGCATCTGCATACGACTTTTCCTGTTAGTTCATAATAATTCTCTCCCCATCCTCTGGCGATGACCTCGTTCCAGACGTAGTCCTTCATCTCCTGGACAGGCTTTCCGACAACATTCTTTTCAAAGACGCCTTGATAAATCTTTCCGAACTTCGCTGAATAGAAGCTTAGCTTGTAAAGCTCCTGCTTAATCTTTTCAAGCTTCTCCCGCTCGTTTTGGTTCTTTACGTTGTATTTTTTCAGGAAATGCTCAGCCGGAACTCCGCCTAAATCACCCGTTTCCAGAACTTCAATAGGCTTTAGCTCTTTGATTTTTGATATATCAAGTCCATACTTAGCACACGTCTTTTCATCTTTCTGAAGGTCCCACAAAGCTATCAGGTCGTCGGCCGAATCAGACGGGACTGAATGGACAAGGCCCGTCCCGAACTTCGGGTCAAGGAATGTCGCGGGAAGGACAATCGATTTGTAATCATTAAACTCGGTTACTTCTTTTCCTATGAATTCGCTTCCCTTGACGGCTTTCTTCTTGACGAGTTTCCAGTCCTGCTCAATGAGCTTCTGGACCGCGTTCTCGCCAAGAATCCATGTCTCCTTTCCATTCTTTGTTTCTATCTCTATTTCAACATAATCTGAATCGGGGTTTATGTAGAGGTTGGTTATCCCGAGGATTGTATCGGGTCGAAGAGTCGCGCTGACTATGAATCTTCCGTCGGGAAGCCTGTGCCTTACAAGAAGGTATTTCTGCGGGGTCTCGCCTTCGCCTTCGGCTCTTGCGTGGTCGCTTACCGGGTTCCTGCATTTGGTGCACCACACGACAGGATGCTTTCCTTTCTTGACATAGCCTTTCTCTTTGAGCTTACGAAACTGCCATTCTATCATCTTATCGTAAGGCGGGTTTAGGGAAGTCGTTATGAAGGTGTATCTCGGGTCTATTGAGAATCCAAGGGCTGAAAGGTCCTTTAAGGTCTCCTTGGGGAAATATTCAACCCAGTGCTCGGGCTTTGAGAACTTCTGTATTTCTGAATCAGGAATCTCCATCTGCTTTAATGCATTTATCTGTTTCTCATCGCCTTCCTCAACTTTCTTTGCGGCGGTGACAATCGGGCTTCCCGTGCAGTGGAATCCGAACTTGAAAAGGACGTCGAATCCTTTCATCCTCTTGAATCTTGAGATGACTTCAGGAGCGATATAAGTGAACAGATGGCCGAGATGGAGAAGCCCGCTCATGTAAGGGTAAGGCGTCGTGATGTAGTACTTTTTCTTCCCGTAATCAGCCTCGACAGAAAAGACTCCTTCATCTTTCCACTTCTTCTGCCATTTCTCTTCCACTTTCCTGAAATCTTCCGTTTCCATCATAAAGCACCGTTATAATGTAAATTATATTATATGGATTATACCATTAATCTTATAAATTTCAGGTGCTTTAATGAAAACCGTTCATGTCCTGGTTTCAGGTATTGTACAGGATGTTGGTTTCCGTTATTTTACATCAAAGAATGCAAAAAATCTCGGAATAGGGGGCTGGGTCCAGAACACTCCTGACAGGAAGGTCGAGGCTGTTTTTCAGGGAGAAGAAGCCGATGTCGATAAAATGGTTGAGCTTTGTCGGAAGGGACCTTCTTCAGCCCACGTAAAAGATGTCAGGATAACCGAAGAGACAAACAACGTCGTTTACGATGGTTTCAAAACTTACTAAATTATACTGCATGTGCAGTTTGTCTCTTCTCTTTTGTCTTTTACAGCTTTTCTGAGCTCTTTGCTCGATGAATTTTTTCTTGATTCAAGAACACATAGCTCATCACATTTCAGTTCTTCAACGAGTCCTTTTTCAGTTGATGTCATTATAATCACCTCATTTCAATAAATCAAAAGAAAAATTCTCTATAGTATAAAAAAGATAGTAAATATATAAAACCCAGAGTTTCTAAAAATATAGTATGAATGAGAAATGTCCCGTTTATCGTGCTTCAAATATTCTTGGAAAGAGATGGACAATCCTCATACTTCTCGAGCTGTACAAAGGAAAAGACAAATGGAAAAGATATACAGCAATAAAATCAAAGCTCATGGACATCACTCCTAAGATACTTTCAGAGAGACTGAAAGAGCTTCAGGAAGAAGACCTCATAAAGAAAAGAATTGATGCATCAATCGTTCCTGTAAAGTCTGAATATTCGCTTACCAAATCAGGTGAAGACATAATACAGATTATACAATGCATGAAAATATGGGCGCTGAAATGGAAGATAAAAAATAAGGAATGTGAAAAACTCAGTTGCGAACAGTGTGAGCTATGAAAGGGTTTTGTGAATTGTGTAAAAAAGAAACGGAAGTTGTTAAAAGTCACATTGTTCCTAAATTTGTTTTCGATTGGATTAAAAAAACATCAGCAACTGGTTATATGCGTTCTCCGGAAAATCCAAATAAGAGGCTTCAGGATGGTGTTAAGGATTATTTATTGTGTAGAACGTGCGAAATTCTTATCTCAGAATATGAGACATATTTCTCAAGAGAAATATATTATCCATACCTCAACGAGAAAAGACATTATTTCGAATATAATGAATTATTAATGAAGTTTATTGTATCTGTTTCTTGGAGAGTTGCAAATAATAATCTAAGAAAGTTTAGTAAAAATAGCGTGATGGAAAAATATGCACACGAGGCAGAAGAGTATTGGCGAAAGATTATTTTAGAAGATGAATTGGATAAAAAATATGAACATAGAATATATTTTCTCGATTACATAGAAAATGGACCACGTTCCCTTCCAAAAAAAATAAATGATTATATAATGAGAAGCGTTGATGCAACAATAGCTTCTAATAGTGAAAGAATATTTATTTATTCAAAATTCCCTGGAATAATTATAATATCATTAATACAGCCTCAATCTTCCGAAAGAAATGATGGTTCCAAGATTGCCTTTAAAGGTAAAATAAATCTACCATGTACATACTACTTTGAAAATGGTCTATATGAATTTCTGATTTCAAGGGCTTCTATTATTGATAATAAGCCTTTATCTGGTCGAAGTCTTCAGAAAGTAGTCAGTGATATGCTTAAAAATCCTGATAGAGTGCTAAACTCTAAATCATATCAAGCTTTTCTAGAAACTCAGTCTTGGAAAATGAAAAAGCGTTCATCAAAATAATCACGGTTTTTTCATTACAAGTAAAAAAGAGAATTAATCACAAAGGTTGTGAAATTAATATACATAAATCCAAATAATTAACAAGATAATTATAGTGAAGGATATAACAGATTAGAATAAAGTCTTTCACTATATTTCAACGGCATACTAAAATTTGCTATGTCGGTGATTATATGTGTATGGCATTATTGGGTAGGGTCTCTGAAGTCGATGGCGATTCAGCTGTTATAGACTTCGGCGGCGTCACGAAAAGCGCGGATGCCAGGTTCCTTCCCGTGAAAAAGGATGACTATGTCTACGTCTTTGACGGCTTCGTGATAGAGAAGCTGACAAAGAAGGACGCGAAAAAGATTCTGAAAGGTGAATGAATGTTTAAGACCTTGCCGATAAAAGACAGGGAAATGTTCCTGAAATATGCCATCCCCTGCGGGGATGTCCTTGTGGACAGGGGCGAACTGAAGCAGAGGCTCCTTGATAAAATGAAAGGCTCTGTAATCGACCAGAAAGAACTGAACTATGATATTGAGAACACGTTCAAGGTCGCAACCCGTATGTGCACAATACTGGGAACCAATATGGGCAAGAGTGATATAGACGAGGAAGTCATAAGAAAATACTTCCTCCATGAGCATGAAAAGGCCATACAGTGGAGGATGCAGATAAAGCCTGATGTCATCCCGGAGAAGTGCATGGTCTATCCCGGAAGAGTCGTGAACACGAACAGCAAGGGCGTCACTCTGAACACCCCGCTCGGAAGGGTAGTTGCTAAAGACGAATTCATCGACAGGCTCAGAACAGGCGACTGGGTGAGCATGCATTATTCACAGATAGCTGAAAAGATACCTAAGAAGGAAGCGGATTCGATGGTTAACGAATTTAAAGAAAGACTGGAGAAAAAATATATAATCACCGGCAATAACAAAATAGGAGATGCCGTTGAAATATAGTAAACGACCTAACCTAAAAAGTTACGTCGTTAACTATAACAGGGTGAATATGTGAACAAGGAATATCTGGGAACGTTGCTTGCAATATTGACTGCAGTCGTTAGCGGCATATCGATACCGCTTAACAAGATTTTTGTCGTCGACCTCGACCCTCTCATATTCACTGCGGTAAGGGGTCTTATAATCGGTCTTGTGTTCCTTGTTTTGACCATTGTCCAGAAGAACAGGTTAAAGAAACCTATGAAACAAGTTTCGTGGAAATACCTGTTGGCTATTGCAGTAATAGGCGGCTCTCTGGCATTTGCAATGTTCTTCAGCGGTCTCCAGCTGACTACAAGCGGAAGAGGCGCGTTCCTTCATAAGACGCTTCCTTTGTTTGCAACGTTGTTCGCATTCATCTTCTTAAAAGAGAAGATACCAAAAAAGCAGTTATACGCCCTTCTTGCGATGTTTGCAGGATTAGTTATCATGACCGTTTCCCAGATTGAGCCCGGTCTGCTCTGGTCAAATCCTCAGGTCGGCGATTTCCTTATAATCGGTGCCACAATACTATGGGCTCTTGAGAACACCATAGCAAGAAAGGCCATGATAGAAGGGGAGCATAATTTCATCGTCGCCTTCTCAAGGATGTTTATCGGAGGTCTTATACTTTTCGGAATAGTCGGAGTTTTCGGAAGATTTGATGCTCTCATTGCACTAACATCCTCACAGTGGGCTAACATCCTCGTCTCGTCAGGGATACTGTTCTGCTATGTGTTCTTCTGGTACTGGAGCATAAAGCTCATAAATGTTTCAAAGGCGTCGATGCTGCTCCTGCTGGCGCCTGTAATATCATTGATAGCCGGAATGTCGTGGCTGGGTGAGCCTTTGCCGATGTTACAGCTCGCAGGCTCAGCGCTTATACTAATCGGAGCATGCTTCGTTGTGGGGATAAAGAGCAGGCTGTCAACAGGTGTTTAATGAAATATCCTCAAGAACTTCCAGAAACTTCTTCACTTCTTCTTTCGTGTTGTAGAAATAGGGGCTTGCTCTCACTGTCCCGCCTATGCCGAGTTCCCTCATGAGGGCATTGGCACAGTGCTGGCCGCTTCTCACTGCAATACCTTCCTGGTCAAAAAGCATTGCAACATCATGCGGATTCATGTCTTTGATGTCAAAAGAGAATATTGCGCCTCTTTTCTCGGGGTTTTCAGGTCCGTAAAGATTGACGTTTTTAAGCTGCGATATCTTATCAATGACAAGCTTGTTCATCTCTATCTCATATTCTTCGATATTATCCATTCCGACTTTCCTGAGATAATCGATTGCGGCAGAAAAGCCGACTGTTCCTGATATATCGGGAGTTCCGGCCTCGAATTTCTCCGGCGGTTTAGTGTATGTGGAATCTGCTATCCAGACATCCTTTATCATTCCGCCCCCGCCGAAGAACGGGTCGAGATTCTCCAAGACTTCAGACTTCCCGAAGAGTCCTCCGATGCCGGTAGGGCCGAGCATCTTGTGTGCCGAGAAAGCGAAGAAATCACAATCCATCTTCTCCACATTCACTGGTATGTGAGGAGCCGACTGGGCTCCGTCAACAACTGTTAATGAGCCGTTTTCTTTCGCCAATCGGCATATCTTTTTAACATCGTTGATTGTTCCGAGCACATTGGAAACGTGTCCTATTGCGACTGTTTTTGTTTTTTTGTTAAGAAGTTTCTGGAAAGATTCAATTGAAACGGAAAAGTCGTCTCCAAAATCTATGGCCTTTATCTTGGCTCCTGTTTTTTTGGCTATGAGATGCCATGGAACCATGTTTGAATGGTGTTCCATCTTCGTTATTATAATTTCGTCATCTCTTTTGAGGTGGTTCATGCCCCATGCATAAGCGACCAGGTTCAGCGATTCCGTCGCGTTCCTTGTGAAAATAAGTTCAGAAGGGTCACATTTTATGAATTCTGCTATATTTTCCCTTCCTGAATCATACATCTCGCTTGCTTCCTGTGAAAGGGTGTGGACGCCTCTATGTATGTTTGCATTGGTATTCTTGTAGTATTCAGATATGGCATCTATGACCTGCATCGGCTTCTGAGAAGTTGCTGTGTTATCTAAGTAAATCAGTTTATTCCCGTTTACTTCCCTTCTGAGTATGGGAAAATCCTCCCGTATCTTGTCTATATTTAGCATTAATCTACTGTTTGATAGAAACTATATATAACATTTCGTTGCAGAAAATGAAATTCATTCGATTTTTTCAAATATAAGTTCATATTCCTTGAGGTTTTTCAGAACAAGGTCGGCTCCGGCTTCTTCCAGTTTGTCCTTCCTGTAGGGCCCGGTCTCAACACCGACAGCAAAGCCTTTCATTATTTTTCCCGCCTTTATGTCAGAAGGGGTGTCGCCGATAACTATCAGTCTTTCGATTTCAAGCCCCATTTCATTCGCATTACTCAGTGATTTTTTTATTAGATCGCTCCTTTCATAAAGACCGTCGGAATATGACTGGATTTTAAAGAATTCTGAAAGTCCGGCGCTCTCAAGAAGATACTTTCCTACATTTTGCGAATTGCCTGTTATCAGGCCGCATGTCTGGTTTCTTGACTTTATTTCATTCAGAAATTCGATGACTCCGGGGAGGACTCTAATTCCCTCGTTTTTAACAGCCCCTTCCATATATTCTTTCCAGCTTTCCCCTATCTTTCTTATATCGGATTCAGTTGGGTTTATGCCCAGTTCAGAGCACACCCCCATGTGAAATGTTGAAGCGGTCTTGCCTGCATTCCTGTTGAATACTTCGTCATCAACGATCGCATTAAATACGTGTTTGTAAGCCCTTCTGAAGGATTCTATATGAAGCTTCATGGAATCTATGAGGGTTCCATCCAGATCGAATAAATAGAAATCCTTCATAATTTCACTTAACAATTCTATCTTCAACCATATATTTATTGTTTCGGAGGCCTTAGTTTCATCAAAAGAAACCAAAATATATATATAGTTTCTGCGTATTCCAATAGCATGGTAGTTAAAAATTTTGTGGTATCGATAGGGGTTTTCTTAGTCCTGACGTTGCTTCTGATGGCATATCCCACAAGCGCGCAGGAAGACATCATTTGCACAGTGTATATAACAGGCGTAGGATGCCCAAACTGTGCATACACAGATCCAGTCCTTCTATCAGATTACACTTCACAATATGACAATCTTGTCGTAATAGAATATGAAATATACCATAACAGCGAATTCAATCAAAAAACGGCAAATATGTACTTTGATAATTATATAACAAATACGAGGCCGGGAGTGCCTTTCCTGATTTTCAGTAAGAATCAGACAGCATTGGGCAGGATCGAAGTAATTGATTCAAATTCATTCATAGACCAGATTTCTTCCAACGAATGTCCGTTACCAGACGGTTCCTCAATAAGTTTTGAGAATATGGATTTTGCCGGAATCGAGGGAAAAGTAAATATATGGGCAAATGGCAGGGTTCTCATTTCAGGAGAAGATAAACCCGATAACGATTTGATTAAAAGGCTTATAAAAGCAGATGATATCTCTTCTGAGATTTCGAAAGCGGGGGGCATTAAGACAGAGCCTGCTCCTGTTGCGTTATCCGAATCTTATATATATTTCAGAAACGCGGCAAAGGTCGGTGACTGGACAATTCAGTGGGAAATAACAAAAGAGCCTCCTAAAAAGGAAGAAGAAGCAGACATTGGATGGTTGGCATGGTGTCTTGCCATTATAGGAATGGCTTTGATCGTATCAAGAAAGATTATGCCTACAAAAAAGGAAGATTCCAAAGAATCAAAAGGATTCATGCTCACGGAAAGGCAGGAAGACTACCTCATGATTGTTGCTGCAGTGCTTTTCATAATATCCTTCTTCATAGCCGCCCAAAGCGTTCCGCAGAATTTCATTGAGGAGGCAGGATATTTCCTTCCACTTCCGGTTTTCACCTTGTTTATAGCATTGATAGACGGATTCAATCCGTGCAATCTTTTTGTCCTTACATTCCTTTTGGGCCTTCTCACATCGGCGTCCCATTCGAGAAAGAGGATTTATGTAATAGGCTACATATTCGTGATAGTGGTATTCCTTATATACTTCATATTCATGGTATTCTGGCTAAATGTTTTCAAATACATAGGGTTTATAGATCCTCTAAGGATAGGCATTGCCGTAATTGCCATAGTCGCAGGAGTCATTAATATAAAAGAGCTGCTCTTCTTCAGAAGGGGAGTCACTTTGATGATTCAGGAACAGCACAAGAAGCCTCTTATGAGCAGGATAGAGAAAATGGATCACATAATAAAGAAGGGAACGATGCCCGTCCTGATAGCATCGTCCATAGTGCTTGCGATCTTTTCCTCTCTTGTCGAACTCCCATGCACTGCCGGATTCCCTATAATATACACGGCCATCCTTTCCGGAAAGGTGCTTGATAATGCCTTGTTGTATTACTTGTATCTGGTTATGTACAACATAATATATGTTATACCTCTTACAATAATTATAGCGGTTTTCGGGTGGTCTTTCCGGGGCAAGCAGGTGAGCAAAAGGCAAATGCAGTACATAAAATTCATCGGCGGGCTTATAATGATAATTCTCGGCATTGTTTTGCTTGTAAACCCTTCCCTGATAGGCATGGGCATGGGCTAAAGCAGAAAGTCTCAGAATTGTTTGCTTATTTAAACTTTATTTTTAATAATAGATTAATCTATCAAAAATCCTGAATTAAGCTTTCAGCATTTAGGTTTGGGAGGGGTGTGATATGGGCTTGAAAAATATATTTTCGAAGACCGGTGAATTTGACGTTGATGACAACACTGCCGGGGAAGAATATTTTGAAGTAAACGTCATGGACGGGAAGAATGCAAAAGGCAAACTTTCAATAGCTGTCGAGAATCTTGAGGACTTTTCAGATACTGACAGGATTTTAAAGGCTATAAGAGACGGTCATGTTGTTTTTCTGAAAATAAAGAACATGAAGGAAAAGGACATAGGCGAGCTCAAAAGGTCTGTTGAAAAACTAAAAAAGACTGTAATTGCAAACAATGGTGAAATTGTAGGCGTTGATTCAGACTGGCTTCTGATAAATCCTCAGTATGCAACACTCGTAAGATAAACTGGACAAGAAGGCAGGAGATAGAATGAAAATCAATAGAGCCAAGAATCCGGACTCTATGATAGACTTCGAGAAGAAGCATACTCCCTTCATAGAAAAGGTTTCTAGAAAGATAATAGTCAGCGTAGGCACAGAAATAGAGCATCCAATGAATCCTGAGCATTACATAACGTGGATAGAACTTTTATTAAATGGAGAATCTTTGGGAGTCAAAGAGCTTGATAACGAGGATCCGCCTTCTGCGACATTTGAGCTTGACAAAGAGCCGTTCCCCTCAGACGAGATAAAGGCACGGGCAAACTGCAATCTTCACGGAACTTGGGAATCTTTCTGAATAACCAATATAAAATTTCAAATATACAATATATAAGAAATTTTTATTGCATACATTAATCGCTTCATATCGTTTTGCATCGCTGAAGTAATTAACAATCTTGAATGAAGCGGTCGTTATCGTTCAGATGAGGGGGAGCAGATGGAGAAGGAAGTTAAATTTGTAAAGAAAAGAAACGGCCGCATTGTAAAGTTTGATGTGAATAAAGTTGCAAATGCTATTTTTAAGGCCGCACAGTCGGTCGAAGGGCAGGATTTCGCATTAGCAAAGACGCTGGCGGATAAGGTTGCTGTGACCGTTAACGAGAAGTTCGACGGCCATACAATGCCTGGAGTGGAGCAGATTCAGGATATTGTTGAGAAGACGCTCATAGAAAACGGGCATGCGCAGACAGCCAAAGCCTACATACTTTACAGGGACAGGCAGAAGATGAAAAGGGAGACCAAGTACATACTTGGTGTCACGGACGAGCTTAAGCTTCCTATCAATTCAATAAAGGTTCTCAAGTCCCGTTACCTTCTGAAAGACGACAAAGGTCAGGTAACAGAGACTACCATGCAGTTCTTCAGAAGAATAGCAAGACATCTGGCTCTTGTTGACATCCTCTATCATGAATATGTTTATGATAAAGAAAGGGGACAGACAGTAAAACATCAATTCCCTGAAAAGGACCTCGACGAAAGCATGGTCTCTGAAATCGGACTGAATATTCATAATCTCAGAATGCTTTACATGTCATATAACAGGCTTAATACCCAGAAGCATATGAAAGTAAGCTTTAAGGAACTCATTGAAGTGACAAAAAACAGGTGGGAATATATACAGGAAACCGAGAACGAGTTCTATGATATGATGTCATCGTTCGGGTTCCTTCCGAACAGCCCGACCCTGATGAATGCAGGAACTCATTTAGGGCAGTTGTCGGCCTGTTTCGTTCTTCCTGTTCATGATGACATCACAAGCATTTTTGATGCTGTGAAGAACACAGCAATAATCCATCAGAGCGGTGGAGGAACCGGGTTTTCATTTTCCGAGCTCCGTCCGAAAGGGGATGTAGTCAAGAGTACGAAGGGGGTTGCATCGGGCCCTATTTCTTTCATGAGAGTCTTTGATGTTTCAACAGAAGTCATAAAACAGGGCGGCAAAAGGCGCGGAGCCAATATGGGAATTCTCAGCGTCAGCCATCCAGACATACTTGAATTCATAACAGCAAAAAACAGCGAAAACACCATTCTTACCAATTTCAATATCTCGGTTGCTGTTAATGACGATTTCATGAGGGCCATTGAGAAGAAGAAAGATTTCAGCCTCGTTAATCCCAGGACAGGAACTACTGAAAAATCGATAAACGCTAAACAGCTCTGGGATATGATTATTTATCAGGCATGGAAGACCGGAGACCCGGGAGTAATATTTATTGATGAGATAAACAGGCATAATCAGACTCCGCTTATCGGGAGGATAGAATCGACAAACCCCTGTGGCGAACAGCCTCTTTTACCCTATGAATCCTGCAATCTGGGCAGCATAAATCTTAGTAAATGTTTGAAGAAAACAGGAGTTAAGTACGAGATAGACTGGGAAAATCTCGGATTGTTGGTCGAGAAAAGCGTTCACTTCCTTGACAATGTCATCGACGGCAATAATTATCCGATAAAGCAAATCGAGTTCATGACCAGGGCGAACCGGAAGGTTGGCCTCGGTGTTATGGGATGGGCAGACATGCTCATAATGCTTGGTATACCTTACGCATCCAAAGATGCTGTTGTTCTTGCAGAAAAGGTCATGAAATTCATTTCTGAGAAAAGTATAGAATCGTCTTCCCACCTTGCTGATATAAGAGGCAACTTCCCGAATTTCGTGGGAAGCGAATGGGATAAAAGAGGATTCAAAAGCATGAGAAACGCAACTGTGACTACAATAGCCCCCACAGGAACGATAAGCATCATAGCAAACGCAACAAGCGGTATAGAGCCGCTGTTTGCTGTTGCTTTCATGAGAAAGAACATACTGGGGGGCGAAGAGCTGATGGAGATAAACCCTCTTTTTGAAAGAATTGCAAAAGAGAAAAGATTCTTCAGTGGAGAGTTAATGAAAAGGGTCGCTGAGAGAGGTTCTCTGCATGATATAGAGGAAATACCCAGAGACGTAAAAGATCTTTTTGTGACTTCGCATGACATAGAGCCTGAATGGCATATAAAAATGCAGGCGGCTTTCCAGAGATATACAGACAATGCCGTCAGCAAGACTATCAATATAAGGAATGAGGCAACTATTGAAGAAGTCGAAAGAGCATATCTGCTGGCCCACAGACTCAAGTGCAAAGGCATCACTATATACCGTGACAGCAGCAAGGTCACGCAGGTTCTTAACCTTGGCAACGGAAAGAAGGAAAAGGAAGAAGCAAGAAGAATAAAAATGTCTTATGAAAAGGATGAGACAATACTTGAGCAGACTGGTGAGAAGTGCCCCGTCTGCGATTCAAAGCTTTATTATGCAGAAGGATGCTCAACATGCTTATCATGCGGATATAGTAAATGCGGATAAGACAAATTCTTTTATATTTCTGTTTCTCATATTTTCTTTACTATAGTACCTTGCCTTGCATATCACATTGTTTGCATAAGGATATGTAAGGTCTTCATACAAGTAACAGTTATCCAATTAACGAATTAGACGGTTAGATGGTATATGTCAAGGCCGAGCTGGGATGAATATTTCATGCAGATCGTGGATGCGGTCGCATCAAGAGCTACATGCAATCGTGGAAAGAGCGGCGCTATAATAGTTAAGGATAAGCGGATTCTGACAACAGGCTATGTAGGAGCTCCTATAGGGCTTCCGCATTGTGATGAAGCTGGTCATTTGATGATGAAACATCTCAATGAAGACGGGACCATTTCGGAGCATTGTGTAAGAACAACACACGCCGAACAGAATGCGATAGTCCAGGCTGCGGCAAATGGCGTCGCCATCAAAGGTGCAACGCTGTATTGTACAATGGAACCCTGTATGGTCTGCGCTAAAATGATAATAAATGCGGGGATTGTCAAAGTAGTGTGCAAGAAAAGATATCATTCAG
This sequence comes from Candidatus Aenigmatarchaeota archaeon, assembly GCA_016932735.1. Taxonomy (GTDB): domain Archaea; phylum Aenigmatarchaeota; class Aenigmatarchaeia; order QMZP01; family QMZT01; genus JAADIF01. The sequence continues at coordinate 166,482 of JAFGCI010000006.1, forward strand.
GAAAGATTACAAGGGATTTTTTCGAGCAGGCCGGCATAGAGCTTCTGGTTTTGGATGATTGCGTCATGGAATATGATGAGAAATAAATTAGAGCAGATCCGTTTTTGTTATTATTCCAACGATGTTTCCGTTCTTAGATATTAAAACGGCTTGTGAATAATCCAATAGAGTTTTAACGGTCTCAATATCTTCCTTGAAATCGAGAACGGGAAAGGGTTTATCCATTATTTCCATTACTTTGATATTATAAAAACCCCGATGTGTTTTTTCTATTATAGTGGATTCCTTTATGGAGCCTACCATCTTTTCTTTATTAAAAACCGGAAGCTGGGAAATTTTATTCTTCTTCATTATGTCTATTGCCTGTCTCACTTCGGTATCATATTCCAAGGCGACCGGCTTTTTCATATAGTTTCTGCATTCTTTTATTTTTCCCCTGTTTTCGAGAACAGATATTATCGAGTTGACTGTCGATAGCCTCGGGTCAACGTTACCTGTCTCTATTTTTGCTATATGCGCCTGCGATATTCCGGCAAGCTTTGCCACTTCCTGCTGAGACATTCCTATCCCGTCTCTTAGCTGCTTTATATATTGTCCTGTAACAATCAGTATAACCACCAGTTATATTTATTCTTCATATTAATATAGTAAAGTATATAAAGTTGTTAAATAAACTTTTAGTAATCATTATACTGAATATCAGATTCAGTGCATTGCACGTTCATGTGCACATGAAAGTTTAAGGAGTGATGAAATGGCAGTAAAACATATTTTTTTCACATCGGAGAGTGTGACAGAAGGCCACCCAGACAAGATATGCGATCAGATAAGCGATGCTATTCTGGATGAATGTCTGAGGCAGGATCCCCAGTCAAGGGTAGCGGCAGAGACATGCACAAAAACCGGAATGGTTCTGGTAGCAGGTGAAATAACAACAAAAGGTTATGTGGACATCCCAAAAATTGCAAGAAATACCCTTAAAGAAATAGGTTACTTACACACTAACCAGGGAATAGAATGGGAATCGTGTGCAGTCCTTGTACATCTGGAAGAGCAGAGCCCCGACATATCACAGGGGGTCAATGAGTCGGATACAGAAGGGAAAGAAGGCCATGGTCAGGGAGCCGGAGACCAGGGAATGATGTTTGGATTTGCATGCAATGAAACCAAAGAACTCATGCCTCTTCCGATTCATCTTGCACACAGGCTCGCAGAGAAACTTGCAGACGTAAGAAAGAAAAAAATAATACCTTATTTCGGTCCTGATGGAAAGAGTCAGGTCACGGTAGAATATGTAGACGGCAAACCAAAAAGAGTTGATACTGTTGTAATATCAAACCAGCATGAAGATGGGATAGAACATAAAAAAATAAGGGAAGATGTAATTGAGAAGGTTATAAAACCCGTTTGTAGTAGCTGGATAGATGAAAAAACGAAATTCTATGTGAATCCAACCGGTAAATTCGTAAGAGGCGGTCCATATGCAGATGCGGGTCTCACCGGAAGAAAAATAATTGTAGATACATACGGCGGTATGGGAAGACATGGCGGTGGTGCTTTCTCCGGAAAGGATCCGACAAAAGTTGACAGGAGCGCAGCATATGCAGCAAGATATATTGCAAAGAATATTGTTGCTGCGGGTCTTGCTGATAAATGTGAAGTGCAACTTGCTTATGCAATCGGTGTCGCAGAGCCTGTGAGCATATTCATTGATACATTCGGAACCGGAAAAGTTGATGAACAAAAATTATCGGAAGCTGTGAGAAAAATATTCCCGGTAAGGCCTTCAGACATTCTCAAACAGCTTAATCTGAGGAGACCCATCTACAGAAAAACAGCAGCATATGGTCATTTCGGAAGAAACGATCCTGATTTCTCCTGGGAGAAAACCGATAAAAGTGAAGACCTTAAAAAATATTTGATTAATGAAAAATAAAATTAAAATAAAAAAAGAAGCTGCTTTATTTTTTCTTTTTCTTCTTTGCAGCTTTCTTTTTGACTGGCTTCTTCTTTACTGGTTTCTTTCTAACGGTTTTTCTTTTAACAGCCTTTTTCTTTACAGTCTTTTTCTTAACTGGTTTTTTCTTTGCCACCAAATTTATCACCTTCTAACCATTTCACCTGTTTATTATTTGTTTACCCATAGTATATAAAATTTTCTATTTGTATTATGTAGATAAATTTTATTTTTTTAAAAAAATTAGTTGATGTGTATCGCTTTTCATGATATATTGTTTTAGTGCCAATAAATAAATTTATTTTCCGAAAATTATTTCTATGACATCTCCATCGTTAATTTTCTGTTCCGCGCCGATTTTTCTTTTTGTTTTGTATTCCATTCCACCAATGAATTTGTCTGCCATATCGCTATGCACCTTAGATGCCAGTTCTTTTAGAGTTGTGCCTTTCTTAACGAGGAAGACATCAGGTAAAATATTTCCTTTTTTGTCAGTGGCATGATTTATGTCAGCCACGGGGTATACTGTAACATATCCTAATTTTTCAAAAACCATTTTATTCAGGATCTTCTGAACACCGGTGGTCCCAAATCTTTTCAGGACATTTGATCTGATAAATTCAAGTGCGGCTTTCTGTTTCTCATTAAGGTTTCCAGATGCAATCGTAAAATCACTGGAGCCCAGTTTGTAATTGATTAACCCATGCTTATCCGCTTCTCGCAAAGCAAGTTCGGAGTCTGCTGAACATGAAATCATTTCTCCACTGCTTTCTCTCACCTTCTCAAAAATTTCCTTTGCCCCGCTCTTATCTATCTTGTTGGCAGCTATTATAATCGGCTTAGATATTTTTCTCAGCGTTGTTGTAAATTCTCTTTCATCCGGATTATTATCTCTCATCGCTGCCTTTATTTCATGCTCCTCTATTCCAAGACCTGAAAGATTCTGAGCCAGCATCCTTTCAATCGGCTTTTTCTCCATCTCTGCAATCCTTTTTGACTTGATATAGTTTTTCTGGATGATTCCATAAATCCATTCGTCAATTTCATTCTCTAGAATCTCAATTGTCTTTGAGGGGTCCCATTCATTCTCCTTTCCTTCTGCATCCGTCTTTCCAGATATATCAAGGACATGTATCAGGCCGTCTGCCTGTCTCAGATCATCAAGAAACTGGTTGCCAAGGCCTTTGCCCTCATGCGCCCCCGGAACAAGACCTGCTACATCAAGAAGTTTGACCGGAATGTGTCTTACACCATCTACGCATGCAGAGTTCTGCGGGTTACATTTCACTCCCAGCATTTTGCATGGGCAGGGAGCGGTTATATGAGCAACGCCCTGGTTGGGCTCAATTGTCGTGAATGGGTAGTTGGCAATTTCTATGTCAGCCAGTGTGGCTGATTTGAAAAATGTGGATTTACCCGAATTTGGAACGCCGACAAGACCTATTAGCATGTATTTCAATTGGGTACATGATTTAAATGTTATTGCTTCTCTTTTCCAATGCTTTTTCGTCTTCCTGTATACCATAAATGAAGAGTTTTATGAGAACAAATAATGCTATTGTACCGACAAATGTGAAATAGTAATATGGTTCAGTGGTCTTGAAAATGAATTCAAGCGGAAATACGGGCATCTCGTAGAAACTATGATGGACGTCAAAGAGGAATACAACCGCGAACGAAGCGATAAAGGATATGAAAATGAATATGCCGTCGGCTATTAGTTCGTCTCTGCTTATGGGACTTTTTCTAACCTTCTTGATATGCTTTTTCATGATAATTAATTGGTCCTAATAGGATATATTATTTATCCGCGATAATCTTCTCAACTTCAAACTCGTTTCCTTTCCTTATTTCTATTTCCGTTGAATCACATTTAGGGCAGGCGAATTTTGGGAGAAATAAATGATCAATCACGTTTTCCCTGAATTTAAGCTTCCCGGCATATCCGCACTTTCTGCAGAGAATCTCCGATTCCTGACCCTTTATTTTAACAAGAAGTCCTTCCGCAATCGTGCCTTTTGAAAGTTCTTTCAGCCAGAATTTAATCTGGTCATGATTCAGCAAAGTGAGAGAACCGATTATAATATGTGCAGTTTTAATCTTTTTTAACTTGTTTTTTTTAGCTTTTTCCAGCATTAAAGACAATGCCTTTTCTGACATGGAGATTTCATGCATATTTCACCACTTATACCATTCCGGTTCTCTCAGATCATCGGGCATATCAAAATGAGAAACGTAAGGTTTTATATCCAATATTTTACTTCCGTTTATTGCATCCAAACCGCCGACAGTAATTACATTTTTAGTTTTTTTGATAAACCGTACAAGCCTTAATGCCATCTTATTTGGCCTGTACTGGCTGCGGGTTGCAAAGATTCCGGCTTTGGGCAGGTTCTTCATTGAGGAAGGTCCCGGATGCGTCTTAATCTCAGTCCTTTCGGCCCTGTCCAGAAAATAGATAATCCATAAATGAGAGAATTCATCCGTCCGGAACAGGCCTTCTGCGAATTCATCCTTCAATATTATTTCTGAAATGCTTTCTGCTCTTTTTCCTTTCTCGCAGGCAAAATGTAGTTCAGAAGGATTTTTATATTCCGATTTAACTATGCCTATAGGTTTCATCAAAAACTTCTCATCTTCCATATTTCTCATCAAAAACCAATAGCTTTTATAATCTCATCAATGTTTTCCAAATTCTTCAGAGAAGTTTTTATAACATCTGCCTTTGGCTGTATAGAATGAACCTCATCCTCGAATTTGTCCGGATTAACTTCCATCACGTCTGCCAGATCTGTTTTATTTATAACGACAAGACAAGCTTCCTTAAACATTAAAGGATGCTTAAGAACCATATAAGGGCCTTCTGTCACTGAAATAACAACAATCCTTTTTTCTTCGCCCAAATCAAAATTGGCGGGGCATATCAGATTTCCCACATTTTCTATAAAGATTATATCCTTGCCATATGTTCCTATTTCATTAATCGATTTATTTATAAGGTTTGCGTCCAGATGGCACATTCCTCCTGTATTTATCTGTTCAACGTCAACGCCTTCTTCCTTTATTCTTTTAGCATCTATATCTGTCGTGATATCCCCCGCAATTACCTTAATTCTGTATCTATCCTTAAGCTTTCTGCATAAAGCTTTTATTAGTGTGGTTTTTCCGCTACCGACAGAGCCCATGATATTTATTGCCGTTATTCCCTTGTTTCTGAAGATTTTTCTGTTGTTTTCCGCTAAAATGTTTTCTTCTCTGATTACATCTTTTTTTATCAATATTTCAAAGTTTCCCGATTTCTCCGGTAAAACTGCTTCGCTTTTCATAACCAGATTCTTCTTTGTCCGGCAGCCGCATTCATCGCACACTTTAATCAACCAAGATAATTTTTTATCTTATCCTTTCAAAACTCTGGTTTTGTATATCCTTATCTTTCTTTTTGACTTAATTGAATCAAGTAAATCTCTCATTGTTAGATATGGAAAAACAGCAATAAATATCTGCTAAATAAGACCTTCATCAATGAGCATCTGCTTATGGTCGTAAGCCAGTTCCATTTTCCTGATTTCTTCCGGCTTAAACCATCTCACTTCTGAAACTTCCTCCGGCTGATTTACATTGGGCTCTCCGGAAACAATTCTGGATATATGAGGAAGGCATATGACAGTTTTCTTCGGATGCCTCCCCATGGAATCATAATATCGCCCCAAAAACCTTACAACCTCAATTTCGACTCCGATTTCTTCTCTCGCCTCTCTTTTTGCAGCCTCTTCAACCGTTTCCCCCCAGTCTATAAAGCCTCCTACAAGACACCAGTATCCAGGAAAAGTCCACATGGAATCCGATCTTCTTTCAAGAAGTATCTCGCCTTTATTATTGACTATTATATTATCCACTCCGACATAAGGGTGATCTTTTTCTTCCATAGATTAATTTTAATCTTAAAGTTAAAAAATCTTAAAAAGATAGCAAGAGTTATTTTTTCATATTAACTACCGTGGGTATTGAATCAATTACATCTGTTGCGAGAAGTCCTTCTCCAACTCGTTGTGAAGCGATTTCCCCCGCGGCTCCAGAAATAAAAGCTCCGCCGCATGCGGCATCAAAAATTTCCACTTTTCTGCCAAGAAGCGACAGAATTATTCCGGAAAGAACGTCTCCTGTTCCTCCCTTTGTCATGTAAGGCGTTCCGGTTTCATTGACGGCGACTTTCTCCCCGTCAGAAATCACGTCAACGTGGGATTTCAAAACTACTGTACATTCTAATTTTTTGGAACATTCCTGAACTTCGGATAATCTTCTGTTTGGCTCCACATCTGGCTTTTCACCTGTCAGATAATAATATTCCCCCTCATGCGGCGTGATGACAAAATTCTTCCCGAGCTTTTTTCCTTTGACTGCCTTCAGCCCATCGGCATCAACTATACAAGGCTTGTCAATAGCTTTCAATAGTGAAGAAACGAGATTCATTGTTTCCTGTTCTGTTCCGAGACCGGGACCTATAAGTACTGCGTCGACTTTGTCGACAAGCTTTATTATCTCTGTGAAATCCTTTTCTTTCAGAAAAGCTCCTTTAAATGGTACTGTTATCAGGTTTGGCGACAATGACGCATCGGTATCTGCCGCCCTTTCCGGAGCTGCTATTATTGCAAGGTCGGAACCTGATCTCAGGGATGCCATTGCAGAAAGAGCAGGCGCACCCGTATACTTCTCACTACCGCCTATTACGAGGACTTTGCCAAAATCTCCCTTATGGCACCACTCTGTCCTTCTTGGATAAAGTCTTTTGACAATATCCTTATCCACTTCAAAGACTTCCATAAATAATAATTTGGCGCGGTCTGTTATATTTCTTAGGCCCAGTAAGGGTTCCTGAGGTATTTGAATATCGAATAAACTGCAAGATGGCCTTCTCCTATGGCTTCGGGTATCCGCATCAGTTTCCCCGTTATATCACCAGCGGCATAAATGCCGTCAATGGATGTTTTCATCTGATTGTCGACAACGACTTTGTTGCCTTCCATCTTTATGTCAAGGTCTTTGAGATAATCAATACTTATGACAGAACCTGCAAAAATGAATATATCATCGAACTTATCGTTCTTTGTTTTGCTTTTGATGTTATCAAGAAGGGTCACCGATTCTATGTTTTCAGCGCCAGCCTTTATTTCAGTGAGTTCTGTGTTGAACAGAATTATGGCATCTGTCTTGTTTATACATGCAGTATTCTTTTCAGTGCATCTGAAGACATCTTTCCTGTGCACAATTGACACGTCGGCCTTGGCATTAGATAATGCGAATGCGGCCTCAACTGCCGTATCGCCTCCTCCCACCACAAGAACCTTGTGACCCTCATATAGTGCAGGATTCTTTATTGAATAATGGACTCTCTTATGATCCTCCCCGTTTATTCCAAGTTTCCTAGGCGTTCCTGCAATTCCCGTTGCTATGAGAATCGACTTGGTCTCGTATTCCTTTTTAGTGGTATGAATCATGAATGTCTTGGATTTTTCATTCTTTTCTATCTTCTCGACCGGCTCCTTTTCCCTGATTTCGCTTCCTTCCCTCTGGACATGATCCATCATTATGTCCGACATCTCCTGCCCGGTCTTATTCCAAAAGCCGAGGAAAGAATCGACCTTCTTCCAGGGATAACCCTGTATCAGCGCCCCTCCTCCAAGGTTGGCCTCAATTACTATATGTTTAAGCTTGAGATAGGAAGCTGTCAGGGAAGCTGAAAGCCCCGCTGGCCCTGCACCGATAATGATAAGGTCATAAATCATAAAATCACTGATTATTCTATGGATTTCTAAATATAAATCCTTCCCGGAATCTATGAACATGTACAAGATTAAGTCGGTTCCGCAGGATTTCGTGGTCGATGAGATTACAGACATAGAGGAATCTAAAGCTTCTTCAAAACTTCGCTGGAAGGAGAAAATGGATTTGCTAAGGAACAAAAAAAAGAAACCGGCAAGGAAATTCACTGTTTTCAGGATGACAAAAACCGATATAGATTTTTTCAGGGCAATTGAAATGCTTTCTGAGAAAACAGGAATTCCTAAAAAGGAATTCGGATACGCCGGGACAAAGGATAAAAAAGCTGTGACCAGCCAGATGATTTCCATTCCGGAATATCATAAAGAGAATCTGGGAACAATGAAAATAAAAGGAATAAGGATATCGGATATATTTGAGACGGATAAACCGATAAAGCTTGGCAATCTTTCCGGAAACAAATTCAGGATAATTGTCAGGAACATCGATTCCGAAGAAAGAATCAGAATAGAAAAAAATATCGAAAAGATAAAGAAAGATGGTTTTCTTAATCTCTTCGGGGAGCAGAGATTCAGCAAAGACAACATAGAAATAGGGAGGCTTCTTGTCAGGAAGGATTTCAAAAAAGCCGCAGAACTCATCGCATCCTCAAATAACGATGTCAGGCATTACCTTTCCAGAAACAATGATGACTGTATAGGGGCAATAGAAATCCTTCCTAGAATGCTTTCAAAAATGTTTGTCCATGCTTACCAGTCCTATATATGGAATATGACCGCTGGCCAGATAAAAAAAGACTGCATGATACCAATAATCGGCTCAAAAACCAAACTTGAGAATTATCCGGACTCAAGGAAGATAATAGAGAAGATAATGAAGAAAGAGGGGATACTTCTTTCGGATTTCGTGATAAAGGATATCATGCCCCTAAGCACGCGGGGAGAAGAAAGAAAATCGATGATAAAACCGGAAAAATTCACTCATACATTCAAAGAGGACGGGATGAATAAAGGGCAACTGAAGCTAATCCTGAGTTTTGTGCTTCCCAAAGGAAGCTATGCAACGGTCCTTATTGATTTTATAATGAAGATATAAGGAAGAAAAAAGAATTTCTTATTATGCCTAAAAAAGCTTCCGAGCCTAAGAAGTCTAAAACCGTTCCTGAAGGAACTTTGAGAATTAGTTCCAAAGAACTGAACGTTTATGAGAAAACAAAGTCGGGCTGGGAGAAGTCGGATAAACAGTTCCCTAATGCGATGCATGTTATTGACCTTTTCAAAGCTCATGATAATTTTGACATCCTGACAGACAAGAAAAATCCGAAGTGGCTCAAGGGACAGGTTTCCCCTGAAGGTAAATTGCAAGGGGCGAGAATAAACGTTCTTCCTGACGGGCGCCAGCTTGACAAGGCTTTCTCTTTGTTTGCGGAAGAGCTGACAATACATGATGCAACGACGAATGACCACTGGGACGTCCTTTACAGGAATCCCGGCGGGACTTATTCCTACGTATACACGCTCGAAAAGGATGCAAAGACGAGAAGCAAGAAATACCAGGCGGTCGGGGAGTTTGAAAGGGTCTATCCCATCCTCATCGAAAATGTCAGAAAGGCGCTTTTTGATGAGAACGATGACATGGCGGTTCCCATGTACACTCTTCTGAAAACACTGATGAGAATAGGCAATGAGATATATTTCAAAGCCCACGGACACAAAGGCCTCACAACCCTGAAGAAGAAGGATGTGACAATACGGGGAAAGCATGTCACTTTCAAATACCTTGCAAAAAATGGCGTGCCTTCAACAACAACAAGAAAGTTTCCCGGGATTTACGTGGACAGGCTCAGCAAGAGGCTTTCAAAAATAAAAATGTCAGATTTCGTTTTTGCGAATACTGAAACAGGACATCCTTTAAGCGAGTCCGCATTCAAGCATGCATTCGCCAGATACTGCGGCGAGGAATTCTATCCGCATATTGTCAGATCATATTACGGAACAAAGAGAGCTGAGGATTTTCTTAAAAACAACAATGAGGCAACCAAAAAAGAGGTAAGGAGATTCTTCCTGTCGGTTGCCGACAAGCTCAACCATAAGAGATTCGTAAAGAAAAAAGGCATCTGGACGGAAAGCTGGACGGTCACAGTCAATCATTACATAAGGCCGGAACTCGTGGAGAAGATAAAAAAGCTATCCGAATCAAATCTGTGAGTATTGTTAAAAATCTAACATCTAAAAAATCATCATGGTTGAGATGATAGCTTTTGGTCCTGTTCCATCAAGAAGACTTGGAAGAAGTGTAGGCGTCAATAACATTCCACCAAAGAAATGTACATATTCATGTATATATTGTCAGATAGGTGGAGCATATAAAATGGGTATTACACGTCGTGAATTCTATGAACCAGATCATATTTTAAATGAAGTTAGAAAAAAGGTCGTGACGGCTAAAGGAACAATTGATTATCTTACATTTGTTCCTGATGGGGAGCCAACCCTGGATGTAAATCTCGGTCATGAAATCAAGTTACTAAAAAAATTGGGTATAAAGGTTGCAGTGATTACTAACTCTTCGCTTATGCATAGCCCAGATGTAAGGGAAGATCTCATGGAAGCTGATCTTGTTTCAGTTAAAGTTGATTCCACTCAGGAAGATGTTTGGAAAAGAATCAATAGGCCTCATGGGAAATTGAATATCAATTCAATTCTTAATGGTCTATTATCTTTCTCAGGTGAATATGAAGGCAAATTAATCACTGAAACTATGTTAGTTAAGGGTGTAAATGACTCTGATGAAAATGTGAATCGTGTTGGAAGTTTTATTTCCGAACTCAAAGCTGAGAAATCATATCTTTCTGTTCCTATAAGACCCCCCGCGGAAAAATCTGTCCACATTGCTGATGCCAGCACCATAAATAGGGCATATCAAATTCTTAAGACTAAAATCGGGAATGTGGAGTATCTTATAGGTTATGAAGGCAACGAATTTGGTTTTAGTGGGGATGTAAAAAGGGATATCCTTAGCACAACATCCGTCCATCCTATGAGACAAGATGCTGTAGAAATTCTATTGAAACAAGCCAACTGTAAATGGTCTGTTGTAAATGAATTGATTGAACAAGGACAATTGGTAGAGACCGAATATAATAAACATAAGTTTTACATGAGAAAAATCTGAATTTGTAATAGAAAAATCAATTATAATCAGGTGATTTAATGGGATTTTCGAAGTGGATGAATTCAAAGCTGTCAAAAAGAACTGGAAGGACATAGCTTTGGTAAAGCTCTGCGTTTTCTTTTTCGCGCTCATGGTGGCAAAGTTATGGAACCCTGTATTGAGTCTTGAATGGTACTGGTATGGTTTGCTATTCGTGATATTCGCAATAAAGCCGCTCTATTCGATATTCAGTAAGTAGAAGATTTAATTATATAGGAAACCTGACAAATAATAATTATGAAGAGATTCCTTATCATAGCTCTGATACTGGTGATACTCTCATTCATAATGGGACTTGCATTCTATCCTATATTGCCAGAAGACGTTCCCTCTCACTGGAATGTCAGAGGCGAAGTGGACGGCTATCTTCCGAAGTTCTGGGGAGCCTTCCTCTTTCCTATAGTAACTGTCGGGCTGTTCCTGCTATTCGCATTGATACCGCACATTGACCCTAAGAAGACCAACATAGAAAAAATGGAAAAGTATTATGGAGGAATCGTCGTCCTGACAATGGGATTCCTTTTCTATATCTACATACTGACAATCGTCTGGGCGCTAGGTGCAAGAATCGGAATGAACATAATGATAATGCCTGCAATGGGTATCCTTTTCTATGCATTGGGAGCGATAATGCATAACCTGAAAAGCAACTGGTTCGTCGGAATCAGGACACCATGGACCTTATCCAGCGAGAGCGTCTGGAAGAAGACGCATGCACTCGGAGGAAAGGTATTCAAGATATCAGGAATCCTGGCTGTAGCGAGCATATTATTCGGCAACTATGCCTTATTCGTGTTCATTGTTCCGCTCCTTATAGGAGTCGGATATACATTCGTGTATTCTTATCTTGAATATCAGAAAGAAGCCAGGAAGTAGAGGAGGTTTATTATGCCGGAAAAGAAAGTCAAAGAAACCGGTTGCTGTCCCATATTCGACCCAAAGCCATGGGACAAGAAGACCATAAAGTGGGAAAATAAGCTCTTCTTAAAAGACAGAGTTTTTAGCTTTTTTCATATACCGATTAATTTCGGAGCAATCATGAAAAAAGACGTTGAAATTATAGAGAAAACGAAGTCAAAAGACCCGGAAATGATAGTCCTTTCAGATGAGAATTCGCTGTTCGGGGCGGATGTGTATCTTTCTGTCAAAAAGAATGTCCCCGGAGCAAAGATGGAAAAGATTTCCGGAACATTCCTGTCGATGGTTTTCGAAGGCCCTTACGGGAGCATGGGGAAATGGGTAAAAGAGATTCAGGAATATGCAGAATCCAAAAAGAAAACAATCAAAAAGATGTATTTCTACTACACGACATGCCCTAAATGCGCCAAGGAATATGGAAAGAATTATGCAGTGATATTAGCTCAGGTATGATGTTAGAATCTATTTTTCCTCTTCCTCGTCGTACCAGTCGTCTTCTTCGTCATATTCATCTTCGTCGATGAATTTTTTCTTCTTTTTCTCCTCCATCCAAACCCTCCGAAACATTCTCATGTGAGAAAGCATTTGCCTGTCTATATTTGATTAATAAAGTATCATAAATATATCTCTTACATTATGTTTAAGTTCTCATCCAGGAATGGCGAAAAAGACCTCACCAAAGGTCCCATAGGAAAGACGTTGTTCTACCTTTCAGTCCCTGTTATCCTCGGAATGGTCCTTCAGACAGGATATAATATCGCGGATACGTATTTCATAGGACTTTTAGGCTCCGAGGAACTGGCGGCAATTAGCGTGACTTTCCCTGTAGTCTTCATATTCATCGCAATAGCTGCAGGGCTTTCTGTAGGCTCTACAGCTCTCGTTTCACAGGCACTGGGGGCCCGAAAGAAGAAAGAAGCTAACAACATGGCGGAACATTCGCTGCTGCTGTCTCTTATAGTAGGAATTATAATCGCCGTCTGCGGAATACTATTCTCAGCGCCGCTTTTTGAGTTCATGGGAGTCAGCGGACATGTTCTTGATATGACAATCCAGTATTCCAACCTGATTTTCATAGGATTCATATTCCTTTTCATAGGATTCATCTCGCAGGGAATAATACAGGCAGGCGGAGATACTGTCACACCGGCAATATATCTGTTCATTTCTGTTATCCTGAATATAATACTGGATCCGATAATGATTTTTGGATTCGGCCAGATACCTGCAATGGGCCTTGCCGGAGGAGCCGTAGCAACTGTATTGTCAAGAGGCGTAGGCGCTTCTCTCAACATAATTCACCTGTTAACCGGAAAGTCTGCAGTCGATATAGACCCAAAATGTTTCTGCCTCGATTTCTCTATAATGAAGAGAATTATTACCGTAGGGATTCCCTCTTCGGTCAGCAACTCGATAAACAGCATAGGTATGATAGCCCTGATGAGCATTGTCGGCGGATTCGGGACAGCCGCGATAGCAGCGTTCGGTGTCGGTGTCCGCCTAGAATCACTTGCGATAATGCCTGTAATAGGGCTGTCAACTGCTGTGACCCCGTTCATAGGCCAGAATCTGGGAGCAGGAAAACTCAAAAGGGCGAAGAAATCCATAATGCTTGCATCAGTTGCTGTTATCGGATTTATGGGCATATTCTCGCTGGTATGGTATTTTGGGCCTTCAATACTTTATTCGCCTTTCACTCAGGATCCTGACGTGATGTCTATTGGCATAAACTACCTCCAGATAATCGCGGCAGGATATATATTCATGGGATTGAGCTTCATAATAAACGCGGCTTTTCAGGGCTCAGGCCATACAAGGCTTCAGCTTTTTGTGAACAGTACAAGATGGATATTCGTGGTTGCTATAGCATTCATGTTTGTTAGCGCGCATAGGTTGAATGGTGTATGGATCGGGTTCCCGATAGGAAATTTTGCAGGCTTTGTTGTGGCTTTTACACTGTATAAATCCGGATTGTGGCTAAAAGGATTCGGTAAAGAGAAAATATGAATAGGAAATATTAGACTGCATTAAATTATAATAAGCAACATTATAAAATGATTATAATATGAAAGGCAAAAAGGAGGAGCACGAAAAGCCTCTTCTGGTTCTACGACCGCACATCTTCAATGCCATCCTTCCGATGTTCATGCGGAACCTGATATACTCGATCATAATTAATTTCGGACTGTTCGGTATACTTTATATCACTGAATATGTTGGATACATGACAGGCACAATGCAATATGGAATCCTCGTGTTCTACCTGCTTTTCATCATATCAACAGCCTTCATGGCGATGATGCCTCTCCTATGGAGGATAGTATTCCTGCTCAACACGACATACATCTTCTACAAGAAACATCTTGTCAAGGAGTTCGAGTTCATTGTAATAAGGACGTCCTCCGTTTCATATGACCACATAGTTGATATAACCATAAGCATATCACTGTGGGACAGGATATGCAAATCCGGTGATATGACACTGCATACGGCAGAGAATCGGGCACCCGACATAAAGCTGATGTACGTAAGCAAACCTGAAAAGATTGAACACCTAATATATGACATTATCAGCAGAGGTTCGAGAAATTATGAAAGCAGGGTCCACGAAAAGGCAAGAATGCATCCCGCGAATAGTATGCATGGACACAAAGATTCTCATACTGGGAACATTCCCGAGCATAAAAGCTCTCGAAAAAATGGAATACTACGGAAATCCAAATAATCATTTCTGGGAAATCATAGGATATTGCCTCGATATTCCTGATTTTAATGAAATGCCTTACGAAAAAAGACTCTCCATCCTGAAGAAGAATAAGATAGGACTGTGGGACGCAATAAGAAACTGTGAAAGAGAGACGAGCCTTGATGTAAAAATTGAAAAAGAAGAATACAATGATTTGTCCGTTCTCAGAAAAGAATGTCCCCAACTGGAAAAGATTGTTCTTTCCAGTAAATTCATGCTCCAGACAAAGAAAAGGAAAGAAGTCCTCAAGAATGCGAAAATCCCTTTTGAAGCCGCACCCTCACCGAGCAGACGATATATAATCCCGGTAGAAGAGAAGAAAAGGATATGGAAGGAGATTATTCAAAAATCGGTCCGTTGACATCCCCGTCATTATTGTATCCCCGGGATTCCCAGTAACCCTTGTATTCGGGGTCATTTCCAAGCTCAATTTTTGTGACCCATTTTATCCATTTGTATCCCCATTTATCCTCAGCCACAAGCTGGAAAGGATATCCTCTTTCCGGAGGAAGGGTCACATTGTTCATCCTGTATGCGAGCATTATATCATTGTCAAGTATATAATCCAGAGGCAATGATGTCGTATAGCCATCATATGCATGGAATATCACGGTATTCGCTTCACTTGTCGGAAAGGCTTCATACAGCAAATCTTTGACAAGAACTCCTTCCCAGAATATCGTTGCGGACCATCCCTCAACACAATACAGGGTTGTTACCTTAGAATATTTCTGCCTGTTAAGGACTTCACCATAAGTCAGGCTTTGTGGATTACCGACAAGACCTGTTATTTCCAGCTTATAATTTTCTATCGGGACATGCTGAGGCCCTTCAATTGAATTCTCCATAAAATCATTGACTGATGAAAGCTTCTGGCCCTGGTATTCATTTATCTCGACTCCGTCAAGCTGTATCGGCTGGTTTACGCAGCCTGAGACCGCAATAAGGCACATGACAAAAATAACGATAACGACTTTCTCTTTCATTATGAGAAATTCCATTCTGGGACTAATATAAGATTAGGTATCTCTTTGGACATCTCATAGAAATGCAATTAACCGAACAAAAACCTCAATAAACCCTCAAAATCTGAGGGTTTATCGAACAAAATGTTCGGTTAATTGGTGTTAAACTACCCACTCATTATATCCTCAAGCTCTCTCAGGTTCCTGCACAATGTTATTTGCTGTCTCATTTCGGCTCCGCCGCGAATGCCTTTGGTAAGCCACAGTGCATGGTTCTTAATCACGTCAAAAACGACATCAAACTTCCTTGTTATTTCAAGATATTCAAAGAATTGTTCTATGCCGTTCTTTTTTTCATAGCTTCCTGTTTTAATGTAATCTTCAATCTGCCTGAATATGTATGGGTTGGACAATGTTGCTCTTCCTATCATTATCGCATCAACGCCGCTTTCCTCGAGCCTTTGTTCAAAGATTTCAGGAGATGTTATGTCTCCGTTTCCAATGACAGGTATATTGACAGATTCCTTTAATTTTTTCACGATGCCCCAGTCGGCTTCACCTGAATAATCCTGCTTCTGAGTCCTTCCGTGTATTGTTATTGCAGAGGCGCCCGCATCTTCTGCAATCTTTGCGACTTCGAGAGCATTAATGTGCTTTTCGTCGATTCCCTTCCTTATCTTGATTGTGACCGGCTTATTGACGACGGAGGCTGTCTTATTTACTATCTTTCCTATCTTCTGCGGATCCTTCATCAGTTCGCTACCAGCTCCGACTTTTACGACCTTTTGTGCAGGGCATCCGCAGTTGATATCAATGACATCAAACATGTTCTGTAGCATCTCCGCGGCTCCCACTATCTCCTCCACTTCATGGCCGAATATCTGGACTCCTATAACATCCTCTTCTTTTGAGGTCTGTATCAGCCTGAGCGTCTTTTCATTCTCATGCATCAGGCCGGCGCTGCTGACAAATTCCGTATATGTCATCGCGGCCCCGTATCTCTTTGCAAGGACCCTGAAAGAGACGTCTGTGACTCCGGCCATGGGAGCAAGTATTGCCTTTCCTTTAAGTTTAGGAAATTTTTTCATAGAAATAAGAATATAACCATGATTAATAAATCATGAATTGTCCAGCCTCTAAATTAAAAATTAAAAAACGGGTTTGTGTGTATCCCCGATTCGTCTTTTCTTTACAACGAAAATTATAACTACTATTATGATTATGACGATGATTATTACAGTAACCCATGTTAAATCTATTGTCGGCATTGAAGTTTGTTCTGACCCGCCGACAGGCTGTTCCCCTGATGCCGGATTGCATTCGAGCGTCGCGCTGTTGCAGCCATTGGAACAATCCTGCAATTTTATCCATGCCGTTCCCGCGCCATTGCATTGTTCCAGAACATCATCGCTGCATCTCTTCAGTCCTGGGTTGCAGCCACCGTCTGCTAAAGTTTCACCTTGATAATTTAATCCGTAAACTTCAAGGAAAGTTTCATCAATTACACTCTCGTTTTTTTCTTCGTTGATATCATATGTTACCGTAAGTTCCTGTCCCGGAATTACTGTTGGGTAAATAAATGCGAACTCTGGGTCCGCTTTTACTATTCTAACGGTTGCTCCGGGGGCAGATATCATTATATTCGCAGCGTTTTCCGCAAACGATTTCGGTAATATGTCATACAGGACCAGATTTTCAACCGTTTTCTGTCCATTGTATGTTACATGCAGTTTCATTGTGCTTTTGCCGTTCTGTGCTCTGAAGTTTCTCGAAAGAACAATATTATCTTTTATTTCGTCAGATATCTGTTTAAGGGATGCTTTCATGATGTCGCTGAGTTTTCCCAGAATCTCTTCTAAAGATGTTATGAATCCTTCCCTATTCGCTAAATTGGATTCAAATTTCAGTTCATACATCTTCGTTATACTGCCGTCATCTTCTGTTGTTTCATTAGTAACGTTTTGTGTCGGTGATGGCGCTCCGCCTCCCGGGCCACTCGTTGGTGTTCCGCCGGGAGTTCCCGGACTGCTGACTGTAAAGGAGATCGTATCTGTCTGTGTATCAGCGTTAGATGCGGATGTCTGGATTGTTATCGAATTGCTTCCGGCGGTCATTGTCCCGAAGGAAACGACCCATGAAATTCCCCAGCTTTCACCGGAGCCGCCTGCTCCGCCGCTTAGTGTGGATTTGGTCTGTGTAACAGAGCCGGAAGATAGTGTAACGCCGGTTGGCAGGGATATTGTTGCCGATACGTCATTTGCAGTTGTTTCCCCCCAGTTCTGGGTTGTCAGCTGGATAGTCTTCGAACCAGTTGGATCGATTGAAGGTATGCTATGCGATAAAGATGTTACCAATGAAGGAGACAATTTAACTGTGAACGAATTGGAATCTGCTGTAGATGGTGAACCCAAAGTCTCTATGCTTGCTGTTATTATCTGGGCGGATTCGTATAGCTGGTTTATTGATGCAGTTGTCCATGTTACAGATGTGGTTCCATCGCTGAATGACTTTGAATATTCCCCATCGACTGAGAATCCTGAAGGATAGTTTGTAAGGCTGACAGTTCCTGAGCCGGAGAGTCCTGAAACGGATATTGTAAACGCCACGCCTTTCATAACGCTTCCGCTGTCCGCGCCTGCCTGCGAGACCGTCACTGTCGCCGCGCTTGCAGGAGACGCCATAAACAAGGCGACCATTAAAAATCCCAAGACAAAGTATTTGCATTTCATATAATCACCCCGTTTATTGTCCTCCTTCCTGTCCTATACGGAACCATGCATCCGTCCTTTCTGTCGAATACGTCCCGTTAACAGCAAATGATGCAATGTAGTCGCCTTCAGACCATGTGCCTGTCAGCGGGTATATCTTGAATATGGCATATCCATCGCTGTTTGTCATATTGAGTATTTCCTCAACGTTATAATGCACCCCTTTCACGTATTCCTGCGCTCCCATGAAGCTCATCCTCATAAGACTGTCAAGAGATACATTTGCTCCTGAAAGGGCTGTCTGGTTGAAATTATACGCCCTGAGGATGAAAGTGACATTATCCGTTATATTCAGGTTCCACCTGTTCTTCTTCAGAAGCATTGAATCGCCGCTTGAATACTTCTCGATTTCCCATCTCGGCTGGTATTCCCACGAGACGTTATCGATATCCGCGCCGAATCTCAGGTCGCCTTTCCATATTCCCGTTGGAAGGTTCCCCTGGTTTTCATAAATTCCCGACTCGTTATCGTAGAAGTCATAGTAGACCTTATCCTCCTCGTTCTGTGCCATGTTGTTCCACCATTCTTCCGTTATGTTAAGGTCGTCGTCGAGAAGGAAATTTGTGAGGACGGTCTCACCATCGTCTTCCTGATCATATGTAACTATATAGAACGTTTCATTCAGTTCTCCATCTACGTTAAGGTCTAAATCCATTGCATATTCATCAATGACGCCGAAATAGCTTGATGTTGCATCGTTCATTGCAAGCCTTGCATCAATTCCGGGGTACATGGGAAGTCCGAGTCCCACAAGGTTTGTGAAATTACCAACCACAACTCCTTCCCAAAGCCCAGGACCGACTCTTGCAAGATATAAATCGTTGGTGAAATTCTCACCGATTATCACAGGTGTAATGCCGGTGAAATTTCCGTTAGATGTAAACATTGCTTTCTCTGAATACTCGTTCATATTCCAGTTTTCCGCCTGCGGATATGGAAGGCTGTCATCGCTTCCTATGACAATGTCGTATAATGTTCCGAAGATGCTCACATTGTGAAGGAAGCCCCACTCATAAGGCCATTCCATCTGCTGACTATCGTTCCTGAGCGGGCTTAATGTCGCTTCATCGATTCCGGGGAGGCCGAAATCTATCCTCCAGCAGGGTCCTCCGCAGTTCGTAAGATGATAGACGCTTGCATCAAGTATCTTTACTGTATAATTGCCATTTTCCATCGACAGGGTTATGCCATCTCCTAAACTGAAAGTTGTCTCGGCTCCTGTGAAATTGCAGCTAGTATCGTTCCTGTAAATATCTCCGCTTTCGTTGTTGAAGATGAAATATTCATCAGTTCCACCGGAACTTCTTCTCATTATGCTGCAGTTTATTCCCCAAGAGGCACCACATAAAGCCGGCGGAACGCACTGCGAGTAATCGAAAGTCTGAGCGTCAGTAAGAACGCCGTTTATTACATTGCTCGCATTCCTCGCATCCTGCCTCAGCCTTCTTTCAATCTTCGAGTTGGACCAGTCGTATCTGGCCAGAGGAAACTCATAAAAGTCTGTCACATATCCTCCGAAACCCTGTTGCGTCTGGACAAGGAATGATCTCATTGTAGCTCTTGGCCATCTCCATTCTTCAAGCTTTTCAATCGTCGCGTCTTTCTGTGCTTTAAGTTCGAATACATATTCTCCTGTTCCGAATCCAAAACCGCTTATATTCTGTATAAGTAATTCGCCTATACCTGATATAGTCGCATTTGGTATGGAACCAGTTAACGTGTGGAATACATTCTGGCCTGAAGACTTGACTCTTATGTGCTCTACGGAGATGTTGGCTTCTGTGAGGGCCCCTGAAGGCTCGGTCACGAATACGGGTATTCTTATGTTACCATTTATGTTGTAATCCCCGAGGTCTGACCATTCACCTGACGTGTTTGCATAGCATATCACTCTCTCAGCGCCTGCTGATATGCCCAGAAGCCAAAGGCTGTCATTGTTGCCGAAGTTCCTTTCTCCCCAACTCCCTGAAACACTCATAGGTATTGTGAAGTTGTCTGTTGTGGAGAAGAACATTGTATCATATACCCCCGAAGACTGGCTGTCGGAGATGGCTACATAGAAGGAGCCGTTCGTATAGCTGTCGCCGTCCATGTCGAGGCCGCTCTTTGAGCCCTGGTTCTTGTTAAATCCTCCCAGATATTCTTCCCTCATCTTTTCGAACTTGAATGTTCCGCTCTTTGATAAGGAAGTATTCACATATATACCAGTCTCAGCGAGCACATTTAATCCTTTGAGTGTGACCTTGTTGTTTTTTATCGCCTTGATAAGCCACTGACCTCCATATGGGTCGGTCATTGTTTCCCCTACAGTATAGCCTGTTACCGTCGTAAGGTTAGTCGTATTCCACATCCACACACTGCTAGTGTTATGGAAGATATAGACGGGCCTGCTCACATTGAATAGCGGACCCAGCCAGTTAGCATACTGTGTCTGCCTAAGGCTGCTGACTTTTCCGAAGTAGACATTGGTCGATGAAACGGGAGCCACTATCTGGATGTTTTCATCGCCGTACTCGCTCCATGCACGTCCGCATACATATCCTTGCGCGCTGCTCAGTTCAACGATACAGTTGCCGCTCCCGCACGATATGGAATCTATTGACCAGTTCTTATCGGAAAGGTTAAGGATGGTATCATTCTCATAATATGGCATTGAGCCAACCGTAGAGTTGGTGGTGTTGAACCAAAGAGCAGTATCATTGACAATTAAGTATAAGTCTTCTGCCTGCATCTGGCTGCATAACTGACCTGGCGAAGCCATGTTCCACTGGCCCTGCGGGCTTACGCAGTAATGGCCTCCGTACATTTGCCCGTATCTTCCTGCAACTGTTATGTTAGTCATTCCACCGTCGAATACCAGCATGTAGTATGAAGTGTTCTGAAGCATTCTGAACCTGCTTGGCTCAGGCCCTCCCTGGCTCATTCCCACATCAACAATTATCCATGTGGCGCCGTCGCCTGTCGTGAATGAATCGCCTTCAGTGAGAGGCGCCCCATTCAGGATGTTAGTTGTGTTTGCCCAGATGTGGGTAGTGTTTGAAACAAAATACCATTGCTCCCAGCCGGCTCCCGACTGGACAGAATCCCATCCGCCGCTATCCATCCATCCTCCGGTTGTAAGGTTGTATGCACTTGTCACAAGTTTGTTTGTCAAATATCTTTGCGAAACAGCGATGTCAAGATTCCTGTCCTGCCTTCTGACAAGCAATGTATCATTTATTACCGTATCGTTGTTGAAGTCCAGAACAGTTGTTATCTGCCAGTTTCTGAACCCTATGTCGACTGTATCTCCAGTTATATTTGGCACTATACCACTCATGTCAATTAAGTAGTTAGACTGGCCTGTCGAATTTACCCATAAGTCCGTCCCGTTTGTTGCCGCAAATATCGGCGTACCCGAATTTGCTAAACAATCAGACGGATCGCTTACATACTGGGTTATGAATGAGCCGTTGGGAAGAACGCATGCATATCCTCCGAAAAGATTTCCAGTCACAGATGAACCGAATGACATGTTAAGGCTGCCGCCATAAAGGCACACGACTGTATCATCTGCCGGACATTCCGAAATAGAGTGATTTATTGAGAATGAAGACTCGTCTCCAAGGTTATAATCCGGCATCTGGGTATTGTCGTTAGATGGCTGTAAATTGTTTGCACACTGGTCTCTGTCATTATCAATGTTTATTTCTTTTGTCCATGTATCAGTTGAGCCGACATACATTTCCTGCAGTGCGGCAATTGAAACAACAAGACCTCTGGTTTCGAACTCTATCATTTCTTCCTTTGAGACGCCGTTCTCATCAACGATGCGGAATTCGGCCATGTATTTGCCGCCCTGCTGAAGCGATGACAAATCAGCATCAACAGTGCATAGGTTCTCGTTGCAGTTTGTCGTAGAGTTCAGCTTTCTTGGCGAATCTGTTTTCATTTCGAATATGTATCTTAGTTTAGTTGAATTGGTGATATTGTGAGGATTGTCATCAAAGTCTGTCGCCGTGAAATTTACTGTAAGGTTTTCAGTGTTGCTAAAGACTACGGGCCATTCTTCCATACCCCTGTATGTCATATCCAGTTTGTACGTAGACATGTCAAACCATAATGAGCCTATGTCTGTTCCGAGGTTTGTATAAACCTTAGTATTTGCCTGACAATAGCCGTTCACGCTTTGAATTCCTGTTATATTTATTACATAAGCCTCGTATGTTTCAGCTCCCCACTCCTCAACAAAAGTCACATTAACCAGACTCGTTGAATAGTCGAAATCGAGTGATGCGGGCGGCTGTGATATCATCCAGTTTATATTCTGGACTTCCGGTGCCTGAGTTTGGGAAAGCATATTCCAGTTTGATGGGTTTCTCGGGATGACTGTGAACAATATATCTGAGCCGCTCTCGAATGTGGTGGCCCCGCCTCCTTCACCGCCTCTTGAGGCAGTGTAGTTTTCGCCATCAAAATCAACGGCAATTGTATCGACCCAGAAATTCCTTATCTCGAAACCGCCCCATCCGAAATATGTATCCCCTGTCTGTGTATCGTTGACAACAATATCGACTCCATACCAGCCTGTAGGAAGGCCATTCGGTCCAGGAGATATCCCGACAGTCGCGGATGAATTGACAACATAACCCTGTGCTACATTATAATCTCCCGAAGGTATCTCCTTGAAAAGCTGGTCGTTGAAAAGCTTATCGATGCTGACGGTTAGTCCCGTGCAGTCAGTGCATGTAAGTAGACTTGAGCCACCGTCCTTTCCCATCGAATCAAGTATGCTTCCTTTGTCTATATCGACTATACTGACTCTAAGTGTTATGTTATCGTCGGTTCCGAAAATGCAGAATCCTCCCATCTGACATTGCGGCTCCGCCCATATCATGTACTTCTTAAGCATGAAAGCGGCTTTGCCTATGCCTTCCTGCGGTGTGGTATTAACAATAGCTTTGAATTTGAATTTGAGTGAGAAAAATCCTTCTGAATTTGGTGATGTGAAAATAAGTGTTCCATTCTCAATGCTTTCATTCATCACAGCTCTGTAAGAGTCTGTAAAGACGTCCTCGAATGTCGGGAATTCCCTTACTATGCCTATGATTTTTGCATCCGTGATGTTTGCAGCCGGGATCTCTTCCCTTGTGGCCAGATCCTGTATCTTCAGCTTTATTCTCAATGTGGAATTGGGTGCATAGAACCAGAAGTTGTCCCCGTTAAAGTCTACCGATTCGCCCTTTGCAATAAGGCTCTGGACTCCAAAAATTGCCGCACCCTTTACAAGAGAGCCGCTGTTATTTACCTGTATGCTTGCCTTGTAATTGGCTGTTTTATCTGGAGCCTCAAACATCACAACACACTGGGTCATCATGTTCTGAGGAGGTCCTTCGTCCTCCGGTGGAAGGGGATTTAATGCAAGAGCGTTTGTAAGGTTCATTATAGTCGCATTGACGGAGTACAATTTTCCTGTATCATCCCTGACCTCAAGAAGCCTTACAAGAGATGGGCATTCATCGGCGAATGTGGATGAATTATCAATATCTATCAGCGACATACCTTCCGGCCCCGTTGCCTGCATGCCTCCCCCGGACACGTTTGCGAGCAGTGTGATCAGTGTCACGTTCGTATTCGGAGCGAATGCGCTGACCATACCAGCCCCGCTGTCTGCCTGATCTATGAAGTCCATGTTAACTGCCATCACTTCCATTTGCACTGCCCTTATCTCGAATCCGATCATGAAATACTGGGTATCTCCGCTATACGTTCCTGAAACATCGACTCCGTAGAAGCCTTCAGATGCTCCGTTCATGTCGAGCTCTTTTGAATATATGCCGTCAGATTCGTATGAGAGGGAGAATGTTGTGGTGCTTCCGTTAGGATATTTCAGAACAAAAGATGATGATGTCAGATTGACAAGGGTGCCATCAGCGAGTTTCGAGACCGCCGTTATCTTCACTTTGGGATTTGGTGCGAAAACAAATGCCGGATTGCCTGACAAATCTGTTACCTTGCCTTTCAGCTTGAAAGATTCCACCATAAAGAATTCCACACCGAGGCTGTCGTTGACGCTTATCTTATATTCGCCCGTAGTACTCGGGGCGGTGAAATTGGATTTATACTTCCCGTATCCGTCTGTGGTTCCGGAATCGCTCGAATGGACCGTACCCGCCGAATCCTTTAATTCGAGAGAAATATCAATGCCGGGTATCATCTCCCCGTTGTCATCTCTTGCGACAACTACGAAATGCACATCAGACCCCACAGAATATGCATTTGTTGTGACTGGCTCAACGAGCACTATCAGATTGCCCGAGTTCATATCTATGTGGCCTATGATAAGGTCCTTGAATTTTTCCCCCATTTTAAGTATCTGTTCCGGATCAGAAGATGTTCCGTTGTCTTCGCTTATATTGTAAAGTAAGAAATTTTCATCATCATCAACGTAGACAGTATCGTAAACGCCGCTGAGATACTGGTCCACTAAAACAAAGCTATAATTCTTATTATTGCCTGTGAGATTTGAATAGTTCCCGTAATGAACTACATCCGAAAGAGAGAGCCCAATCAATTCGCTGACGTTTCCGCCCATGGCTGTTGCGTTGCCTGCATTCATTGTTATGTTTGTAGAGATGCCTATCGGCTCCGTATCCCCGATAAGATTAACTTCAAGATATATGAGGGTGGAAACAACCCTGAAGTCCATCCTTGCACTATCGGTCCCGTCAGAAACAACTGCATAATAATCGCCAGCGTCTGTATTATTCAAGTCATAATATATTGTAAACGAACCGGCGCCATCACTTAAACTGACATTAGAGCCTTGTGCAACATTTAAAGAGTTGTAGAATGTTGCTGTCATGTTAGTATCGTTTGCACCGGTGCCGGTAATCGTTATAGTGTCATTCGAAAGGTATATTATCCTATCTGTCGATGCAGAAATTGAAGCCGCGGAAACGTCGGCGGGAAAAATAAAAAATATAGCAGCCACTAAGGCTAAAGCCAGAATTATACTCCACCCTCTCATGCCTTAATATAAAATGAAGGGATTTATTAATGTGAGACTACCGTCGTAAAATTGTGTGAATATTAAGATTAAATTCTTTAAATGATTGGAAATGCAATAGTTAATTGATGAACAGCATAGAGCTTTCTGTAATTATCCCCACATATAAAGAAGAAAAGAGACTGGGGAAAACTCTGGAAAATGTAACGGACTTTTTAGGAAAGATAGTATCCGATTTCGAGATAATCATCGTGGATGACAACTCCCCCGATAATACAATAAAAGTTGCAAAAGGTTTCGGAAACAAAAAAATTAAAATCATAAAGAATCCAAAAAGGGTGGGAAAAGGAGCTTCTGTAAGGATTGGAATTGAGAAATCAAAATATCCTTTGATGTTAATCACTGATGCCGATTTATCGACTCCAATTGAAGAGGTTTCAAAGCTTCTCAAGAACAAAGGCAGGAATGATATCGTCATAGGCTCCAGAAGGTCCAAGGACTCCGATATAAAAAAATCCCAGCCAATGAAACGTTCCTTTTTCGGGAAGATGTTTGTTTTGCTAACCAGAATAGTGCTCGGCCTTGATTTCGAAGATACGCAATGCGGCTTCAAGTTGATGGAAGCGAAAGCTGCAAGAGATATTTTCAGAATCCAGAAAATAAGCGGATACTGTTTTGATGCGGAGATATTATTTATAGCAAAAAAATCCGGCTTCCTTGTAAAGGAGGTCGGGACGAAATGGCTTGACAACCCGGAAGAGAGCAAGATAAGGCCTGTGAGGGACGGCCTAAAGATGCTGGCAGACCTTCTCAGGATAAGGCTTATGTGGTCTGCAGGATTATATAAATAAGAAATCAAAATTATCGATAGGTGTAATATGAATATGTATCTGATTTTCGGGCTGGTGCTTTTTTGCGCCCTTCTGGGAGGAATCGGGCAGATATTTTTCAAGCTCGGCTCATCCTCATTCTCGCTTGATGTGTCTTTATTCCATAACTGGCAGCTGATTACGGGAGTTGTCCTGTACGGAGTTGCTATGGTATTGTTTATCTATGCATTGAAATTCGGGAACGTTTCGATACTGTATCCTCTGATTGCCACGAGTTATGTATGGGTTTCACTGTTCGCTTCATTGTTTCTCGGAGAACCTTTCCCAGTTTACAAATGGTCGGGAGTTCTTTTGGTAATCGCTGGGATTGCGATAATAACCCACTGAATTTTCATCTTTCCCAAATCAATAAAGGACAGACAGCACCGTCATATCTCTCATAAGAACTGTTGAAAAGCAACCTGTTTTCCCTGTTCATCTTTTCTATAAACGTTTCCCTGTTTTCAGAGCATATTGTGTTTTCCTGGCAGGGATGATCGCAGAGATCTATTGATATGTGGCTGGATTTGTATTCAAATCTTCCATATACATCATAGCAGTATTCCCAGCCGCCTAAAAAGACCAGGGGCTTGTTAGTATAGGAAGTATAAAGAACTGTGGTTGTTATCAGCATTTTTTCCTTGGGGGTCGATTCATTGAAAAACATTAAAAATTCCTTTCTGTTTTCATCCAGTTCCTGAGCGCTCGGGGGCGATATGAAGGCAAGTACGAACAGGTTCATAAGAACCGATATGATTATAACTCCTGCAATGATGTATTTTTCAAGGTTGTCCACCTTGATTTTTTTCGCCTTCAGCCTTGCCTTCAGGACAGGAACTAACCATAATATGCCGAGGCCTGCCATAATTGCAAGATATGGGTAGGCAGGAATGAAGTATCTGAATTCCTTGTGGGGAAGCCAGAAAAAATATCCCAGAAGAATGACCGATGGTATCACTAACATATTCCATCCATGGTCTTTCCATTTTCTTTCGTAAAAATAAACGCATAGAGCGACAACAGCAAAAATGATGAATATGTTCTGCAGTAACAATTCTTTTAGATAGAAAAGGTTTCCATAGTCATAAATCCATACAGCGGCTTCATTAATGACTATGCTGGCGTTTATCATAGGCTGTAATGGGTGGTCATATTGGATTGTGTTTATTATCAGATAAGGCAGTGTAAAAACCAGGAACCCTCCAATTAAGAGTATGATATTTTTTAATGCGGGCTTCCATTCTTTCATGCGTTTTTCAGAGTTCAGCCAGACAATAATTATGCTTGTGAATACAGATGCGATTAACACTCCCTGAGGGAATCTTGTAAGGAATGCCAAAGATGAAAAAATCCCTGCGAAAAACCATCTCCTCTTCAGGACAGACCATACCACGAGCAGAGCGAGGACTGTCGAAGGTATTCCCGAAAGTATTTTATTTCCGTGAAGGAAGACTGACGGCAGCAGTGCCATTATGCCCATAGCTATAAGGCCTGCATCCTTTTTGATTTTCTCCCCGATGACATAAACAAGAACCAACAGCGACATCCCCATGGCAAGCTCTGCAAAGATTCCCCACGATCTGATATCAAGACCGATAAACCATCCGAATCCTACGATGAAAGACATTACAGGAGGCCTGAACATTTCCCAGAAACCCAACACGCCTCCTGAATATATGAACTTGGCCATCCCTATATAGATGGACTCGTCCCACCAGAGAATATCATTGAAAAACGCATAAAGTATTCTCGAGACGAGTGCCAGGATTAAAAGAAAAGATAAAAACCAGAATCTGTAATCTTTCTTTCTTATCTCTCTCATGAGCACTCTCCCTCGCTGACATTCAGTTTGCTGCATATGATAGAGCCCAAAGCATCTTTGTCCAGAATCCCGTTATAAGTGTCATCGCCGATTACAATTGAGGGGTAACTTGTGATGTTATACCTTGACTGGATTACATCTAACATGGGCTCCTTTTCTGAAATATCTGTGTTTATCGGGAATATTAATAATTTGTCATCGAACTTCTTCTTGAAATATGTGAGAATCACACCCTGATTAGGGCATACCGGACAGTTATCCAGAGAGAAGAAATACAGGACTGTCAGCTTGTTCATGGGACAGATTTTCTGGGCTCTTTTTACAATCATCCAGTATCTCAGATTGTCAAGGGCATACCTTCTCTCGATGATGTCATATTGGTCTTTCTTTGTCGCACTGTACTCGCGGTATGTCTGGACGGCTTCCAGGGAATCGGCAAGCTCCGAGACTGTGGATTCCATTACTTTTTCGAATGCGGCGCAGCCTTTCATGTCTTCCTCTTCCATGTCAAGAAGCGAGAACTGCATCTGAAGGCTTTTATAATCAAGTTCGTTTTTTGAATATTCAAACTGGAGGTATTCAACCCTTTCGTAATCAAGGACAAGCCCCAGAAGGACGCCGAAGATGAATATAAAGGTGGTTATAACGGTTGCAGCTATGTACCTTTGCTTTGAGATTTTTCTTTCAACCATAATTCACCATTTCTGTTTTTTCCCGATTAGAAGTTCCAGCACGACCCTTACCATTATATAAGACATTATTATGAAATATAAAAAGAAATAAGGAAGGATATAAACCCACCCGTATTTTCTCACTTTATCCCCATGTACACGGCTGGACAGATATAAGAACAGAACAGAAAATGCCAGCATAAGATAGACAAAGAATACTGACATCGGTTCTATTGCAAATAAATCAATTTTCCATTCAAAGTTCTGCAGATAAGGCATTATATCAAACCCGACCAGCCACAATTCATATAACCTGTCAAAGAAGGGCTTTATGGAATAATAAAAGAAAGTTACCAGAGCTCCCCATGCCACAATATAAGCAAGTATGTTCAGAGGCAGCTGGAACACCCCGAAATCTCCGTATGTGCTGTTGAATATCAGTTTTTTGTATTTTATCAGATTAATCAGAGAACCTTTAAACCACCTGTTCCTCTGCACATAAAGCCCCTTCATGTTTGAAGGCGCGATTGTCTTCACATACGCATGAGGCACCTGCATTATCTTGTAGTGCTTTACCTGGACTCGGTAAGCTATCTCCTGATCCTCGACCATGCTGTTGGTATCAAAACCTCCCAGCTCTTTTATTATCGCAGTCTTGTAGACAGAGAACGGTCCCGGTGCGATGTAAAGGCAATCTATGTAGCTCATGAGTTTTGCCAGGAGCATGCCTGAAATGTATTCAAGCCGCTGGAATTTCTGGGTGATGGTCTTAGGCTCGTGGACTTTCATTACAGGTGTGGTGATGGCCAGGTTAGCGTCTTTTTCGTGCCAGTATATCATCTTCTTGAGTGTTCCGGGAAGAACGAATGAATCCGCATCAAGGCATGCAAAGTATTTGCTTCTGATTATATCCAATCCATTATTCAGGGATGTCGCCTTGCCCGAATTCTTCTGATTCAGCAGCTTTATATCGAAATCCCTGTGTTTTTTTATGAAATCATTAACGATGTGCTTTGTTTTATCAGTCGAGCCGTCGTTTATTACTATTATCTTCAGCCTGTTTTTCGGCCATTCCAATTCTATGATTGATTCCAGTGTTTTTCTGATGCTCCTTTCCTCATTATAGGCGGGAACAAGGACGGAGACCTCGGGGTAACTGCTGAGTTTTATTTCCGTTTCATGGTCCTTTTTTATTATGTCTTTTTTTTCAAAAAATATCAATAACCAGTAAACAAGAAAGTACAGAGTGGTTATGTATCCAATCCAGACGACTATCATTATCGGATTCATTTACCTGCCACCAATATATATTGTGATATAATTAATAAAATAGGCCGATAAAATAACAAATCTATGCAATATCCAATATCGCAATCGACTATATAAAAACGATTTAAGCGGGAAAAGTTAATAATTTTTTATGAACATCCCTCTGATATTCGCATGGGTTTACGCCGCTATGATTGCAACCGGCTTCTGGGAGTCCCATGCAGAGGGCAAGGATTCATGGGACAAAGGCAAGATTGGCTGGAAAATCAAATGGAGAGGAAAGGTCGTGGGGACGGAATATCACTTCTGGCTTTTCATAGTCTGCTACCCCCTTTTCATCACCCTCCCTCTGGTGATCGCAGGTTTCACGTGGAGGCTTTTCGGCATTCTAATGAGCGCGTATCTTTCCGGTCTGATAATTGAGGACATCTTCTGGTATATATCCAATCCAAAGTTCAATCTAAAAGAATGGGGCCCGAAAAAAGTGACATGGTTCAAATGGGTCGGAATAGGAAAATTCAAGTTGCCTATAAATTATATCGTTTGTCTTGCATTTGCTGTTATTCTCTGGATACTGTTCTGGGCCTGATTACACTTCTTCATAACGGGCGAGTATATACAGATAGTCAGAGAGCCTGTTCGCCCACGCCAGAATAATTTCATTTTCAATCATATTTTCATTGAATAGCTTCACTATTTTCCTTTCGCATCTTCTTGCTAAGGCTCTTGAAAAATCAAGGTATGCAGACCCGGGATTCTTTCCAGGAACAATAAAGCTGTCCGGAATTTCCACTTTCATTTCAAGCAACTCCAATCTTTCCTCAAGTTCTTTCATAAGTTCCTTATCAACACTTTTTTTCAGGAAAGCCTTATTTTTCGCCGCAATCTCTGATGCAACGGTAAAGAGAGATTTCTGGACAAAAAGAATGGATTCCGTCGTCTCTTCTTTTTTGCAATGATTCTTTGCTATCCCAAGAAATGATACAAGCTCATCGATATCCCCCAATGTTTCTATGCGCAGCGAATTCTTAGACGACTCTTCCCCCGAAAAAAGCCTCGTTTTTCCTTTGTCTCCTGTTCCTGTCGTGATGCTTTTCCTGCCCATGGATTATTATTTTCAGGGAGTTTTTTAACCTTGCGTATAACGGAAAGTATAGTAACATATTTAATTCTTCACATGGAACTTTATACAATGAGTGATTGATGCGGATTTCATCCGCAGAATCAAAGGACTGTTGCTTCAGGCCTCGCCTGAAGATATCCAATAGAGGAGGGGTTAAATGCATCCAATAGGAAAAATGATTGCAGGGCTTATCTTAATACTGGTTGGTTTGGGGCTTTATGCCATGCCGCAGCTCCAGATAGTCGACTGGCTTGGGAATTTCATAATACTTGTCACCGGCTCAATACCAATCCTGCTGATATTAATCGGCCTTTTCGTCATCTGGCTTGAGGCAGACGAACTCAAGGTCTCAAAAGAATTCGATAAAGAGGACAAAAAAGAATCCGGAGGCGAAGAAGAAAAGCCTAAACAGGTCGCAAAGAAAGCAAAAAGGAAGCCGGCAAGAAAGAAAAGAGCGGTCAAAAAGGAATCAGTAGCAACGGAAGAAGAACCGGCAGACCAGATGTAAATCAGGTTTCCGTCCTCTGAACGACGGAATCTTTTATTTCTATTTTTTTATCTCCCTTTTCCGGATTAGGCATGGCTGTCCCCAGCTTAGACCTCTGGACTACCGAGTCTATGATGTTAATGACTTCCTTTACTTCTATCTTCTCTATCTCTTTAGCCATGCTTAATATTATGATTGTATAATTGATGATGTCCGCAATCTTCACAAGGATTTCCTTGAGGTCCTTCTCCTTGCTCGAATAAATCCTGAATGCGACATTGCATGTGTCTCCTTTCATATCGAGGGCGACTGTCAGAAGATATGTCTCGCCGTCGAATGACTGCGCGGAGAACATGAGAACTGAACTTGTCTGATTCCAGTGGGTCGACACCACGTAAAGGCTTTTCAGCTCTTCCATCACATGCATATAAACCGTTTTCGTATCTACTCCTTTCAGCGTATAGCCATATGTTTCTGAATGGAGTTTCTTGGTAAGGGAAACATATTCCGGGAGTTCTGTTTTCTTTCCCGCCAGGACTGTATAAATATACTTCTTGTCTTCGTGTATCTTCTCAACCTTCATCATCTCTTTCTCCGTCAGAGGCTTCGGTTCGCTTTTAACCGGAAGCTGCTCGTTCTCGAAGACCTCCTCCAGAATGAAGTCCTTTATCGGTATTTTTATCTGCTCGAATTTTTCGTTAGTGAATTCTATGAAAGCGTTCTCTATGAAATTCTTTCCGACATTCAGGGGAACTATCTTGAATATGAAGCTCTTTTCTTCTTCAGGTCCTATATTCTCTATCTTATATCCAGTGACAGCCTTCACTTTCAGTTCAATAGGGAATGTGAGATGAAGCTTTACGTTCTGTATGGGAGTAGTAGACTGGTTCTTTACAGTGATGGCGAAGTAGGTCTCCTTTCCGTAAGTCAGCTTGTTTTTTACATGAAGGTTGACGTTGACCTTCTGGTCAACTTCTACAGTTGTTCTCTCAATCTTTCTCTGGAGGATGTTGCCCTCGGGGCTTTTCCAGACCACGGAGAAATAAGGCGGTTCCGCGTAAGTTCCCTTTGCCTTCACGTCATATGAAAACTCCTTCTCCTGTGATGGCTTTAATGAATCGATGAGATTGAGCGTCGAGCCGTTCTCATCCATGACGTAAATGTTTTCTATTTTTTCCTTCGTCTCGTTTTTCAGTTTCAGGGTGAACCGGACATTCTCCCCGTCAACGACCCTGACTTTATCCGATGACTGGTTAACGGTGGGATGTGAAATGGAATTCATGAGAACATCAATTTTTTTCTCGATCTCATTTTCTCTTTCTATAGAATTGGACTTGTTGTAATATTCAAGAGCCGAAACTATGTCTTTCTTCGACTCAAATATCATTGCGATGTCGTTGTAGCACCACTTAACAGCATAAAATGAATTAGCGCTACCGAAATTCTTTGCAGCTGTCTTTGCATTTTTTACCGCTTCATCATATTCGCCAAGCTCGTATAAATCCAGGGCGATTCCCCTGTGCGCCCAGGCAATGTCGAACTCTCTGCCTTCTTTCTCAGCCCTTTCGATAATATTCTTTTCGCATTTCGTGGATTTTTCAAAATTCTTTACATCCCTGAAAAATCCGGCAGCTTCCCTGTATTTGTCAACAGCTTTTCCGTAATTCTTTTCTTTTTCCGCTTCTTTCAGGATTTTATTGGCCCTTGAAAGGAATACTCCTTTTTCTTTCTCATTCAATTTCTTATCGGAATTCCGGAATTTCAGAATCATAAACCCTGGTCGCCCCACTCTTTATATTTTTCTATCGTCTCTTTATCAGTTACTTTTTTGATTTTTGAAAAGGCGTTATCGAAATCTTCCTTTTTCAGGGGACGCTCTTTAAGCGTGCATTTCTCCAGCGTCTTGGGGTTCACATCATGGAAATCGGGATTCATTTCCCTTATCATGTTCATTATTGCTTCACGGGAAATCACTGATATCTCTCTCCCTGAAAACCCTTCGCTAATTCTGCCCAGCGATTCTTCTGTTATGGAATCCAGTTCCGCTCCCTTCAGGTGGAGCTCGAATATCATTTCCCTCGATTTCTGGTCAGGAAGGGGGACGTAAATCTTTTTCTGAAATCTGGAGAGAAGTGCCTCATCAAGGTCCCATGGCCTGTTTGTGGCTGCTATGATGATTACTTTTCTGGTCTTATCTGCAGAGAACCCGTCAATCTCGGTGAGCATCTGACCTATAACTCTTCGTGTGCCCTCATTTATGTCGCTGCTCCTGCTCAGTATTATGGAATCGATTTCATCGATAAAGATTATGGAAGGCTGTTTCTCTGCAGCTTCCATGAACAGCCGGGCGATTATTTTTTCGGATTCTCCGAAATATTTTGACAGAAGGCTGGATGCCTTAACCTCGAAGAACGGGGCATCAAGCATGTTCGAGCATGCTTTGGCTATCATCGTTTTTCCTGTTCCGGGAGGCCCGTATAGAAGTATATTTCTTGATGACTCTACATAGGCGGGCTTGTTCCCCACCAGAGGTATCATCATTGATTCCTTTATCTCGTCCTTTATTTCACCGAGCCCTCCGATATCTTCCCATGTTACATCTGGTTTTTCCCTGACTATCATGTTTTTGATAGCGTCGTCATCAACAGCTCTTGTATAAGGAGTGGTTGTAGAAATCGTCATGCCTTTTGCCTCATACTCAGACGCATTATTGAAGAATTTATCGGCGTTTTCTTTTCTGGAGATGTATGCAAGTCTTCTGTAAATGATTGCAGCCTTCCTGTAATGCGGGCCTGCCTGCTTGGATTTTCCAGACGCTTCGAGTTTTTTCGCGATTTCTATCTCTTTCTGGAGTTCCTGTTTGAGTATATTTTCCCTTAGCTCTCCCATAAAATCACGAATAATCGATATGATTATACTTTGGTTTCAACATTTAAATGAGAGACTATCTGACTGTATCTATTGTTTATTGAGAAATTATCTTAAGAGGAAAATCAAATCTTCAGAATTCCTCTGTCTCTTAGAGTGTTTATCTGGCCGAACCTGTATTTCCAGACGACGTCACCGCGCTCATCTTCCTGAACTTCCCAAGGCTCTATAAGAACGACGTCTCCGGGCCTTATCCATGCATTTCTTTTGAACTTGCCGGAAACTCTGCATATCCGGACGTTCCCATCCTGGCAGTTTATCCTGAAACGGCTTCCGCCGAGCATTTCCTCTACAACGCCTATTATCTCCTTTCCCCTTGGAAATCTCACTCTTTCCTGCTGTTCGTCTGCGTCTGAATTGCCGCGTTTTTTATACATTCGTCCCATTCCCTCTATATTGTCTAATTATTGTCTAATATTTGGAGGCTAAACGTTATAAATAATCAAGCGTCAGATCTATCCTTACTATCTGGAACATATCGGAATTGTATACACTATATCGGGAAACAGTTACCGGGTTCTTCATCGTTGTTTTTTTTAATATCTCTGCCCTGCCTCCCGCCCATGCCACTACTGATTTAAGCAGACTCTTTTCATCTTCATTGGTAGGAATTCCGATCGGAAGCCATGCAGTTCTTCCCTTTTTGTCGCTCATTCCCCAGTTCAGTATTCCGGCAGCAGCTCCTGTTCCTCTCTGGACTGACAAGATTTTCTGCGGATTATTTCCGGCAGAAATGACTTTGCTATTTTCTACCAGATAATCGTTGAACTCGTGCCCTATTTCAAAATAGCCGTCACCTGTCGTGTTAGGGAAGGAATTGAAATATTTGTAGACTGTGTATGTTTCAGAGCCGGGGTTTCTTGCATAAGGACTTATGATAATCCTGCCGCTTCCGTCAGGTATATCTGATGACCATTCCAACCCAAAGACTTCTTTCTGGGCTCCAGTAACATCTGCCTGTCTAAGAGGGAAGAGTTCTATTATTCCTTTATCAAGACCAAGATACCTCATAAGGTTAGCTGTGTTTCCGTTGATACTGTTTATTACAGACGGGTCAGAGAGAATGACTACATCATACTTGGGGTTTAGCAAGGAACCTATATCGCTTACCTGTTCAACGGAAAAATTTATATTTTCCATGTTTATTTGCATCGGCTCGGGTTTTAGCATGTCATCAATCTTCGAAGTCTCTCCGTCTATGCACAGACATCCTATCTTTATATCCTGTTTTATTACATTATCGAGCTTTATGCTATAGACGATGTTTGTGCTCTTTATCATATCTTTTAGCTGGCTATCAACTTCGTTCTTGTCGAACCAGTTGACATCGTTTTTGTCCATAACGGCAAGGACGTCGTTTCCCAATAACGCCAGTTTCGTTCTCTGCCAGTCTGCACCGGGTGTTGTTATGTAAGAAAACTGAAAAAATGCAAAGAAGGCCATGACTACAACAATTATGATCTCTATCATATGCACGAAGCCCTTCTTTCTGCCTCTTCTGACAGCATGACAGTTGCTGCTGCATGACAGCGATAGCCGTTCAACCATTCAATCTCCTAATTATAATTGATTTCTTTTTATATTAAACCAGAATGTAAATATTATTTATGAAGGCCTTATCAATAATTTCTTATACAGGACTCATCATGGAAATTGTCGGTATTATACTTTTAGTACCGATAATAATCGCATGGATTTACGGTGAAAATACATTTATTCCGTTTCTTACTGCTGCTATTCTGTCTTTCGTGGTCGGAACAATCTTTGACAAGAAATTTGATAAGGATAAAATCAGGATGGAGTCTGCGATGGTCCTGTCTGCTGTGGCATTGGTTATAATATCGATTGTTGGCGCCATACCGTACATGTTCTATATGCTTCCGATAGATGCGCTTTTTGAATCTGTGTCCGGTTTCACAACGACCGGACTGACCGTAATCTCTCCGGAAATGATGCCTTACTCCATTCTGTTCTGGAGGTCAGTAACGCAATGGCTGGGCGGTCTTGGAATCCTTGTTGTCTTTCTGCTTCTGCTGGGGTCTCCGGGCATGTCGGCCTACCATATATACAGGGCAGAAGGAAGAACCCACAGAATAGAGCCGAGCATGCACGGCACGCTGAAAAGAATTTTATACATCTATTGTGTCTATACCATAATCGGAATAATTCTTTTGCTCATGGCCGGTATGCCTCTGTTCGATTCATTCAACCATTCGCTGACTGCGGTATCGACGGGAGGTTTTTCGATAAAGAATGGCTCGATAGGGGCGTATAACAGCATAGCAATAAACATTGTAATAATGATTCTGATGGTGCTTGGAGCAACATCTTTTTTCATCCACGATGAACTGATGAAAAAGAAATTCACGGATTACATAAAGAATCAGGAAACGAGATTGTTCTGGGTGATAACCATAATATTTTCCGTCCTTATGAGCCTGTCTTTCTTCGGCTACGGGGATGCGCTGATGCAGGCGGTCTTCCATACGATTTCATCACTGACTACGACAGGATTTACCATAGCTTCCAATCCGCTCCCCTCCTCAGCTATTTTCTTCATACTCATTTTAATGATAATCGGAGGATATGCAGGATCAACTGCGGGGGGAATAAAACTGGTCAGGTTAGGAATTCTGGGAAATTCAATAACATGGCTGGTTAAAAAGGCATCGCTTCCCATCACGGCCATGGTTCCTGTCAAGTCAGGAGAACAGACTGTTCAGAAAAGTGAAATCACTATGGTCGCATTGTTCGTCTTTATTTACATAGCGATTATAGGGCTTTCTTCGATTGTCCTGAGCATGTCCGGATATTCTCCTGTTGACTCTATGTTCCAGGCGGCTTCTGCACAGGGAACTGTAGGTCTTTCAACCGCCGACATAGCCCCGCTGAATCCTATAGGAAAATTAATGCTCATGATAAATATGCTTTTAGGCAGACTGGAAATACTGCCGTTCTTGGTTTTGGTTTATGAGATTTTGCATATAAAAAGAAGGTTGAAATGAAATCAGGTTTTAAACCTCAATATACCTCCAATTCCGCCCAGCTCCAAGAACTGGACACCCTCGTTGGTTTCTGTTGATATTTCTTT
Source organism: Candidatus Aenigmatarchaeota archaeon (assembly GCA_016932735.1). Taxonomy (GTDB): domain Archaea; phylum Aenigmatarchaeota; class Aenigmatarchaeia; order QMZP01; family QMZT01; genus JAADIF01. Next base: position 204,075 of record JAFGCI010000006.1, read on the forward strand.
GATTATGGTTCCCATTTCATCTGCTTTTTTTGTAATCTCTTCCATTATATCTTCTGTCCCGGAAGTTTCGAGTTCACCGTCGCAATCGGGGCATTTCATCCCGAAGGTCTGGTCTTCTTTCATTATCTTTTCCATTGAGAACTCGCAGTTTCTGCAATGGAATTTAATTTTCTTCCATGGGAATTTATCGCTTATCATCAGTGTTTCAACGCTCCCTGCTTCCAGCGCCTGGACTGTTTCCTTAAGGCCATATATAGCGAGTCCGGTGTCCTTCCTGAGATTGGTTAGAAAGTTTTCAAGTATCTGCTTCTCTTTAATAATGGACGTCTCTTTCAGAATATCTTCAGCCCTTTCAACCGCCTCATGCAGACCATATTCCCCCGTATATGAGATGCTCACAATCCCTATAATCTTGTTCTTGATTTCATACTGGAGGTAATCCCCGTCTGCAAATGTCTCTTTCACAGGGCCGGGTCCTGCTACCAGCACCCCGAGAAGATCCTTCCCGAACTTCATGAATTTATCCGAAGCAACCCGGCCTACCTGCTTCATGAAATCGTTCAGAAGTCCTTCCCTAACACGGGCGTAACGGGCCTGAGACCAACCGCCGGCCTCCGTTTTTCCTGGAACAAGTGAATCGAAATGTTTGATTCTTGTTATATGTTTTCCTTTAAGGACACCTATGTCCGCATCGGATTTGTCAATAATGACTATCCCGTATATTTCTCTTTCGCGGACCAGTTCCTTTAATGGCTCTATCACAAAGGTCTGGTCGCATCTGTAAAGCCTTTGCCTCAGCGGTTCGGGGGGCTCGATTACCCATAATTCAATATCGGAAACGCCGTCCTTTTCTGAAATGTTTCCGCAGAAAATTGCGATGCCGTTTTTCGGGGTTTCCTTGTACATTTTCAGGTGTTGTATTATTTTCTCCAATGCTGCCAAAACGTTTTTCCGGACGGTCTTGGATTTTATGTTGGAAGCGGTCGACTGTTCGTTTCTTATCTGTTCGCTGACCTTATTGATGTTGTATCCGGCTGGAGCATAAACTGTGACGAGCTCCGTATGCCTTCCCCTTATGCCTTCTATCATCTTTACGAATTCCCTTAGTTTCTTCTCCTCCGCTTCATCAAAATCGCTAAATATAACCACCTGATTTACATTTAAGACAGAAGTTTAAGAATATATTTAAGATTCTTAAAAATATAACTAGCTCTCATCACAAGGAATTTATACATATCGTGAATATGCTAATCGCCTTTTTGGGGCGGATAGTTTAGAAAATGAGGTTATATGAAGTGATTATCGAAACAACTATCCTGATTATACTTTTAGCCCTTTCAGCATTTTTTTCTGCTTCGGAAACAGCCCTCTTTTCGATTGGTGAAATAAGGATAAGAAGAATGATCAAAGAAGGCCGGAGAGGGGCCCGGACTCTTCAGAAAATAAAATCTGAGCCGGGCATGCTGCTGACCACGATACTCATCGGGAACAACATAGTAAATATATCAGCAACCGCGATTGCTACTGTTCTTGCCATACGTATTTTTGGGGACGTGGGAACGGGTATAGCAGTCGGTGTGCTGACTGTTCTCATACTGGTTTTCGGTGAGATTTTTCCAAAATCGATAGCTTATAACCATGCGACAAGAATTTCACTTCTTGTTTCAAAACCTCTCAGGATACTTATGATAGTTCTCTGGCCGATATCAAAGATGTTCTCAAAGGCTAATGAGAAGCTCACAAAACCCACGGACAAGGGGGTAACAGAAGAGGATGTAAAGATTGCACTCACAATGGGTGAGGAAGCCGGTGAGATAGAGAAGGATGAGAAGATAATGATACATAATGTCTTTGATTTCACGGATACCAACGTCTCCCAGATAATGACTCCCAGGGATGAAATAATAGACATAAAAGCCGCTTCAACTATCAAGGACGCGATAGATATGATGGTCAGAGAAGGCGCTTCAAGGCTTCCCGTCTATGAAAAGGAGAGGGACAACATAATCGGGCTCGTTTACATCAAGGACATGATGAAGCATATCGAAAACAGCACCCTGAACAAAAACTTAAAGGAGGATATAAAGCCTGTCCTGTTCGTGCCCGAAACGCAAAAACTTGATGATTTACTGTTCAACCTCAGAAGGAAGAAAATATACATGGCTATAGTTGTCGATGAGAGCGGAAATGTTCAGGGTCTTGTAACGATTGAAGACCTTGTAGAGGAAATTGTCGGCGAGATTTATGATGAAAGCGATAATAGCGAGGGCACCGAGATAAAGAAAGTGAAGAGAAATACTTTTATTGCCGAAGGCAAGGCCAAAATTATTGACATAAGGAAAAGGTATGGGATAAAGCTCACAGATACTGATGTGAATACTGTTGCCGGATTCATAACTGAACAGCTTGAAAGGCTTCCGAAAGAGAATGAGGTTATTGAGGCTAAAAACGGCTGGCTGATAACAGTGCTTGAAGTAACCGACAAGGAAATATTAAAAGTAAGAATAGAGAAGAAATAAATTAAAGAAGAAGCTATTTCCCTTCTTTTTCGTTCTCTTCCTCTCTGACTTTTTCCTCGACTTCGTCCTTTATGCCAAGATGGTCTATGATTTCTTTGTAACGGTTCCTGATTGTGACCTCGGTTACGCCGATTGCATCAGCAACTTCTCTCTGGGTCTTTCTTCTGCCCTCAAGAACAGCTGCAATGTATAATGCTGCTGCTGCAACTCCAATTGGTCCTTTGCCGCTTGTGACATCGAACTTAGTCGCATCGTCAAGGATTGAAATTGCGCGGACCTGAACCATCTCGTCAAGATCCAGAAGCGACCCGAATCTCGGTATGTAATCCTGAGGCCTTGCGGGCAGTATCCTTATGTTAAGCTTCCTTGAAATATATCGATAAGTCTTCCCGATGTCTCTTCTGTTTATTCCGGAAGCTCTCGATATTTCATCAAGCGTTCTTGGAGCACCCTCTTCCCTGCATGTCGTGTAAAGAAGTGCCGCAATTATTGACTCAGTTGAACGTCCTCTTACAAGGCCCTGGTCAACTGCTTTCTCGTAAAGCTTCGCGACGCGTTCATGTATTGCCTGAGAAAGCCCTAAATATGATATCAGCCTCTGAAGCTCGGAGAACGCGAATGAAAGGTTCCTGTCCTTTGACTTGATAAGCCTCTTGTGCCATTTTGAAAGCCTGTAATACTGGGCTCTCTTCTTTGCAGAGACTTTGAACAATTCACCACGACCCTTTCCTATCTCGGTCGTGACGCCCTGATCATGCTTTGTTGGTGTGAGCGGAGCGCCTGTTCTGACCCTTTTCGACCTCTGATTCTCGTCAAAAGCCCTCCATTCCTGTGTCGTGTCTATAATAGAATCGTTTATTACCAGTCCGCACATTGAACATACGGTTTCTCCTTTTGAAGCATCATATATGATTTTTTCAGAACCGCACTCAGGACATTTCCTTTTCTCCTTGGTTTCTCCTTCCATTGTGTTACCTCCTAAAAGTGACTATAAACATCCATAAACAATATAAATACAATAGTTTGGTCCTTTATAAAGATTTGTATTCTGGAGTATAACCATTTATAAGTGATTACTTTTTTACGGACAGTATGTCTGATTCAGAAGTAGTTGAAGGTTAGATTTAAATATCAAACCTTTCTCATTTCTTTTCAATCTTCTTCAGTCTGACGCTTCCGCATTTTGGACAAACTTTTGTAGAGGGCTCCAATATCTCTGGTTTTCCTGTCCATCCGCACTGTAAACATTCATGTTTTCCCATTTTCTCACCGCTAATATATTAGATTGCTGTTTTTGAATCCTCAGGTTTTTCAAAACTAAGGCATGCACTAATATTAATTTATTATTTCAGCAAATTAATTCTTAGTATTTCTTTGATATCATTTATTTCGTAGTCAGCTTTTTCTATCTTCGTCTTTCCCTGTGTTTTCCACTGCCCGTATTTTGCAAGGACTGTATGCATCCCCGCCTGATTCGCTCCCTTTATGTCTCTTGATGGATTGTCGCCGATAAATATAACCTCTTCAGGCTTAACTTTAAGCTTCTTCGTGATTTCCAGGAAGGGCATCGGGTGAGGCTTCGTGTTGCCTTCGGCATCATCCACGGTAAGAACAGCATCAAAAAAATCGGCAAGACCTATCCCTGTCAGGCGAAGCCATGCTTTCAGCTTCGGCGCATCGGATACTATCCCCAGCTTCAGTCCCCGTTCCCTTAATTTGATTAATGTGCTCTGTACATGCGGATAAGGTGAAAGGAAACTTTCCTTTACGCGTCTGTAAGCGTTTATTCCGCTCGCAAGAATCTTCCAATCAATCTTACCGATTTCCTTTTTCAGGAATACCTGGAATGCCTCATGGAACTCAATGCCATATTCATCATAAAGGTCGAAAAGTTTTTTCGTTCCGGTTTTCTCATCTATCTCAAGGCCCGCATCTATCATTGCCGACAGCGCTTCCCTGCACGAGATGGTTTTCATCTTCATGTAATCCATAAGCGTGTTGTCGAGATCGAAAACGACTGCTTTTATCATAACAAAGGATTATCAGGCTGCAATAAATATTCGTAAACAATACGGTGATATCCGAAAAGAAACCCAATACAATAAAAACATATATTAAGTTATCAATTAATTAGTGAAGTAAATATACAATGAGGTGTTATAATGTCAAAGAAAAAGAAATTGTTCCATAAGAAAGAACATGAGCTGATTGATACTAAAAAGAAATTCACTGCCGGCAGCGTTTACACGACACTTGTCATTATTGCGGTCCTGTGTTTCGTCGCTGGTTATTTCATATCCGGCGGAAGCCCCGGAACCGATATGTACGCTGTCGGTGACGGCAAAGCAAAGACGGGAGTCAATTTAATAGGTTCGGGCGATGCACCACTCGCAACCGGTGAGTCGGTTACTTCAGCAGAAAACCATATGTATTATATCATATCAACAGGGTGCAGTTCATGCGAGGGATTGAAGGCTTCTGCAACTGAGATTGCAGGAAAGCTCGGAATAGGCGTGACTGTGATTGAATACACACAGCAGATGTCGATTCCCGGCTATGTCTTAATATACAACAACAAGCTCACAATAAACGGCATAAACAGCAAATACTCATTTGAGCAGACCGTATGCGACCTAACTGCAAACAAGGATGTCTGCGACATGGCGGCAAAAGACAAGCCGGCAGAAGCCGAAGCTCCACCAGCGCCAACCGTCCCGAAAAGCGACAAGCCAAAAGTAGAGGTCTTCATAATGTCATACTGCCCTTACGGACTTCAGATGGAAAAGGCTGTTGTTCCTGTAATGGAGACTCTCGGCGACAAGGCTGATATTGAGATTAAATGGGTAAACTATCTGATGCACGGTGAGAAAGAAAGAGATGAGAATACAAGACAATACTGCATTCAGAAAGAGCAGAATGATAAATTCACCGACTACTTCAGATGCTTCGCACCTAAGGGAGACTGGGAAGGATGTCTTGACGAAGTCGGGATAGACAAGGCAAAACTGGATGCATGTATAGAAGCCACAAACACGGAATTCAATGTCATGGAAGACTTCGCAAATCCTGAGGGGAACTACCCAAGATACAGGGTACAGGATGCAGATAACACAAATTATGGCGTCAGGGGCTCACCAACGACAGTCATAAACGGAGTCGTAGCGAGCGTTTCACGTTCCCAGCAGGCGGTTCTTGATGCAGTATGCAACGCATTCAACAATCCGCCGGAAGAGTGCAAAACAAAATTAAGCACAACCGCAGAAGCAGCTTCGCTTGGACCGGTGGGTTCTGGCGGAACAGCATCAAACGCAAGCTGCTAAATCCCGCACCTTTCTTTTCTTTTAATTTAAATTCGATAGTTCCTACTATGGAACTTTGTTCTTCTATGGAGTTTCACAAAAACAATCAAATACTTTGAATAAGTTCTAATTATAACACGTCGCGAAGCTATAAACTTTAAATCTTTTCGATTGCGAGAATAAGCCAAGGTGTATCTCATTGAAAAAATATCCTGAGTCCGTTGCCAATGGCCTTGTTTTCAATAAAGATGGGGATATACTTCTTATCAAAAACGAGAAATGGAAAGACAAATTTACTCTCCCGGGAGGCCATGTCGAGATCGGAGAGAAGCTTAAGGAGACTGTCAGCAGGGAGATTAAAAAAAAGCTCGATATGAATGTTGAAGTCAAGGACATACTCAATGTCCAAGAATTCATGCTCCATCCGGAATACTATGAGAGGAAACATCTTTTGCTTTTCAATTTTGTCTGCGAATCAGACGGTTCGCCAAAGTTAATAGAACGGGAGATAGTAGATTACATGTGGGTAAGGCCTGAGGATGCTGCACTATTGAATCTGGATCCGTATTCGGCGGAGGCCATTAAGAGTTACATTGAACAAAAGAAAAATAGTTGCAACTGTAAAAAGCACCATGAAGATGAAAAAATAAGAGCATAATCATGAAATGTTTTCGATTATTCTTTTCCTGAAAGTATCCCAGTCACTGTTTATGAATGCACCCGCAGCTTTCTTATGGCCGCCGCCTGAGCCTATTCCTTCAGAGCATTTCTTTCCAAGCTCGCCGACGTCCACATGACCGTCCTGGCAGCGCATGGAAACCTTGAAAGAATCGTTCCATTTCTTGTAGATGACGATTACATGAGTGCTGTACATCTCTGAAACTACAGTCGATATTATTGATGAGATGCTGAGATCGCTTTTTATTTCATAGAATATAAGTTTCTTTTTTTCGTCAATCTCTTTGTTCTTTCTGAAATCGTCTGCGAGCCTCGCAACTTCGCTTTGGAGTATTCCGTTCCATTCTATCAGGTTATCATCCGATACGAAGTCGTAGAAGCTTTCGCTTTTGCGAAGAAGCTTAAGGGAGTAATCGGCGCCTTTGAGACCTCTGACTGTTATTGATGCAGATATCATGTCAGAACCATTTGAAAGGTTGCATTTCATTATTTCCCCTTTCACAAGCTCCGGATTCTGCCTCCTGACACTTTTTATGACATCCATGCATTCTTTGGGCCCGTAATCCCCTATAACACCTATCCCTGCTATCCATGAATATGGCTCGGAGTCATTCCCCATTTCACCAAGAAGCCTCCAGATTATGCAGCTTGCAGGTATGTAAGAATCCTTAAAGCCGTCGAGGAACATGTTGTTTATGTGTATTATCCCCTCGCTGTTCATATTCTTTTCGAAAGGGTGATGGTCTATAATAGCGATGCCCGCGTCCGTTTTCTCCTTAAGCTTAACCAGCTTCTCATGATGCTGGTCTACCGGAAGGTCAACAAAGACTATCACTTTCGGTTCCGATAGTATAAGGAATTTGATGAAACTGTCATCAAGTATGGGTCCTTCCCGGCAAAGACCGCGAAAACCCTTGTATACCTTCATTATCTGGGCGGCAGAGCAGACCCCATCAGCGTCCCTGTGGTAGATTATGTATTTCTTTCCTTTAACCATGAGAAGTTCTTCCAGATTGCCAAGAACGGACTTATCGAAAATCATAGAGTAATAATAAAACGGAATGGCTTTTAAATGTGTCGTGGAACATTATGCATATTAATAATTTCGTAATTATTTTAATAAATGAGTTATCAGAGTCAGGATTTTTCTTCCTTTTTAATCGGGCAATCTCAATATTATGATTGTGGGAGTTCCTTATACAATGTTCTTAGAAGCGGGAATTTCTCAACCGAAGGCAGCTCTCAGATTATAAGAGCCAAGAGAACAGCTGCAAGACTTCACAAAGGAGTTTACAGGGACATTGGAGAGCCTTTCAAGAATCATCCCGACAATGTAGTCGGCGGTCTTATTCTGCTGGAGGGTGTAAGAAACCCGGATGAAATAAGTGCGGGATATCTGCATGACATACGTGAAATGCACGAAAAGGAGAGATATGCAGAATGTCTGGCAGGATTCAGTAGCAATACGATATCTATGGTAAACGTCATTACAAGAAAGCCGGAGGAGGCAAAGGATTGTTACAGATTAAGAATAATTAATTCATCGCCAAGGGTATACAGGATAAAAGCAAATGATTTGAGGCACAATACAAGCGATTTATGGCTTGCGCTTCTTACAGGCCATCTCGAAAAGAAAAAGATTGGTGACAAGCTTATGGATATCGATTCTTATGGATACCACTTCCAGATGGAATGTCCAAAAACCTGGGCTGAGATAGAGAAAAACCTGGGATTGTACGAAAAAGTCAAAAAAGATCTTTCAGATTATAAACAGATGTTTGAATCCGGAGAATTCAATCCAGAAGCATTGCTATCTCATCATCGTTCAGAAGAAGCTGTTTTACAGGCTTGAAATTCTCCTGAACTGCAAAGGACATAAGGCTTGTCGGCTTTGGTTTTTGTCCATTATCTTTTTCGTTCTTCCTGAATTTTCCCGACTGGAGGACTATCCGAAGATAGGGAAGCAAGTCTCTTTTGACGCCTCTGTTGGATAAATGGGCATAAGAGCCGATTTTTCCATAAAGCTCTTTTAATTCAGCCCTTTCATTCTTGGTGAAGGCCATCATGGCTATCTTTGAAGGGGCTTCATATTTCATCCAGCCGTGCCTTGGTTCTTCCTTCCTTCCGACAGAAACTGCGGACATCAGATCTACCATGTATGCCTTGAAGCGCCAGTTCTGCTGCTTGGATACGTAGCTTCTGTAGATGTCGGCTTTGGACAGGATGTTCAATGACCTCTGTATCTCTTCCGGCCGTGAGAACTCGACGGGGATGTTATTTTCAATCCACCAGAAGACCATGTCTGCGTCCTTGTCAGCGTCCCATATCATCCTTTTCGCGACGGAAATCTTGCCTGCACGGAATATGGTAGGAAGTATGCTGAACATGTCCGTTTCCCTCTCCCTGAATCCCAGTGAAAGAAGGTCGTCCTCTGTTATCTTTTTCATTCCTTCGCCGACGGCCTGAAGGTCTATTATAGCTGAACGAAGGTCTCCGCCCGACCATCTCGCAAGGCTCTTTATGACCATATCATCGTATTCTATTCCCTCTGCATCGCATATAGATTTCAGCTTCTTCTCAATGGAAGGGGCGGTCACCTTACTGAATTTGACCAGAACACAATGATTTCTCAGACTCTTCAGTTTCGGAAGCCATGGATCGTTCGCTATGAAAACTATGGGAAAAGACGACTTCTTGACTATGTCTATAAGGGTCTTTGTGGCTCCCCGCTCCCTCGAAGAGATGCCATCGACCTCATCTATCAGAATGACCTTCTTTTTGTGGAAAAGAGGCCTCATATTCGAGCTTTGGCCTAAAAGAGCCTGAATCTCATCGCTTGTCCTTGAATCCGAGGCGTTCATCTGCATAAGGAGCCATCCCTTCTCCCTGCAGATAGTTTCAATTGAGAGAGTCTTTCCTATCCCGGGCTTTCCTGCCAGAAGAAGGGCTTTTCCGGGCTTAAAAGACTCTAAAAAGCCTGAAATCTCCTTCAAAGCCTTTCCCTGACCTGAAATGTCAGAAAAGGTCTCCGGCCTGTATTTTTCGGTCCATAAAATGCTCATTTTTATCGATGAATTTATTAAATCTACGGCTTAAATTGGTTTAATAGAACCGGACACCGAAAGGTTTATAAACACTTAAATTAATTATTGTGTAGTGATAAAATATAATTATTTAGGATTATGAGGTGAACACAGTGGGAATATTGAAAATTATACCGAGAAGGAAGGAAATAACAGGTTATGGTATATGGAGTGGCAAATCTAGATGCAATGTCCATTATAGGGACGGAGGAGTTGATTTAGTTCAGAATTATCCAGGCGGAGACCAGCTAAAAATGGTTATTAAACCGGATAATGCAAGCGGATTCATAGAACGAAGAGACCCTTCACTTAACGGACATTCTTCAAGTGGTATTTCTTTCTATATCAATCTCGGTGAGAAACAACGCCCTGGAAGGAAAGTCGCTTTTACTTCAGATTCATACAATCCGGAAACTGAGACACTGACAGGGGAAGTGCATAAAAAAGCTGCAAGAATGTTCACTGAAGCTACCGGCACATTTAAAGCTGTTGGCGGAGTGCCTATGATAGGTCTGTATAACAAGGATCATCCGTTAAACAGAATTTTCGAAGAACTTGAAAATCTCCAGTTTGGGGATGTAGCTGGTTTGAACTAAAAAGTTTTTCTTTTTTATTATATTAATTTATTAACCTCTCAACCAATTTTATCCATATGTGGGGGGAAAGATTGTTTTTCATTTTAGTTCTTCTAGCAGTAGCTCTATCTTTATTCTCTATATCTGCGAATTCTGAGATGAGCAGGATTGATGCAAGAAAGATTGATTCCGCCCTTTTGCAGGAGATGAAGAGCCCTTCCAAAAAGATGGTTGATGTCGTCATATCCCTCAATGCTGAAAAAAAGGAAACAAGGGATGTTTTTGGAAAAGTGACGAAGACCATTTCATCCAAGAAATATATCTCGGACTCCATCAAGTCTGTGAAAGGTGAAGTCCTTTACGAGTTCAGCTCAATAAATGCCGTTGCCGTAAGGGTTCCAGTGGAAAGTTTAGGAGAACTGTCCGCAGACCCTGATGTAAAACTAATATCGAAGCCCGTGGAGAAGCATATATTCCTGGAAGACAGCGTTCCCCATATACATGCGAATGACACATGGGCCAGACAGCTCAATGGAACGAACGTCACCGGTGTCGGGCAGACTGTCTGCATCCTTGATATGGGCGTCGATTACACCCATCCTGACCTCGGCAACTGCACAATAGTCTACCATACATACAACGGAAACACGCAGGCATATTCAGAGGAATCCAGCCACCCTTATACAAATGACGGCATTGAGGCATACAATATAACGGTCGAAAATTTCACAAGCATAGCCGTCCACTTCTCCAACATCACAATGGAGACTGAATGGGATTATGTAAAAGTTTATGACGGGAATTACACGCTTGTTGCCGCTTATACTGGCTCCCATACTGATGTATGGTCTCCTGCTGTTCCCGGAGATACTATATATGTCCACACGGTTTCAGACGAGACCACAGTCGATTATGGTTTTGTGATTGACCAGGTCATAAACGGTTCTGTAAACACTACAATCAACTGGAGTTCATGCAACCGGCTGATAGGCGGCTGGGATATGATAAACAGCGATGCAGACCCGATGGATGACCAGGGACACGGGACCCATGTGACGGGAATAGTGGGAGCTAACGGCTCTTTGATGGGTGTCGCTCCTGACGTTAATATTGTTGCAGTAAAAGTCTGCAAGCCTCCTACAAGCTGTCCGGGGACAGCAGACCTTCAGGGAATGGACTGGTGCATCAACAAAAGCGAGGAATATAATATTTCTGTTATCAGTATGAGTTTGGGTGGCGGTCAATTCACAAACTATTGCGATACGACAGCCTCATGGATTGTTCCTTATGCCGAAATGGTTAATGCTGCTCTGGAGAAAAATATAAGTGTTGTCATAGCGACAGGCAACAACGTTTCTCTTCCGGGAATCGCCTTCCCTTCATGCATTACAAATGCGACAAAGGTCTCAAACACGGACGACAACGATGTTTTCGTAAGCTCCGCGCAAAGGCATCCCAACTTTCCCGAAATAGTGACTGCTCCCGGATATTACATAAATTCCACCCAATGGGGAGGCGGCTATGTTGAGATGTCGGGAACTTCTATGGCAACGCCCCATGTTTCAGGGACGATAGCGCTGATTAACCAGTTGTATCTTTATTATCACGGTTCTCTTCCCAATCCGCTTCTTGTGAGGCAGAGATTAAACGATACCGGAGTTCCTATTGACGACTCGGGGACTGTTTATTACAGGATAGATACCGATGCAGCGATACAGTCCTTCATTCCTCCCCAGATAACTGTTGAAACGCCGCTCAATTCAACCATCCATCCAAAGCATGTCGATTTCAATATCACTGCCGATAAAGCGCTGAACAAATCATGGCTTAAAGTCGATTCAGAAAGCTTAGTCTATCTTTCCAATGACACTGCTTACCACTGGTATTATACGGCTTACAATGATTTGTTGAATGGGCTCCACAATGCAACTTTCACTGCAAACGACACTTGGGGCAACCTGAACCAGACAACGGTATGGTTCACAGTAGATACTTACGGGCCGAACATTACAATATATTATCCGTGGTATGAGGCCGTCCTTACCAATGAAAGCATTGATTTAAACTACTCGGCAATTGACAACCCCGCTGGTGTTGACTCATGCTGGTATTCACTGGACGGGTCAGCCAACGTTTCAATCCCTTCATGCACTAATACCACTTTCAATGTCTCTACAGAAGGGGAACATAACATAACGATTTACTCAAATGATTCTGTCGGCAATCTTGGCTCAAACATGACTCACTTTAATGTGAGTCTGAGCCCGGTTGTGAATATAATCTCACCGCTTTCAGGATGGCATTACAACATTAATCAGATAGATTTGAATTTCACTTATCTGTCAGCATATCAGAACCATACATGCTGGTACAATCTTAACGACAATGCAACCAATACAACAATAAACTGCGCAAATGGGACATCTCTGGAGGTTTCTGAAGGCTCTAATATACTTACTTTATGGGTGAATAACACAAACGGTAATACCGGTTCGGACACGATATCATTTACTGTTGATACAAGAACATCAAACTCAACATCAATTTATGAATGGAAGATGTTCGGAAGAACATTGGATAACAACAGATATTATCCTGGTACAGTTAACATGACTGATTTTGGTTTGCTTTGGAATTATACAACAGAAGCAACTATTGAATCATCTCCCTCCGTGTCAAATGGTATTGTTTATGTGGGGTCACTTGACACTAAACTCTACGCTGTTAATGCGACAAACGGAGCTGAGATATGGAATTATACGACGGGGTCTAGTATTCGTTTCTCGCCTGCCGTTGCTAATTTCATCGTTTATGTAGGATCAGATGATGATAAACTATATGCTATCAATGCAACCAATGGTACGGAGATATGGAATTATACGGCAGGTAATAATATACAATCGTCTCCTGCTGTTTCGGACGGGATTGTTTATGTGGGATCAAATGATGATAAACTATATGCTATCAATGCAACCAATGGTACGGAGATATGGAATTATACGACAGGCGAATATATACAATCGTCTCCTGCTGTTTCTGAAGGGATTGTTTATGTAGGATCGCGAGATAGTAAGCTCTACGCTGTTAATGCGACAAACGGAGCTGAGATATGGAATTATACGACAGGCTATCATGTTATATCGTCTCCTGCTGTTTCTGAAGGGATTGTTTATGTGGGATCAAATGATGATAAACTATATGCTATCAATGCAACCAATGGTACGGAGATATGGAGTTACACTACCGGAAGT